>NZ_RFFI01000022.1 GCF_003696205.1 Cellulomonas triticagri
CCCGACCTGCTCGACCTGCGCGCGGGTCGCCCCCGGGACGGCGGGCACGGCCGGCGCTGCGGAGTCGTCCGCGGCCGCGGGGCCGCCGGCACCGGTCGCCTCGGAGGCGGGCGCGCCCGAGCCGGGCTCCCGACCGGACGCCGCGCCTGAGCCGGTGTCCCCTCCGTCGACGGCGCCCCGGGCACCCGCGGCGGGCACCTCTCCCTCCGTGCGGGCGTGCCGGGGCGGCAGCGCGAGGCGCAGCACGTCGGCGAACGTCCCCGCGTACCGGTCCGCCACGGCGCGTGCGAGCCGCGCCACCGCCGGGGTGAGCACCGGCTCGGGCGACACGACCCGCCGCAGCGGGACGAGGGCGCCGTCGTGCTCCGCCTCGGCGAGCCGGTCGAGCACGTACCCGTCGACGTCCTGCGACCCGAACCGCACCTTGACCCGGGCGCCGGGCACCGCGGTCGCGGCGAGCTTCGCCGGGACCAGGTACTCGAACGGCCGGTCCAGGTGCGGGGGCGACAGCTCGACGGCGACCCGGGCGACCGGCAGGTCCGCCGCGGGCTCGACGTCCACGTCCCGAGCCCGGGCGCGCCGACGGGGCCGGGCGGGCGCGTCGAGGTCGAGCAGCGTCGGCTGCTCCGGCGTCCCCGCCGCCTCGCCCGATCCCGTGGTGCCGGTCGTCACCCCGTCCGCGACCTCGCTCAGGCGAGCGCGGCGCGCAGCGCCTCGACGCGGTCGGTGCGCTCCCAGGTGAAGTCGGCGACCTCGCGACCGAAGTGCCCGTACGCGGCGGTCTGCCGGTAGATGGGGCGCAGCAGGTCGAGGTCGCGGATGATCGCCGCGGGGCGGAGGTCGAACACCTCGCGGATCGCGGCGGTCAGCCGGTCGACCGGGACGGTCTCCGTGCCGAACGTCTCGACGTACAGGCCCACGGGGTGCGCCTTGCCGATCGCGTACGCGACCTGGACCTCGCAGCGGCGGGCGAGGCCCGCGGCGACGACGTTCTTGGCGACCCAGCGCATCGCGTACGCGGCCGAGCGGTCGACCTTCGACGGGTCCTTGCCGGAGAACGCGCCGCCGCCGTGCCGGGCCATGCCGCCGTAGGTGTCGACGATGATCTTGCGCCCCGTGAGGCCCGCGTCGCCCTGCGGACCGCCGACGACGAACTGCCCGGTCGGGTTGACCAGCAGGCGGTAGTCGCTGGTGTCGATGTCCAGGCCCGCCTCGGCGAGGACGGGCTCGACGACGTGCTCGCGGATCGCGGGCGCGAGGTCGGTCTCCAGGTTCAGGCCCGGGCCGTGCTGGGTGGACAGCACGACGGTGTCGAGGCGCACGGCGCGGTCGCCGTCGTAGGCCACCGTGACCTGGGTCTTGCCGTCGGGGCGCAGGTCGGGGACCACGCCCTCCTTGCGCACCTGCGCGAGGCGCTCGGCGAGGCGGTGCGACAGCCAGATCGGCAGCGGCAGCAGGCTCTCGGTGTCGTCGGAGGCGTAGCCGAACATCAGGCCCTGGTCGCCCGCGCCCTGCAGGTCGAGCGGGTCGTGGTCCGCCGCGTCCTGGCGGGACTCCCACGCCTTGTCGACGCCCTGCGCGATGTCGGGCGACTGCTGCCCGATGGACACCGACACACCGCAGGAGTCGCCGTCGAAGCCGATCTCCGAGGAGGTGTAGCCGATGCCGCGGACGACCTGGCGCACGATCTGCGGGATCTCGACGTACGCGCTCGTCGTGACCTCGCCCGCGACGTGCACGAGGCCCGTCGTGACCATGGACTCGACCGCCACGCGCGCGCTCGGGTCCTGCTCGAGGATCGCGTCGAGGATGGCGTCGGAGATCTGGTCGCAGATCTTGTCCGGGTGGCCCTCGGTCACGGACTCGGACGTGAACAGGCGCAAACCAGCAGAAGACATGCGCACAGGTTACTGGGCGCGCGGGCTCACCGGTGCAGCCGGGACACGACCGCGTCCCAGAGACCGTCCGCGACGGCGTCCTTGCTGCCCTCGACGGACGCGACGACCTCGCCCGCCGCGTCGAGGACGGTCACGGCGTTGCCCTCGGTGCCGAAGCCCTGGCCGCCGCCGACCGCGTTCACCGCGAGCAGGTCGGCGCCCTTGCGACGGGCCTTCGCGCGTCCGTGGTGCAGGACGTCGCCGTCCGCGTCGCCGGTCTCGGCGGCGAAGCCGACGACGACCTGCCGCCCGCCGTCGGTGCGCGCGGGCTCGGCGACGAGCCCGGCGAGGACGTCCGGGTTCTGCACCAGCGCGAGCGGCGGCGCGCTGCCGTCCGCCTGCTTCTTGATCTTGTGCGCCGCGTCGGCGGCGGGCCGGAAGTCCGCGACGGCGGCGGCCATCACCACCACGTCCGCGTCCGCCGCGGCGGCGCGCACGGCGTCGGCGAGCTCGGCGGTCGTCTCCACGGGCACGACCCGGACGCCCGCCGGGGGCCGCACCGTGAGGTTCGCGGCGACCAGCGTGACGTCGGCGCCCCGGGCGAGGGCCGTGCGCGCGAGCGCGACGCCCTGCCGGCCCGAGGACCGGTTGCCGAGGAACCGGACGGGGTCCAGCGGCTCGCGCGTCCCGCCCGCGGACACGACCACGCGTCGCCCGACCAGGTCGCGGGTGCGGGGCTTGCCCTCCGCGTCGACCAGGGCGAGCGCGGCCGCCGCGACGGCGTCGGGCTCGGGCAGCCGCCCCGGGCCGCTGTCCGCGCCGGTCAGCCGCCCCGAGTCGGGGTCGAGCACGTGCACGCCCCGCTCACGCAGGGTGGCGACGTTCGCGCGGGTCGCCGGGTGCTGCCACATCTCCGTGTGCATCGCCGGGGCCATGAGCACCGGGCACGTGGCGGTGAGCAGCGTCGCCGCGAGCAGGTCGTCCGCCCGCCCCGACGCGGCCCGCGCGAGCAGGTCCGCGGTCGCGGGGGCGACGACCACGAGGTCCGCCTCGCGGCCGAGCCGCACGTGCGCGACCTCGGGGACGTCCTCGAACACCTCGGGCGTCACCGGGTGACCCGACAGGGCCTCCCAGGTGGCGCGCCCGACGAACTCCAGCGCCGCGCGGGTGGGCACGACGCGGACGTCGTGCCCCGCCTCGGACAGCAGCCGCAGGACGTGCGCGGCCTTGTAGGCGGCGATGCCGCCCGCCACGCCGAGGACGATGCGCACGGCAGCCGGGGTCCGGGGCTCAGGCCTCGTCGGTCGCGGTGACCGTCAGCAGGCCCGCGTCGATCTCGCGCATCGCGATGGACAGCGGCTTCTCCTGCGGGCGGGTCTCCACCAGCGGGCCGACGTACTCGAGCAGGCCCTCGTTGAGCTGCGAGTAGTACGCGTTGATCTGGCGGGCACGCTTGGCCGAGTAGATGACGAGCGCGTACTTCGAGTCCGCGCGCTCCAGCAGGCGGTCGATCGGCGGGTCGGTGATGCCGATGGGCTCGGCGACGGTTCCGGACACGGTGACTCCCCGGGTCGAAGGTGGTGGGCTACCCGTCAGTCTACCGCGACGGGCAGGCCCATCAGCGAGACCAGCTCGTCCGTGGCGCGGCGGACCTCGTCGTTGACCACGACGTGGTCGAACTCCGACTCCGCGGCCATCTCGACCTCGGCCGTCGCGAGGCGGCGCGCGCGCTCCTCGGCGTCCTCGGTGCCGCGCCCGACGAGGCGCCGGACGAGCTCGTCCATCGACGGCGGGGCGAGGAACACGAACTGCGCGTCCGGCATGGTCTGCCGGACCTGCCGGGCGCCCTGCAGGTCGATCTCCAGCAGGGCCGGCTCCCCGGCGGCCAGTCGCTCCTCGACCGGCCGCCGGAGCGTCCCGTACCTGTTGCGCCCGTGCACGACGGCCCACTCCAGCAGCTCGCCCTCGGCCGCCATGCGGTCGAAGTCCTCGGGCTGGACGAAGTGGTAGTGCACCCCGTCGACCTCACCGGGTCGCGGGGCGCGCGTGGTGGCGGACACGGACAGCCAGACCTGCGGGTACCGGGCCCGCAGGTCGGCGGACACGGTGCCCTTCCCGACGGCGGTCGGTCCGGCGAGGACGGTCAACCGGGCGCGCGGCGTCGTCATGCGGTCTGGTGCTCCTGCGGTCGTGCGGCCCTCTCAGGGGCCGGGATCGGGTCCGGCGCCCGGTTCACCCGAACCGGTCGACGAGCGCCTTCACCTGGTGCGGGCCGAGGCCGCGCACCCGGCGGGTCTCCGAGATGCCGATCTCGGAGATGATCTGGCGCGCCTTGACCTTACCCACTCCCGGGAGCGACTCGAGCAGGGCGAGCACCTTGAGCTTGCCGATCGTCTCGTCCTTCTGGCCCTGGGAGATCACCTCGGACAGGGTGCCCTGCGAGTACTTCAGCCGGTTCTTGACCTCGGCTCGCGCCTGCCGCGCGGCGGCGGCCTTCTCGAGCGCCGCTGCGCGCTGCTCGGGGGTGAGAGTCGGAAGTGCCACGTGAGTCACCTTCTCATCACTGTCAGGAGGCAGGGACATGGAACTGCGTTGCCGTCCCCGTCCGGTGCGACGTCGCGCCGCTCGGGGATGGCTCCATCTCCCGAGGATGGCACGGGATCGCGTTCCCGGCACGTTCCCACAGCGTGTCGCGCCTGTGCGTCCCCCACGGCCCCGCGCAGGCGCCGCGACGGGGCGCCCGGATCGTCCCGGAACGTCCCCTTGTGCGGACCGCCTCGGGGCGCCACCGGGGCGGTCCCTCGGCAAGGGGAAGGGAGCACGACTCAGCGCAGCGCGGCGCCCGCCTCGTCGGCGGCCCGGCGGGCCGCGTCGCGCAGGGCGCCCACGTCCGGCCCGGCACCCAGGACGCCGCGCGACGAGGAGGCCAGCACGGCCCGCCGGGCGTCGCCGAACACGGCGGCGAGCTCGGCCGCCCCCGCGCCCTGCGCGCCGACACCGGGGGCGAGCAGCGGTCCGCGCACGGCGGAGAGGTCCACGCCGAGCCGGGTGGCGGCGTCGCCGATGGTGGCGCCGACCACCAGCCCGATCGAGCCGAGGTCACCCCCGGTCGTCGCGAGCTCGGCGGCGTTCGACGCCCCGGCAGCACGCGCGACGCGGTCGGCGACGGCGACGCCCTCGGCGTCCCGGGCGTGCTGCACCTCGCGGCCCTCGGGGTTGGAGGTCAGGGCGAGCACGAACAGCCCGCGCCCGGTCGCCAGCGCGGCCTCCACGGCCGGGGCCAGCGAACCCGACCCGAGGTACGGCGACACGGTGAGCGCGTCCCCCGCGAGCGGGGAGCCATCGCGCAGGTAGGCGTCGGCGTAGCCGCCCATGGTCGAGCCGATGTCGCCGCGCTTGGCGTCGACCACCACGAGCGTCTCGGTGTCCCGGCCCGCCGCGACGACCTCCTCCAGCACCGCGACCCCGGCGGACCCGTGGCGCTCGAAGAACGCCGACTGCGGCTTGACGGCGGCGACCTGCCCGCCGACCGCCTCCAGGACGGTCAGCGCGAAGGTGCGCACGCCCGCGGCGGTGTCCGGCAGCCCCCACGCGTCCAGCAGCGAGGCGTGGGGGTCGATGCCGACGCACAGCGGGCCGTGCGCGGACATCGCGTCGGCGAGCCGCGCCCCGAAGGGCCTCACGCGACGACCCCGGCGCCACCGGCGACGGCGGCACCGGCGGCGCGGCGCGCGGCCGTGGCGGCGTCGTGCTCCTGCAGGCTGGCGACCGCGAACGGACCGGCGAGCTGCGCCTCGATGCCCTGCACGGCGGCGCCGAGCTGCTGCACGGTCGTGACGATGGCCTTGTCGGCCGCCGTCGTGGCGGCGCGGATCTCGTAGCCGTCGGCGCGCGCGCCCTGGCCCGAGGGGGTGTTCACGACCATGTCGACCTCGCCCGCGGAGATGAGGTCCACGATCGTGGGCTCCCCCGCCGGACCGCGGCCGGTCGAGAACTTGCGGACCACCCGCGAGGCGATGCCGTTGCGCTTGAGCACCGCGGCGGTGCCGTCGGTCGCGAGGATCTCGAACCCGAGCTCCGCGAGCCGCTTCACCGGGAACACGATCGAGCGCTTGTCCCGGTCGGCGACCGAGATGAACACCCGGCCACCGGTGGGCAGGCCGCCGAACGCCGCGGACTGGGACTTGGCGAACGCCGTCGGGAAGTCCGTGTCGAAGCCCATGACCTCGCCGGTGGAGCGCATCTCCGGGCCGAGGACGGTGTCGACCACGGTGCCGTCGCCGGTGCGGAACCGCTTGAACGGCAGCACGGCCTCCTTGACGGCGATGGGCGCGTCGAGGTCGAGCACGCCCGCGTCGTCGGCGGGCAGCACGCCGGAGGCGCGCAGGTCCGCGATGGACCGGCCCGTCATGACGAGCGCGGCGGCCTTGGCCAGCGGGACGCCCGTCGCCTTGGACACGAACGGCACGGTGCGGGACGCGCGCGGGTTGGCCTCCAGGACGTAGAGCACGTCGGACACCAGGGCGAACTGGATGTTCAGCAGGCCGCGCACGCCGACCCCGGCCGCGATGGCCTCGGTCGAGGTGCGGATCCGCTGCAGCTCGGCCTCCGAGAGGCTGACCGGCGGCAGCACGCACGCCGAGTCGCCGGAGTGGATGCCGGCCTCCTCGATGTGCTCCATGACGCCGCCGAGGAACAGCTCGGTGCCGTCGTACAGGGCGTCGACGTCGATCTCGATGGCGTCGTCGAGGAACCGGTCGATCAGCAGCGGCGGCAGCGTGGCCCGGCCCGCGGCGCGGGCGTCGGCCAGAGCGCGCTCGACGTACTCGCCGAGCTGCTCGTCGCTGTAGACGATCTCCATGCCGCGCCCGCCGAGCACGTAGGACGGGCGGACCAGCACGGGGAACCCGATGCGGTTCGCGGTCTCGCGCGCGGCCTCCAGGGTGGTGGCGGTGCCGAAAGCCGGGGCGGGCAGGCCCGCGGCGGCGAGCACCCGGCCGAAGGCGCCGCGGTCCTCGGCGGCGTCGATGGCGGCGGGCGGGGTGCCGAGGATCGGCAGGCCGGCGTCCTCCAGGCGCTGCGCGAGCGACAGCGGGGTCTGCCCGCCGAGCTGCACGATGATCCCGGCGACCGGGCCGGCGGCGAGCTCGGCCTCGTAGACCTCGAGGACGTCCTCGAAGGTCAGCGGCTCGAAGTACAGCCGGTCCGCGGTGTCGTAGTCCGTCGAGACGGTCTCGGGGTTGCAGTTGACCATGACGGTCTCGTACTCGCCCTTGAGCGCCAGCGTCGCGTGCACGCAGGAGTAGTCGAACTCGATGCCCTGGCCGATGCGGTTCGGGCCGGAGCCGAGGATGAGGACCGCCGGGCGGGTGCGCGGCGCGACCTCGGTCTCCTCGTCGTACGCCGAGTAGTGGTACGGCGTGCGGGCGGCGAACTCGGCGGCGCAGGTGTCGACCGTCTTGTAGACCGGGCGGACCCCGAGGGCGTGCCGGACCTCGCGGGCGACGTCCTCGCCGATGCCGCGCAGCTGCGCGACCTGCACGTCCGAGAGGCCGTGCCGCTTGGCGCGGCGCAGCACCGACGCGGTGAGCTCCGGGGCGGCGGCGGTGTCGGCCGCGACCTCGTTGATGAGCTGGATCTGGTCCAGGAACCACGGGTCGATGCCGGTGCGGGCGTACACGTCCTCGACGGGGACGCCCGCGCGCAGCACCTGCTGCACGTCGACCAGGCGGTGCTCGGTCGGCGTCGAGATGGTCGCGACCAGCGCGTCCAGGTCCGCGCCGGTGAGCGCGGTCCCCGACCAGTGGAAGGTGGTGCCGGCGCGGTCGATCGACCGCATGGCCTTGCCGAGCGCCTCGGTGAAGTTGCGGCCCATGGCCATGGCCTCGCCGACGGACTTCATCGTCGTGGTCAGGGTCGGGTCCGCGGCCGGGAACTTCTCGAACGCGAACCGCGGCACCTTGACGACGACGTAGTCGAGCGTGGGCTCGAACGACGCCGGGGTGGAGCCGGTGATGTCGTTGGTGATCTCGTCCAGCGTGTAGCCCACGGCCAGGCGCGCCGCGATCTTCGCGATCGGGAAGCCGGTGGCCTTGGACGCCAGCGCCGAGGACCGGGACACGCGCGGGTTCATCTCGATGACGATGATCCGGCCGGTGTCCGGGTGCACCGCGAACTGGATGTTGCAGCCGCCGGTGTCGACGCCGACCTCGCGGATGACCGCGATGCCGATGTCCCGCAGCCGCTGGTACTCGCGGTCCGTGAGGGTCAGCGCGGGCGCCACCGTGACCGAGTCACCGGTGTGCACGCCGACCGCGTCGACGTTCTCGATGGAGCACACGACGACGACGTTGTCCGCCTTGTCGCGCATGAGCTCGAGCTCGTACTCCTTCCAGCCGAGGATCGACTCCTCCAGGAGCACCTCGGTGGTCGGCGAGTAGTGCAGGCCCTGGCCGACGATGCGGCGCAGGTCGTCCTCGTCGTAGGCGATGCCGGAGCCGAGGCCGCCCATGGTGAACGACGGGCGCACGACCACGGGGTACCCGAGGTCCTCGACGGCGGTCAGCGCCGCGTCGATGGTGTGGATGATCGCGGAGCGCGCGGACTCGCCGCCGCACACCTCGACCACGCCCTTGAACTGCTCGCGGTCCTCGCCCTTCTGGATGGCGGGGATGTTCGCGCCGATGAGCTCGACGCCGTACTCGGCGAGCACGCCCGCCTCGTCCAGCGCGATGGCCGCGTTCAGCGCGGTCTGCCCGCCGAGGGTCGGCAGGATCGCGTCCGGGCGCTCCTTGGCGATGATCGAGGTCAGCACCTCGGTGGTGATCGGCTCGACGTAGGTCGCGTCGGCGAACTCCGGGTCGGTCATGATCGTCGCCGGGTTCGAGTTCACGAGGACGACCCGCAGGCCCTCCTCCTTCAGCACGCGGCACGCCTGGGTGCCGGAGTAGTCGAACTCCGCGGCCTGGCCGATGACGATCGGGCCGGAGCCGATGACGAGGACGGAGTGGATGTCGGTGCGGCGAGGCATCAGGCGCCCTTCACGGTGGAGGTGACGTCGGTGGCCTGACCCGCGGCAGCAGCGCCCTGCTCGGGCGCGCGCATGAGGTCGAGGAACCGATCGAAGAGGTAGGCGGCGTCGTGCGGGCCCGCGGCGGCCTCGGGGTGGTACTGCACCGAGAAGGCCGGCAGGTCGAGGGCGGCGAGGCCCTCCACGACGTCGTCGTTGAGGTCGACGTGCGAGACGGTGACGCGGCCGTACCGCCCGCCGTCGTGCGGGGCGGTGGCGACCTCGTCGAGCGGCGCGTCCACGGCGAACCCGTGGTTGTGCGCGGTGATCTCCACCTTGCCCGTCGCCCGGTCCAGCACCGGCTGGTTCACGCCGCGGTGCCCGTAGCCGAGCTTGTACGTGCCGAAGCCCAGGGCGCGCCCGAGCAGCTGGTTGCCGTAGCAGATGCCGAAGAACGGGATCCGCCGGTCCAGCACCGCGCGCAGCAGCTCGACCTCGTGGGTCGCCGCCGACGGGTCGCCGGGGCCGTTGGAGAAGAACACGCCGTCCGGCGCGACCGCGAGGACGTCCTCGATGGTCGACATCGCGGGCAGCACGTGCACCTCGATGCCGCGCTCCGCCATCCGGTGCGGGGTCATGGCCTTGATCCCGAGGTCCAGGGCGGCCACGCGGGCGACCGGCCGGTCGAGCGGCGCGCCCGCCGCGTCGACGGCACCCACGACATAAGGCACGTCCGTCGAGACCTCGCCCGCGAGGTCCGCACCCGACATGCCCGGCTGGGACCGCACCTCGGCGACCAGGTCCTCGACCGGACGCGCGCGCCCGGCGGCGTCGCGCAGCGCGTCCCCGGAGACGATCGCGGCGCGCATCACGCCGCGCTCGCGCAGGTGCCGGGTCAGCGCCCGGGTGTCGATGCCGGAGATGCCGACCACGCCCTGCGCCGCGAGCTCCTCGTCCAGGGTGCGGGCGCTGCGCCAGTTCGACGCGCGGCGCGCGGGGTCCCGCACGACGTACCCGGACACCCAGATGCGACCCGACTCGGGGTCCTCGTCGTTGACGCCGGTGTTGCCGATGTGCGGCGCCGTCATCACGACGATCTGGCGGTGGTAGCTGGGGTCGGTCAGCGTCTCCTGGTAGCCGGTCATCCCGGTGTTGAAGACGATCTCGCCGCCCGTCGTGCCGGTGGCCCCGTAGGCCTCGCCGGCGAACGTCCGCCCGTCCTCCAGGACCAGCAGTGCGTCCGTCATGAGCTCTCCTCCGACCCGCTCGCGGCGGGTGTCGATCCGATCAGTTCCTGGGTGGCCGCGCGCAGCTCCTCCCCCTGGCGGGGGTGCCGCAGGCGCAGGCCGGTGTCGAGGCCGCGCGGGTCCTCGGCGGGCGCGGGGACCCAGGTCAGCACGACCAGCCCCTCGCCGCCGACGACCTTGCCGGCCATGCCGCCGGACATCCCGACCGCGCGCAGCGCCGCGCGCGGGACGAAGACGTCCGGCGCCCCTCGTCGTCGCAGTACCACGCCCGCGTCGCGCACCTGCACGGTCGCGGCCGAGCGCACGCCGAGCCCGTGGGCCCCGACGCGGTCCAGCCAGTCGCCGGCGCGCGTGGTCGAGACGTAGGTCGCCGGGACCTCCTCGGTGCGCGCGGCACCGAGGGCGTCCTCGTCCGGCACCGCGGGCGGGGCCGGGACCGGGCTGGCACCGCGCTGCAGGCGACGCCAGCCGCGCGCCATGCCGAGCAGCAGCGCCGCGCCGAGCACGACGAGGATCGTGACGGACAGCCAGGGCGGCATCAGGGGGTCACCCGACCCGCCGCGCGCGGCGTGCCGCCCGCCGTCGAGGACCGGTCGTCCTGCGGGACGCCGTCCAGCACCGTCGCGCGCCCGCGCAGGAACGTCGCGACCACCCGGCCGGGCAGCTCGCGCCCGCGCATCGGGGAGTTGGTGGAGGCCGTGGCCTGCTCCTCCGGGACCACCACGCGGCGCGCGTCCGGGTCGACCAGCACCAGGTTGGCGGGCTCCCCCACCGCGATGGCGCGGCCCTGGCCGTCGAGGCGACCGATCCGGGCCGGGTTCTCGGACAGCACCCGGGCGACGTCCGCCCAGGTCATCCGGCCCGTGTCCACCATCGTCTGCTGCACGACCGACAGCGCGGTCTCCAGGCCGGTCATGCCGAACGCGGCCGCCGCCCACTCGCAGTCCTTGTCCTCGCGGGTGTGCGGGGCGTGGTCCGTCGCGACGATGTCGATCGTCCCGTCCGCGAGGCCCTCGCGGACCGCGTCCACGTCGGCCTGGGTGCGCAGCGGCGGGTTCACCTTGAACACCGGGTCGTACCCGCGCGCCTCCTCGTCCGTGAGGACCAGGTGGTGCGGGGTGACCTCGGCCGTCACGTCGATGCCGCGGGACTTCGCCCACCGCACGATCTCGACCGACCCCGCCGTGGACAGGTGGCAGACGTGCAGGCGCGCGCCCACGTGCTCGGCGAGCAGCACGTCGCGGGCGATGATCGCCTCCTCGGCGACCGCGGGCCAGCCCGCCAGGCCGATCTCCGCCGAGACGACGCCCTCGTGCATCTGCGCGCCCTCGGTGAGCCGCGGCTCCTGCGCGTGCTGCGCCACCACGCCGTCGAACGCCTTCGTGTACTCCAGCGCGCGGCGCATCAGCACCGGGTCGTGCACGCACTTGCCGTCGTCGCTGAACACCCGTACGCGCGCCGCCGAGTCGGCCATCGCGCCGAGCTCGGCGAGGTGCTGGCCCTCCAGGCCCACGCTGACCGCGCCGACCGGGTGCACGTCCGTCCAGCCCGCCTCGCGGCCGATCCGCCACACCTGCTCGACGACACCCGCGGTGTCCTGCGTCGGCGTCGTGTTGGCCATGGCGTGCACGGCGGTGAACCCGCCGACCGCCGCCGCGCGGGTGCCGGACACGATCGTCTCGGCGTCCTCGCGGCCCGGCTCGCGCAGGTGGGTGTGCAGGTCGACCAGGCCGGGCAGCAGCACCATCCCGGTCGCGTCGATCACGTGCAGGTCGTCCGGGGCGTTCTCCGCCGCGTCGCCCGCACCCGCGCCGATCGCGGCGACCAGGCCGCCCGCCACGAGCACGTCGGTGCGGTCGCCGCCCAGGGGGGCGACGTCCTTGAGCAGGTACTGCGTCGTCATCGGGCGCTCACCTCGGGGGTCGTGGAGCGGGCGGGGGCGGTGGCGGGCGTGGCCGGCGTGCTGGTCAGGGCGGGGATCGCACCGGTCGCCGGGGGGACGCCGGTGTCGCCGTCGCCGGACAGCAGCAGGTACAGCACCGCCATCCGGACCGCGACGCCGTTCGCGACCTGCTCCACAATGACCGAGCGCACCGAGTCCGCGGCGTCCGCCGAGATCTCCAGCCCGCGGTTCATCGGACCGGGGTGCAGCACGATGCTGTGCTCCGGCAGCCCCGCCAGGCGGCGCGCGTCCAGGCCGTACAGGCGCGTGTACTCCAGCGGGCTCGGGAAGAACCCGCCGCCCGCCGTCGACATCCGCTCCCGCTGCACGCGGAGCATCATCACCGCGTCCGGGCCCTGCGCGAGCACGTCGTCCAGCCGGTAGGACACCTCCGCGGGCCAGGGACCGACCCCGACCGGCAGCAGCGTCGGCGGGGCGACCAGGGTGACCCGGGCGCCGAGGGTGTGCAGCAGGTCGACGTTCGACCGGGCGACGCGGCTGTGCAGCACGTCCCCGACGACCGCGACGTGCAGGCCCGCGAGGTCGTTGCCGACGCCGTCCGGGTTGGTCGCGGAGCCCGTCAGGTGGCGACGGATCGTGAACGCGTCCAGCAGCGCCTGCGTCGGGTGCTGGTGCATCCCGTCACCCGCGTTCACCACCGCCGCGTCCGTCCAGCCCGCGTGGGCCAAGGTGTGCGGGGCGCCCGACGCCTGGTGCCGGACGACGATCGCGTCCGCCCCCATCGCCTGCAGCGTCAGCACCGTGTCCTTGAGGGACTCCCCCTTGGACAGGCTCGACCCCTTGGCCGAGAAGTTGATGACGTCCGCGCTCAGCCGCTTCGCCGCCGTCTCGAACGAGATCCGCGTCCGCGTCGAGTCCTCGAAGAACAGGTTCACGACCGTGCGCCCGCGCAGCGTCGGGAGCTTCTTGATCTGCCGGCCCTGGGTCGCGGCCATCTGGGCCGCGGTGTCCAGGACCCGCACCGCGGCCGCACGATCCAGGTCCGTGGTGGACAGCAGGTGCCTCATCGCGCACCGCCGTTCTCGATCACGACAGCCGTGCGCCCGTCGGTCTCCGCCAGCAGCACCGTCACCCGCTCCGACGTCGACGTCGGCAGGTTCTTGCCCACGAAGTCCGCGCGGATCGGCAGCTCCCGGTGACCCCGGTCCACCAGCGCCGCCAGCTGCACCGCCCGCGGCCGACCCAGGTCGTTCAGCGCGTCCAGCGCCGCCCGGATCGTCCGACCCGAGAACAGCACGTCGTCCACCAGCACCACGACCTTGCCGTCGATGCCACCCGCCGGGACGCTCGTCGCACCGATCGTGCGCGTCGGGTGCTGCGCCAGGTCGTCCCGGTACATCGTCACGTCCAGGCTGCCGACCAGGTTCTCGGCCACCAGACCCGGCTCGACCGCCGCCAGCCGCTCCGCCAGGCGGTACGCCAGCGGGACGCCGCGCGTCGGGATGCCGAGGACGACGAGCTCGTCGCCGCCCTTGTTGCGCTCCAGGATCTCGTGGGCGATGCGCGTCAGCGCGCGGGCCACGTCCTGCTCGCCCAGCACGACGGTCGCCTGCGAGGCGTCCACGTCGTCGGGCACGGGGGTACCGGAAGTCATCCGGGCCGCTCCTTCCCCGCCTCACAGGACGGTGTTAAAGGAATGCTCGTTCCCCGGCACCCTACAGGGCGCTGATGGGTGGGGCTCCCCGGCGTCCACGGCCGGAGCGGTGATCCGCGCCACGCCGGGCGGGGGCGCCGGGCCCGGACGCGCGAGAGCCCCCACCCGGGGCGGGCGGGGGCTCTCGGCGCGGCGCGGGGCCTCAGGCCAGGAGCGTCGGCTTCAGGTCGACCAGGCGACCCAGCAGGCCGTTCACGAAGCCCGGCGACTCGTCCGTCGACAGGTCACGGGCCAGCTCGACGGCCTCGTCCACCGCGACCGCGTCCGGCACGTCGTCGTTGAACAGGATCTCCCACGCGCCGATCCGCAGCAGCTCACGGTCCACCGCGGGCATCCGCTCGATCGTCCAGCCGTGCGAGTGCGTCGCGATGACCTCGTCGATGCGCGGCCGGTGCGTCTGCACGCCCTCCACGATCTCGACCGAGTACTGCGGCAGCGCCGCCTCGGTGCCCGGCTGGGCGATCCGGTCGGCGAGCACCGTCATCGGGTCGAGCCGGCGCTGCTCCGCCTCGAAGAGGACGTCGAGGGCCCGCTTGCGGGCCTTGGTACGGGCACCCACCTCAGTCGTTCACGCGACCCAGGTAGCTGCCGTCACGCGTGTCGACCTTGACCTTCGTGTCCGACTCCAGGAACAGCGGGACCTGGATCGTGTAGCCCGTCTCCAGGGTCGCCGGCTTGGTGCCACCCGTGGAGCGGTCGCCCTGCAGGCCCGGCTCCGTGTAGGTCACCATCAGCACGGCCGACGGCGGCAGCTCGACGTACAGCGGCACGCCCTCGTTGGTCGCGACCATCGCGTTGGTCGACTCCAGCATGAAGTTCGCGGCGTCGCCGACCGTCGCGGCCGGGACCGTGATCTGGTCGTAGGTGTCCGTGTCCATGAACACGAAGTCCTCGCCGTCCTTGTACAAGTACTGCATGTCGCGCTTGTCGACGTTCGCGGTCTCGATCTTCAGACCCGCGTTGAACGTCTTGTCGACGACCTTGCCGGACAGGACGTTCTTCAGCTTGGTGCGCACGAACGCGCCACCCTTGCCGGGCTTGACGTGCTGGAACTCGATGACCGTCCAGAGCTGGCCGTCGATCTTCAGCACGGTGCCGTTCTTGAGGTCGTTCGTCGTCGCCACGTCACTGCTTCCTGTCAGGGGTCTCGGTCGCCCCACCACGCGCGTCCGCGTCGGGACGGGGCTGGGCCGTCGGACATCTTAGCGTGCGGACGTCGGCGCGCCCTTCGCACTCGGTCCAGCCGTGCCGCGGGCATGGGGTGAGCGCCGCGTGCGATCGCACTTCGACCGCCGCCCGATCAGCCCTGTGTGACCACGACACCTGCGCACACGCCGACGGCGAGCACCAGCAACGATGCGTACACGAGCATCACACGGCGTACCGGCCGGGAGTTCCGGGCCGCCACGCGCCTGCTGCTGCCACTCTCACGCAGGTCGAACTGCGTGCGCGCAAGCAGCGCAGCCCCGGCCAGAGCCGCCGCAGCCAGGCTCAGTGGCAGGCTCGGCCACCATGGCAGCAGGACGGCGGTGAGGACACCGGCGGTGAGCAGCACGACAGGCGCCCATCGCCACCGGCGGATGCGCAGATCGGTCGCTTCACGCGGTGGGATGGTCGCCGCGCCGGTGGTCACCAGCGCGAGCAATCCTGCGAACAACAGGATCCCGACGGATACCGCGCTACGGACATCGTCGGTCACAGCCAGTCCTTCGAGCACCCGTTCGGATTCGATCCCGGCACGTTCATGTACATGTTCACGTTCCCCGTTGTCTCGAACACCCCCGTTCGGGCCGAACTGCCAGCTGTAGGGTCGCGGTGACGTGCCGCGCAGACCACGCCGTGCCGCTGACGAAAGCAAGGCCAGCAGACCCCACCCCCGCGACCGCGGCCTGAACGAGCGCCCGTCGGGGGCCTCGGCCGCCCGACCACGTGCCGTTCGTGGCGGCGCCTCATCTGCCCGCCACCAGCGATCCGATCTGCAGCAGCAGCGCTCCAGTCATCAGGATCACGCGCCGCCACCGCCAGGGATCGGTCACCGCGTTCGGCGCCACGAACCTGCCGCCGGACCGCCACCGGCGAAGCGATGCGGGCATCCCCTGCTCCGTCGCACGGGACGGTCGATGTCCCAGCGCGACGAGCGACAGCGCGAGAGCCAGGGCCGAGACCCCGCGAGGCACCCATCCCGCGGCCACGAGCAGTCCGACGGCACAACCGACGACCGACATGACCGGAGCGACAGCCCAGGAAGCCCGGTAGAACGATCCTGAACGAAACCCCGTGCCGCTTGCCGCGTACAGGTCGCAGACCAGCGCGACCGCAAGGAGCGCAACCGACCACGTCTGTCTGTCAGCCGCGGCAGGCACTGTGCTCCCAGGTCCACGCCCTCGAGGCCCCGCTCGCTCTCGCTGACCTCCTCGCGACGGCACCGACGCGCGTCGCGGCGTCGGTCGTGCTCGGCAGTCCCGCTGTCACTCGACCGACTCCTGTTCCCCGGCGGCGAGCGCCAACCTCCCGTGGTCAGGCGCTCCCGCATCGTGGCAGGTCAGCGACGCCGGCGGTGCCCGAACCGGCGTGAACCGCCCGTTCGCCACCATCGCCCGGTCGAACCGCCCCACCGGGCCACCGGGCCACCGGGCCACCGGGCCACCGGGCCACCGGGCCACTGGGCCACCGTTCCCCCGGGAACGGACACCACGAGGAGCCCGCTGGGACCGCTGAGGGTCCACGCCTCGACGTCCGGGTCCGCGGCGCACTCGAGCACGGTGCCGTCGGCGATCTCGACCCGGACGGCACCGGCCTCGGTCACAGCGACGCCGACGACGACGCGGCCGAGAATTCCCAAGACGGCAGCGGACCCGCCGACTGGCGCGCCCGGGTCCACCTGCGTCACGCCGTCGCGCTCGACGACGCCGAACGCGCACTCCAGGCGCAGCTCCGCCCCGCCCTCGAACACGAGCGTGACCGCACGGTCGAACACCACCCGGTCGACCTCGCGCCCGACCAGCACGGACCACAGCGCTTCCACGGAACCGCTGGCCCCCGGCACCACCGGCACCGTCCACCCCCGTTGATCGCCACCACCCACGGTCACCGATCCTCCCGCACACGCCATCTGATCCGGGTCCAGGCGACAGGTCGTCCTGGTCGGCGAACGGGTGACGGTGTCGTCCGTCCCCCCCGCACGCGGGCCCGAGGAGCCAAGGTGGTGGCGTGGAGCGCACCAGGTCGACGGCGGCACGGCCGGCGCCTCCCCCGCGGCGTCGCGCTGGTCCGCGCCCCGTCGTGTCCCGGCTCAGGTTGTCGACGCGGATACTCGTCGTCACGGCGTTCGCGCCCGTGTTCCTGACGACCATCTCCGGGCGCGGGCGGTCGACGTGCTCGCTGGCGTGCTTCGCGATGGATCGGTCCGGCCCGACCGGCGGGTGGATGCTGCTGATCTACCTCACCTGGCTCGCGGGACCGGCAGGCGCGGCGTATCTCGCGGTGCGGTGCCGCGCGGCCGTCGAGGCCGGGCGGCTGACCGTGCGCACGGCGACCCGGACGCGGAGCGTCCCGCTCGCCGAGGTCGAGTCCGGCACGGTCATCACAAGACGCGCTCGGTGGGGCACCTCGACCGAGGTGCGTCTGCTCGTGCTCGGGAGAGGTGGCGGCGTGCACTTCCACGTCACCGATCGTGGCGGTGTGTGGCACGGCGCCCGCGCGTCCGACCTGCTGGTGTCCGCCGGCATCCCGGTCGAACGAGACCACCGCGAGCACACGGCGACCGAGTTCGACCACCTGGTGCTCGGGGGGCGCGGCTCCGACTGATCCCGTCAGGCCTCCGTGGTCGCGTGGACGACCGGGCCGTTCAGGCTGTTGGCGACGACGACCGAGAGCAGCTCCACCAACCACCGCAGGCGCTGCGCCAGGATGTCGTCCGGTTCGCCGTCCTCCTCGCGGTCGAACCGGTCGAGGTTGTCCAGCGTCCACGTGACCTGACGCCGATGCACGGTCGGGGCCGATCGGACGGCAGCGTCACCGCGTCAGCAGCCACCGCCCCAGCACCCCGGCCGCCCCGGCCCACACCAGCGACGCCAGCGTCCCGATGACGAACCGCTCCGACACCCCCGGGTCGTCCCCGCCGCGCAGCTCCGGGTACCGCCCGAGCCCCTTGATCGCCACGACGACGGCCACACCGCCGGGTTCCCCGGCGAGCAACGTCCCGGTCACGGCCAGCCGTTCCAGCACCCCGATCCACGTCCCGCCGCGCAGGCGCGCCCGGGCGCGGTCGCCGTCGGGTCCGTCCCCGGCGCGCCGCCGGCGTCCCCGGCGGGTGCCCGGGTCGACCTCGACCGGCTCGGGCTCGGGCACCGCCGCCGGGTCCGCGGGCGGCGTCCGGTCGGCGAGCCGCAGCACCCCGGCGGCGGCCACCCAGCCGAGCCCGGCGCTCACCGCCAGCGCGGCGACCACCACGACGGTCGTCCAGATCGGCGTCACGCGTCGTCCTCCTCGTCGTCGGGACGCCCATCGTGTCCGTCGGCGGCGAGGAGGCGGAGCAGGCGCGCCGCGGCGGGTCGGGCGGCGACCTCCTCGTCCCAGAGGGCGGCGCCGAGCCGCGCGCTGACGGCCTGCTGGCTGATGCCGAGCGCGGCGGCGAGGTCCCCCTGCCGCGTCGTGCCCGCGGCCACGAGGTCCACGACGGACCAGCCCGCCGCGGTCCGGCGCGCGACGACCGCGCCGAGCAGCGCGAGGACACCCTCGGCCTCGGCGGCGAGCCCGGCGTCGGGTCCACGGACGGCGAGCGGGACGTGGCGCAGGCGGGACTTGGCGGCCTCGACGGCCTCGCGGGCGTGGATGAACGCGCTGCCGGACGCCGCGCGCGACGAGGTCGGCAGCGGGGTGTCGACGGTGCCGGCGCCGATGCCGATGCTCCACCCCCCGGCCCGGACCAGGTGCAGGCTGAGCGCGACGACGAGCTCGGGGTTGGCGAGCACGCCCTGGACCTCGTCGCCGACGGTGCGCTCGAACGGCAGCACGACCGCCCCGGGACCTGCGGCGACGAGCGGGGACGCCGTCGCGAGGTCGGCGAGCAGCGCGTCGACGCGGTCGCCGACGCGACGACTCCCCTCCTGGTCCACGGTCAGGGTCCACATGGCTCCCAGGCTAGACCCTGGTAAGCCCACTTACAACGGTTAGACATTGTAAGTTGCGTTACAAGCCTGTGGGCTTGTAGGCGCTCAGCCGAGCGAGATCCCCCGCACCGGCGCCGCACCCTCGGAGACCTCCGCGTACGCCGCGACCAGCAGGGTCGGGTCCGGCCCCTCCAGCCGCGCGGGCCGGGCGACGTCGTCCAGCACGACGAACCGCAGCCGGTCCCCGCGGGTCTTCTTGTCCCGGCGCATCGCGGCGTGCAGCTGGTCCCACCGGTCGCCGCGGTACGTCGTCGGCAGCCCGAGCCCGGTGAGGATCGACCGGTGCCGCGCCACGACCGACTCGTCCAACCGCCCGGCGAGCCGCGCGAGCTCGGCGGCGAACACCATGCCGACCGACACCGCGGCGCCGTGCCGCCAGGAGTACCGCTCGACGTGCTCGATGGCGTGCCCGAGGGTGTGCCCGTAGTTGAGGATCTCCCGCAGCCCGGCCTCGCGGAGGTCCTCCCCCACGACCCGCGCCTTCACGGCCACGGACCGCTCCACGAGCTCGGCCAGCACCTCGGACTGCGCCGCGCGCACGGGGTCGGTGATCTCGTCGCCGTGCTGCTCGACCAGGTCGAGGATGCGCGGGTCCGCGATGAACCCGCACTTGACGACCTCGCCGAGCCCGGCGACGTAGTCGTGCTTCGGCATGCTCTCCAGCGCCGCGAGGTCGCACAGCACACCTGCGGGCGCGTGGAACGTGCCGACGAGGTTCTTGCCCTCGACGGTGTTGATGCCGGTCTTGCCGCCGACCGCCGCGTCGACCATCGCGAGCAGCGTCGTCGGGACGTGCACCACGCGGACACCGCGCAGCCACGTCGACGCGACGAAGCCGGCGAGGTCCGTGGTCGCGCCGCCGCCGAGCCCGACGATCGCGTCGGACCGCGTGAAGTCCGCCTGGCCGAGCACCTGCCAGCAGAACGACGCCACCTGCGCGGACTTCGCGGGCTCGGCGTCCGGGACCTCGGCGAGCAGGGCCTCGTAGCCGTGCGCCACGAGGTCCTCGCGCATCGTCTCGGCGGTCGCGGCGAGCGCGGCCGGGTGGATGACCAGCACCTTGCGGACGGCGTCGCCCAGCAGGCGCGGCAGCTCGCCGAGCAGGTGCCGCCCGATGACGACCTCGTAGGGCTGCTCCCCCGTCACCTGCACCGTGCGCGTGCTCATCGGTCCGCCCCGCTCCCGTCCTCGCGCTGGTCGGCCAGCGCGTGCTCGATCCGCTCCGCCACCTGGGCGGGGGTGATGCCGTCCGTCGAGACCACGACCGACGCGACCCGCTCGTACACCGGGCGGCGCTCGGTCATCAGCGCCTGCCAGCGCGCCCGAGGATTGCCCAGCAGCAGCGGCCGCGACTGGTTGAAGCCCACGCGCGGCGCGGCGTGCTTGAGGCTGACGTCGAGGAACACCACGACGCCGCCGCCCGCCCGGTACTCCGCCAGGGCGTCCTGCGTCGCGGCGTGCAGCACGGCACCGCCGCCGAGCGCGAGGACGCCGTCGTGCTCGACGAGCGCGACCCGCACGGCCTCGTGCTCGAGCTCGCGGAACCGCGGCTCGCCGTCCTCGAGGAAGATGTCCGCGACCGGCTTGCCGGCCACCGCCTCCACATCGGTGTCGGTGTCCCGCTGCGCGAGGTGCCAGCGCCCCGCCAGCGCGTGCGCGACGGTCGACTTGCCGGACCCCGGGGGCCCGACGAGGACGACGCGTGGCCGCGCGCTCATCGCAGCAGGTCGGGGATCGCCGCGACGTACGCCTCGAGGTTGCGGCGCACCTCGCCCACCGAGTCGCCGCCGGTCTTCTCCAGCAGGGCGTCCGCGACGACCAGTGCCACCATCGCCTCCGCCACGACCGCGGCGGGCGGGACCGCGCACACGTCGGACCGCTGGTGCTGCGCCTTGGCCGGCTCACCGCTGGCCGTGTCGATGGTGTCCAGCGCGCGCGGGACCGTGGAGATGGGCTTCATCGCCGCACGCACGCGCAGGACCTCGCCGTTGGTCATGCCGCCCTCGAGGCCGCCCGCGCGGTTGGTGCGCCGCCGGATCACGCCGTCGGCGTCCCGCTCCATCTCGTCGTGCGCCTGCGAGCCCCGGCGGGTCGCGGTGCGGAAGCCGTCGCCGACCTCGACGCCCTTGATCGCCTGGATGCCCATGAGCGCACCCGCGAGGCGGGAGTCCAGCCGCCGGTCCGCGTGCACGTAGGAGCCGAGGCCCGACGGCAGCCCGTAGACCAGGACCTCCACGACGCCGCCGAGGGTGTCGCCCGCCTTGTGGCAGTCGTCGATCTCCGCGACCATCGCCGCCGACGTCGCCGCGTCGAAGCAGCGCACCGGGTCGGCGTCCAGCGCCGCGACGTCGTCTGGGGACGGCAGGTCCGCGTCGTCCGGGGCCGACACGGGGCCGATGGCCACGACGTGCGACACCAGCCGCACCCCCGCGGCCTGCTCCAGGAACCGCGCCGCGACCGTCCCGAGCGCCACGCGAGCCGCGGTCTCGCGCGCAGACGCACGCTCCAGGACCGGGCGGGCGTCGTCGAACGCGTACTTGCGCATGCCCACGAGGTCCGCGTGGCCCGGGCGCGGCCGGGTCAGCGGGGCGTTGCGGGCGCGGTTGAGCTTCTCCGGGTCGTCCACCGGGTCCGACGACATGACGTCGACCCACTTCGGCCACTCGGTGTTGCCGATCTCGACCGCCACCGGACCGCCCTGGGACTCGCCCAGGCGGACACCGCCGAGGATGCGGACCTCGTCCTGCTCGAACGACATCCGGGCGCCCCGGCCATAACCCAGGCGCCGGCGCGCGAGCGCGTCGCGGATGTGGGAGGAGTCGACCTCGACCCCTGCGGGCAGGCCCTCCAGCACACCCACCAGGGCGGGACCGTGCGACTCACCGGACGTCAACCAACGGAGCATGGGCTGGATTCTTCCACGTCACCGGGACACGACCGCGCCCCGGTCCACGTCGTGGGCCGGGGCGCGGTCGTACGTCGGGGGCTCAGCCCACCGGGGCGAACGGGTTGCCCTGACCGCTGGGAACCGGCAGGGCCTCCTTCTCCAGGTCGCTCGTGTCAGTGACGACGGCGCTGTCCGTGAGGACGTAGGCGTAGCCCGCGATCGTGAGCTCGATGTCCCCGTCGTTGGTGGCGGGACGACCGGCGTTCGAACCAGCCGCTTCCTGGGTCACGGCGTTGATCGTGGAGACGAGGTAGAGCCGACTCGCCTCGGTCTGCAGCGATCGCAGGAACGCCACGGACCCCTCGTACGAACCGATCGACGTCATGCTGATCGGAATCGCGTAGAAGCCGGGAAGCGCCAGCGGCGCGCTCGCGTCCGTCGTGCCGTCGGTGGTCGACTCGTCCGACGTGCCGTCCGCAGCGGCATCCTCCGCCGGCGCCGTCTCGTCCGTGCCGACCTCGGGGGTGACGACGGTCGCCACGAACTGCTGGGGGACGCTCGGCGCCACCGCGGTGATCGTGACCCCCGCTGCCGAAGCGAGGTCCTGCAGCTCCCGGCTGATACTCGCCCCGTCGCCGGTGGTCGGCATCTGCAGACGCAGGGCGGCGAGCTCAGCCCGGTACTCCTCCATGTGCGTGAACTGCTCCTGCAGCTGGATGATCTCCAGCTCGAGGAGCTCGTTCTGCTGGAGCTGGCTCTCCGTCTGGGCGGAATCCTCCGCCGCAGCGGCGGTCACGGGCTCGATCAGCAGGAACCATCCCGCGACCAGCAGCAGCACGGCGACCGCGGCGGTCCCGCCCACCCACACCTTCGCGCTGGTCTGACGCCTCACTGCTCGACCTCCGGCTCGAACCGACCCGAGAGGGCCGAGGGAAGCAGGTCGACGGACGCCTGCACCTGGTAGAAGACGACTCCGTCCTCCTCGCTGATCGAGGCGGAGGAGAACCACGGGTTGGACATGCCGGAGACGCCCTCGATCGCGTCGATCCACGCCGCCGTGTCCGGGAGAGTCAACGACCGTGCCGTGAAGGCGACCTGGCCGATGGTCGTCCCCGAGAGCGGGTTGGTGCTACCTCCGTAGGGCTGTCCCGGAGCGCCGACCGCGACCGAGATCGAGTCGTAGGAGACCCCCTCCGGCGTGACGGCGCGCAGGGCCTCCAGGTAGTCCGGCCACAGGATCTCGGAGCTCATCGCCTGCTGACGGGCGATCTCCGCCGTCGCGATGTCGGAGAGGACCTGCGGGACCTCCGCGTACTGGGCCTTCTCGTCCTGCAGTCGCGTCGTCTCGGCCTGCGCCGCCGTCAGCTCCGACGCCGCGTGACGGGCGAGGAACAGCGAGCCGACGTAGCCGAGCGCGATGACGAGCAGGACTACGGCGAGCGCCAGGACCAGCAGGCGCTTCGTCGACTTGAGTCGACGGCCCTGCGTGACCTCCGCGGGCAGCAGATTGACCTGGGGCCACGTGTCGACGGGAGCAGCGTCCGGGCGACGGGTGGGTGCGGTGACACTCATGCCGCCACCCCCATCGCCAGGCCGAGCGGCACCGCGTAGGTGGCGGGGTCCGCACCGAAGGAGCGGATGTCCATACCCTTGGCGGGCGGAAGCGAGGCGAGCGGCTCGCCGACGACGACCTGCACGCGTGCGGCACTGGCCAGGTACTGCCCGAGGCCGGGGAGGAACGAGCCTCCACCGGACAGGACGATCTGCTGCACGGCTCCTCCGGGGTTGCTGCTCGCGTAGTAGACGAGCGTGTTGCGCACGGAGTCGACCAGCGCGGTGGTGACCTCGGCGACGATCTGCTTGGCGGTCAGGTCCTCCTGCGCCGTGGCGAGGCCGATGCCGACCTCACGCTTGAGACGCTCGGCGTCCGGCTGCGGGATGTCGAGCGTGCTGGACAGCGCCTCGGTGACGTCGTGCCCGCCGGCGGGCAGGATGCGGACGAACCGCGGGTGCCCGTCGACGACGATCGAGACGTTGGTGACCCGTGCGCCGATGTCGACGAACGCGACGACGCCGGTGCCGAATCCCGAACGGGACTGGATCCGGGCGACGGCGAAGGCGTTGAGATCCACCATGGTGGGCACCAGGCCCGCCTGCTCCACGGCTCGCGTGTTCGCGAGGACGGTCTCCGCGGTCGCCGCGACCAGCAGGCCGTGCAACTGCGGACCTTCGGCACCGGTGCTCGTGCTGATCGGGTGGAAGTCCAGGAGCGCGTCGCTCGCCGCCACCGGGATCAGTCCCTCGACCTGGAACGGCAGCGCGGCACGCAGCTGCGTCGGCGGCAGGGCGGGCATGTCCAGCTCGCGCACGAGCACACGCTGGTTGCCGACGCCGACCACGACGTCCTTCACGGAGAACTTCTGCTCGGCCCACAGGCGCTTGATCGCGGAGGCGACGGTCGCCGGCTCGGCGACCTCGCCGTCGTGCACCGCGCCCCAGGGCAGCGGCACGAAGCCCGCGCGCAGCACGCGCCCCGGTGCCCCCTTGGCGGCACCGCCGTTGTCGAACTCCACCTCGACCGCCCGGACACCCGTGGTGCCGATGTCGAGCCCGATCACGCGGGTCTTTGCCACCTGGCCGTCTCCTCGTCGGTTGTTGCCGTGCCTCGCGGCACGCTGTCAGGTTCATCGGTACCGCAGGCCCGATCTTGAGCGGGCGAGCGGGTGGCTCTCAGACGAAGGCGTCCAGGTAGGCCGACCAGAGCGGCTCGCCGACCACCACGCCGACGCCGGCGCCGAGGAGCATCCACGGGCCGAGCGGGATCCCCGAGCCCACGCGGGCTCGGCCCGCTGCCATCAGGGCGATCGCGAACACGCCGGCGAGCAGGAAGGTCGCGAACCACCCGATGAGCACGGCCCCCCAGCCGACCCATCCGAGGTAGAGGCCCAGCACCCCCGCGAGCTTCACGTCGCCCAGGCCCATGCCCTTCGGGTAGACGAGTCGTGCAAGGAGGTAGAAGGCGAACATGGCCGATCCTGCGACCGGGGCGCGCACCAGCGCGCTCCAGTTCGACTCGTCACCCGGCGCCCAGCTCGCCACCGTCAGCAGCACCAGCACCACCGGGTAGGACGGCAGCACGATCGCGTCCGGGAGGCGGTGCACGTCCACATCGATCAGGGCGAGTGCCACCGCGACAGCGACGAAGTACGCCAACGCCGGCAGGAACCACGGCACGTCCTGCGCCCAGCACCACCACGCGGCGAGGGCGAACAGCGCCCCCGTCGCCGCCTCGACGAGCGGGTAGCGGGCCGAGATCGGCGCCCCGCAGTCCCGGCACCGTCCACGCAGCAGCAGCCACGACAGCAGCGGGATGTTGTCCCGGCTGCGAATGCCGTGACCGCACCGCGGGCAGGCACTGGGCGGGCTCACGACCGACTCGCCTCGTGGGACCCGCCACACGACCACATTGAGGAACGAGCCGATGGCGAGGCCGAGCAGGCCGGACAGGACGACGACGAGAGGCAGCATGCCGGTCAACGTCTCACGTCGGTCGGAGTGTTGATCTCCCCCGAGTAGCGCAGCGTCCACTTGGCGTTCGCCCAGGTCGGGAAGTACGGCGGCCGCGTGTAGGCCAGCCGGGTGTCGTACTGGTAGAGCTTGCTGTACCCGTTCATCCCGGTCTGGCTGCTGTTCTGCCCGACGATGCCCCGCCAGCGCTGGGCGATGGAACCCCACACCCGCAGCTCACCGGACGACCCGCCGACCGCGTACTTCTGCACGAGGAAGGAGTGCTGGAGCGTCTGGATCGACCCGGCGATCATGATGCCGGGCTGCGGGGTGATCGACTGCCCGGGGCTCGCGTACCGCATCGGCCAGCCGACGGGGGACGACTCGCCCGAGGGGCTCCCCCAGCTGTACGCGACGGCGGTGCACCGACCCGTGTACCAGCTGTAGCTCGTGCAGCGCTCCTCCGACCGGACGCGGACCTCGCGCGGCCGGAAGACCTCGACCGAGTTCGTCGCGACGAGTCCGAGCATGTCGTCGCTCGTCTCGACCTGACCGCCGGCCAGCACGAGATCCCCGGTGACGATCACCGACTGCTCGGCCGAGATCGTGACCCGGCCGTCGAGCACTCCCTCCGCATACAGGTTGCCCTGCCCGCAGAACTTGGCCGTCTCGGTCATGTTCGTGTCGTACGTGTAGGACTGGTTCGCGCCCGTCGCAGCGCTGCCGGTGTAGTTGCCGATCGGCAGGGTCTTCCCCGAGAGTCCGCCGATCTCGCCCCCGTAGCACTGCCGGTTCGCGGTGCCGGGGGACGTGGCGGCGTAGATGACCTTCTCGTTCGGCACCGGCAGCGTCGCGCCGGACGCGGAGTCGAGCTGGTCGAGCGAACCGCACGAGGGATCCGTGGACTCGCCCGGAGCCCGGATCGCCACGGGCGCGCGGTTGCCGTTCACCGACTTCTTGTTCCACACCGTCATCGTGCCGCTGGCGTTGAAGATGACCCGGGTGGCGCCGTAGTAGTGGCACCCCGGGTTGTCCTTGAACTGGCTCGAGTTGTCCACGAGGTACTTGGGCGTCGCGTATCGCGGCTGCTCGCCGAAGGTCGCGCTGCTCCCCTGCCGCAGGCAGGACGAGTTCCAGGTGTTGGAGTTGCTCGTGACGTTCCGGCACTTGGGGTCGGCGGTCTCGAACGACTTCTCGAAGGTCGCGCCGGTGCTGTAGATCGTGTCGTTCGAGAACACGGCGCCGTCGAGCCGGTCCGAGGAGATGAACTGGATCTCGGTGCAGTCGTCAGCGGAACGGCCCTGGAACCAGTACTTGGCGTTGGTCGAGCCGTCGCGCCCGCACCCGACCTTCTGGGTGCCGTTCGTGCCGTAGACCTGCACGTTGGACGGGTCCGCGGACTCGAAGTCGGTGTAGTAGACGTAGTCGGTCGACCCGCCCATCCCGACCGTCGCCTGCACGGTGCGGTAGACGCCGTTGGAGCGCCCGGTCACGGTGAGCAGGACGGTGCCCTCGGTGAGCTTGCGGGTCGCATCGACCTTGTAGTGGAAGAACGCGTCCTTATCCGTCGTGGCACCGGCCTGGACGGGCAGCCACCCCGGTGCCGTCGAGGGCCCCCAGCCGCAGGAGTTGCTCGCCCCGGTCATCGGTCCGCGCCACGCCGCGTTGGCGCAGTCGACGGTCAGACCGTAGGTCTCCGTGCTGTCGAGCCGGCTGATGAAGTCGTCGACCCCGCTCTGGGCTGCGCTCATGGCAGCGGAGTAGTCCTGGTCGTAGCGGGCGAACCGCTGCCCGTTCATCGTGTACGCCAACGCCGTCATCGCGAGCATCGCCAGGACGAGCATCGAGCCGACGACGACCACCATCGCCGCCCCGTCCTCGTCGCCGCGGAGTCGGCGCAGCACACCGGTCAGCCGTCCCGTGCTGTTCCGGCTCATGGCGTCGAGTCCTCTCCCTGCTGGACGAACGCCTGGGCGTTCGGCAACGTGATGCGCTGGATGTACGTGGTCGGTCCGGGTGAGTTCGGGCGCGAGCTGCTCACCTTCAGCGTCACCTCGACCGCGATCACCTTCTTGAGGTCGGCGGCCGACAGCGCGCCGGACCCGCCGGGGATCAGCTGGCCGCCGTCGGCACCCCAGTAGGTGAAGACCGGCTTGGACGTGTCGACCCCGCTGGCGTAGCGACGCACGGTCAGGCGCTTCTTGCACTCGGTGCTCGCGCCGCTGGCGTCCGGGTCGCAGTAGACCCACCCGTTCGAGGTCGGCGACACCGGGTCCGGGACCTGCACCCGCTCGAGGAGCACGCCCGCGTCAGCGCCCGAGGTCGCCACGGTGTAGCTGACCTGGCTCGGACCGACCGCGGCGTTCACGTTGTCGAGGTTCGCGAAGAACTTCATCGACAACGTCGAGCCGGACATGAAGGCCGATGCGTCGAGGCAGGCGCCTGCGCACCCCGAGAGCAGCTGGCTCGGTCGCACCGAGGTGCGCACCGTCTTGCTCACCCGCTCGACCGACGTCCGCGCGGAGTCGATCTGGTCCTGCCGTGTCGAGTTCTGCGCCGTCGTACGCGTGATCCCGATGGTCAACGACGCCGTCGTGATCACGACGATGCTCATGATGACCATGACGACCAAGGTCTCGGTGAGCGTGGTCCCCCGGTCGTCGCGCCCGAGTCGCTCCCGCATGATCCGTCTCATCACCGCACCGTCCCGGGGCTGCTCGTGTTCAGGGCGATCTCGTAGGCGCGCCCGGTCCCGTCCACGACGACCGTCCCGGCGAATGTGCAGGTCCGGGCGGTGGTGTCACGGACGAACAGCCGCCAGGTGCCGGCGTCGAGCTGCGCCGTGGCGCGCGTCGCGTTGGTGGACTGCTTGCCGAACGTCGTCGCAGCCCCGGGCAGACCCGTGGAGCACGACATCGTCTCGGCACCGGTCCAGGCCACGACGCCGTAGCGCTGACCCCGGGGCAGCGCGGTCGCGGCGACCTGGGACGTCAGCGTCGCCCAGGAGATCACGCTCTGGGACCCGTAGGGCAGCACCTTGGAGTACTGGGCCGCCGGCACGCCGCGGCAGGTTCCGACGGCGGGGCCGTCGGTGACGTAGACGTACCAGTCACCCGCGGGCAGCACGACCGGCGCCGCTCGCGCGCCGTCCACGTTCACCGCGATCGGAGCGGCGCTGGGGCCGGGGCACGTCGCGAGCGACTCGCCGAGCCGCGTGCGGTTGACGGCCCACAGCACTCCCTCGGGAGCGTTGACGACCTGGAGCGTGGTCTGCTCCCACGGGAGCACGCCGTTGTCGCCGGCCTGGAGCGTGACCTGGTCGGGCCCCGGGGAGCAGGTGAAGAGCGCGCCCGAGGCGTAGAAGCTCCAGCTGCCCGGGAGCAGCGAGACCGACGCGGGATCGACCGCGCGAGCCGCGGGATCGGTGCACGCAGCGCCACCCGGTACCGCGACGACACCGGTCGTCCCGTCGGGCATGCCCTCGAGCCGGACCCGCCCGGAGGCGAGCACCGCGTCGAGCTCGACCGTGGCTCCGGACGTGACCGGCTTGGTGAAGAATCCGTTCGCCGGGACGTTGGCGCCGACGTAGGCACCGTAGGTCGTCGGCCACAGACCGGGCACCGTCGTGATCGGACCCGTGGCGGTGACGACCCTGCTGCTCGTCGAGCCCGAGGACTCGGACGCGACGAGGGTGATCTGGGCCCCGGCCGCGGTCGAGGCGTCGACCAGGGCGCCGTCGTCGCCGACCAGCCGGATGTTCACGGCCCCGGGGCGGTCGACCTGGAACAGCACGCTGTTGTTCAGCTTCCCGCGCGTGAGCGTCCCGACGCTCTTCGACGGGTTGGCCGTGCCGGAGATGTCCACGTACCCGGCATCGGAGACACGTGCCGTGTACGCGGTCCCCGCGGATGCCGGGTTGACCTGGACGACCGCGCACCCCTGCGTGTCGGTGGTACCGCTGACGGTGGCCCCGCCCCCGGTCACGGCGACGCCACGGCCCTGGTTGGGGGCCCCGGTCGCGTCGGTGATCCGCACGGCGACGAACGACACGTCCGTCGTGGTGATGCCGTCGCCCTTCTCGGGCGCCAACGAGGCGGCGGAGACGACCGGCTTGATCGAACCCATGTTCGGCCAGGTGACACGCACGGTCACGGCGAGCGTGGGGTAGGTCACGAGCGAGCCGCCGTCGCACGCGGACTGAGCGGTACCCGTCACGTTCCACTGCGTCGAGGTGGTCACGGTGTACGGGGTGCCGTCGACGACGAGCGGCTGCCCCGCGGTGCCGTCCGTGAGCGGTCGACGGTTCGTCGTGGTGCCTGCGGTCGCGAGCGCGAGGGGCGCCGACTCCGACCGGTAGAACTCGGACCGCACCATGTCGATCTCGCGCGCCGCGAGGTTCGAGGCCGCGACGCGGTTGCGGTTGCCCACACCGGCGGACTGGGTCTGGAGCACGATCGCGAGGACCGCGCTCGACAGGATCCCGAGCAGCACGCACGCGATGACGACCTCGATCAGGCTCGCGCCTCGGTCACGCTCGGCTTCTGAGTGCCTGAGCGACAGACGACGTGTCACCGCGGATCTCCTCGATGGTGCGTAGGTGGTGGCGTGGGGACTGCATGCGCGACGGGGCGGGGGCGACACACGCCCCCGCCCCGTCGCGTCGTGGCTGACCGGTCAGCAGGCGCCGGTCTCGAGGCCCTTGGCCGCGGAGTACTTGAAGTCCTTCTGCTGGCCCTCGGGGTTGGTGAGGCCGACGCACCAGGTGCTGGACTTCTTCGAGGTGTCGCTGTACTTGAGCTGGCCGGCCGTGAAGGCGGTCCCGTTCGACAGCTTGATCTCGGTCGAGAACGCGCCGGCGGCACCAGCAGCGCCGTCGGTCAGCGTCAGCACGCCGTTGGCGACGGAGGCGGTCAGCGTGCCGGTCCCGTCGACGTAGTACGTGGCGACCTCCTTGCCGACCGTGGACACGTCGGCCTTGGTGGCGGTGTCACGGGCCTTGTTGCGCTGGTTCATGAACACCGGGATCGCGATCGCCGCGAGGATGCCGATGATGATCATGACGACCAGGAGCTCGACGAGGGTGAAACCCTTGTCCTTCTCGTCCATGGACTTGCGAATGCGAGCGAGCACGGGAGGCTCCCCTTCAGATCTGCGGGTGAGGAAAGTTCAGCTTCAATTCCAGATGCGGGCCGCTATAGCCCCGCGGATGTCACTGCACAGGCTTCATCGGTGGGCCGGGAGGGCCACTTGAGCCCTCGATCGCGGTTCACCCGGTCGCGCTACGACAAAACGGACCGACCACCCGTCCGGGTGGTCGGTCCGCGTCGGACCCACGGTGCGTCAGATCACTGGATCGCGCCGTAGATGCTGAAGATCGGCATGTACAGCGCGACGATCATGCCGCCGATGATCGAGCCGATGCCGACGATCATGATCGGCTCGATGAGCGACGTCAGCTGCTCGGTCGTCGACTCGACCTCCTGGTCGTAGAAGTCCGCGACCTTGTCCAGCATCGTGTCGAGCGCACCGGTGTCCTCACCGACAGCCATCATCTGCACGACCATCGGGGGGAAGACCTTGTGCTGGGACAGCGGCCCGGTGAGCGACTGCCCGGTGCGCACCGAGTCACGCACGTCCTTGACCGCGTGCGAGATGACGATGTTGCCGCTGGTGTCACCGACGATGTCGAGCGACTGGAGCAATGGCACACCTGCGCGGATCATGGTGCCGAAGTTCCGGGTGAAACGTGCGATGGCGACCTTCTGGAAGAGCGCGCCGAACACCGGGATCTTGAGCTTGATGGGATCGAACCTCTCGCGGACCGCGAGGTCGTTCTTGTGCTTGCGCCACCACATCGCCGCGATAGCGCCCACGACCACCAAGGGAATCGCCGACCATTTCATCACCCCGGACAACCAGACGAGGAACGCGGTCGGCGCCGGCAGCGGTGCGTCGAGGTCCGCGAACATGTCGGTGAACACCGGGACGATGAAGATCAGCATGCCGATCACGGCGAGGATCGCGATCACGAAGACTACGACCGGGTAGGTCATCGCCGACTGGATCTTGTTCTTGAGCTTGACCTCGGCCTCGAAGTTGTTCGCGATCGAGAGGAGGACCTCCTCGAGGAACCCGCCGACCTCACCCGCCTTCACCATGTTGAGCATGAGCGGCGGGAAGACGTCCGCGTGCTTCTGCATCGCCGCGGACAGGGACTGCCCGGTCTCGACGTCGCCGCGCACCTGCCCGAGCACCTTGGCCAGGGCCTTGTTCTCGGTCTGCTCGGCGAGGATCGACAGCGCCCGCAGCAGGCTCAGGCCGGCGGCGACCATGGTGGCGAGCTGCCGGGCCATGACCGCGAGGTCCTTCGTCTTGACCCCGCTGCCGCCGCCGAGACGGATCTCCTTGTTCAGACCCGACGTCGACACCTCGTTGATCGCGACCGGCGCGATCCCCATGGTCTTCAGCCGGCCCGCGACCGCGCCCTGGTGCGGCGCCTCGATGCGGCCCTTGAGGACCTTGCCCCCGGCGTCGAGCGCCTGGTACTCGTACGTCCGCAGCTCGGTGGCGGCCATCAGCGCTGTCCCATCTGCCCGTAGCCCTGCGTGGTGGGCGTGCCGCCCTGCAGCGACGCGGCGCCCTGGTTGATGGACGTGGACCGGCCGGTGAGCCGGTTGTAGTCCTCGGAGTTGTGGCACTTCTCGAGACCGACCTCGTAGGTGATCTTGTGCGAGCGCACGAGGTCGGCGAGGTGCTGGTCGAGGGTGTGCATGCCCTGCTGGGCCCCGGCCTGCATGGCGGAGTAGATCTGGTGGGTCTTGCCCTCGCGGATGAGGTTGCGGATCGCGGGGGTGGCGACCATGACCTCGGTGGCGACGATGCGCCCGGTGCCGTGCGACCGCTTGCACAGGGTCTGGCAGACGACGCCCTGCAGCGCGGACGCGAGCTGGGTGCGGATCTGGTCCTGCTGGTAGGACGGGAAGACGTCGATGATGCGGTCGATGGTCTGCGCGGCGTCCTGGGTGTGCAGGGTCGCGAAGACGAGGTGACCGGTCTCGGCGGCGGTGAGCGCGACCGACATGGTCTCGAGGTCGCGGAGCTCGCCGACGAGGATGATGTCGGGGTCCTGGCGCAGCACGTGCTTGAGGGCGTTCGCGAACGAGTGGGTGTCCGCGCCGACCTCGCGCTGGTTGATGATCGACTTCTTGTGCCGGTGCAGGAACTCGATGGGGTCCTCGACGGTCATGATGTGGTCCGCGCGGGTGCGGTTCGCGAGGTCGACCATCGACGCGAGGGTGGTGGACTTGCCGGACCCGGTGGGGCCGGTGACGAGGACGAGCCCGCGCGGCAGGCCGGCGAACGAGCCGACGATCGCGGGGACGCCGAGCTCCTCGAGCGGCCGGATCTCGTACGGGATGACGCGGAACGCGGCGCCGACGGACTCGCGCTGCTGGTACAGGTTCACGCGGAACCGGGCGTGCCCGCGCAGCGCGTACGCGAAGTCGAGCTCCAGCTCGGACTCGAACTGCTCGCGCTGCTTCTGCGTGAGGATCGAGAACAGCATGCGCCGCAGCGGCTCGGCGGCCATCTGCGGCAGCCCCTCGAGCGGCTGCAGGGTGCCGGACTGGCGGACCATCGGCGGGGCGCCGCTGGTGAGGTGCAGGTCGGACGCGCCGATCTCGACCATGCGGGCGAGGACGTCGTCCAGGCGGACGTCGCCGTCGATCGCGGCCTGGCCCATGCCGGCGCGGGCCTGCCCGCCGGGGGGCGTCTGCGGGTGCGTCCGGGCGGCCTGCTGCGCGGGCAGCTGCTGCGTCGGCTGGGCCACGGGCGGCTGCGGGGCCGGCGGCTGCGGGGGCAGCTGCTGCGTCGGCTGCGCGTACCCGGGCGCGGCCTGCTGGGGCTGCTGGCCGTACGGGGACAGTCCGGCGGGCGGCGCGGCGGGAGCCTGCGCGTACCCGGGGACACCGCTCTGCGGGGTGGCGGGCTGCTGCGGGAGCCCGGCCTGCTGCTGGCGCAGCTGGGCCCGGGTGGGCGGCGCCTCGACCGGCGCCTGCACGCCGGGCACGGCGAACCGCTGCTCGGCGGGCGCGCCCGCGGCGGACGGCAGGTACGGCGGCAGGCCCCGCGTCACCTGGCGCGGGTCGTGCGCATCGGACTCGCTCACCACTGCTCCCCTTCCTCGCCCGCCCGGCAGGTGCCGGGGCGGATCACGCTCAGCAACATCGGCGCCGGGCGCCGGGTCCTTGAGGCGCGTGCGGCCGCGCCACTCCCCCGCGTGACGCTCATGCGACGACCCGCAGGATCTCCTCGAGGGAGGTCTGCCCCAGGGCGACCTTCTGCCAGCCGTCGTCGCGGAGCGTGATCATGCCCTGCTGCCGCGCGACGTGGCCGATCTCCGCCGCCGAGGCCCGCGCGACGGCGAGCCGCTCGATGTCCTCGGTCACCCGCATGACCTCGTGCAGCGCGACGCGCCCTCGGTACCCGGTACGGGAGCAGGCGACGCAGCCGACGGGTCGGAACAGCTCCGGGATCTGCTCGCCGGGCACCCAGGGGAACCGCGCGGCGGTCATCTCCTGCTCGGTCGGCAGGTACGGCTCGCTGCACTTCCCGCACAGCCGACGCGCGAGCCGCTGCGCGACCACGGCGTCGAGCGCGGACCCGACGAGGAACGGCTCGATCCCCATCTCCACGAGCCGGGTGACGGCGGACGGCGCGTCGTTGGTGTGCAGGGTCGAGAGCACGAGGTGACCGGTGAGGGCCGCCTCGATGGCGATCTGCGCGGTCTCGTGGTCGCGGATCTCACCGAGGAGGACGACGTCGGGGTCGGACCGCAGGATGGACCGCAGCGCCCCGGCGAAGGTGAGCCCGGCCTTGGGGTTGACCTGCACCTGGTTGATGCCGGGCAGCCGGTACTCGACCGGGTCCTCGACGGTGATGACGTTGATCTCGGGCTTGGAGACGGCGTTCAGCGTCGCGTACAGGGTCGTGGACTTGCCGGATCCCGTGGGGCCGGTGACCAGGATCATCCCGTAGGGCTTGGTGTACGACTCGCGGTACGTCTCGTAGTTGTGGTCGAGGAACGCCAGGTCACGCAGGTCGAGGCTCGCCGTGGAGTTGTCCAGGATCCGCATGACGATCTTCTCGCCCCACACGGTCGGCAGCGTCGCGACACGGAGGTCGATCTTGCGCCCGTTGTGGGTGACGGACATGCGGCCGTCCTGGGGCTTGCGCCGCTCGGCGATGTCGATGTCCGAGAGGATCTTGACGCGGGAGATCACGCCGCCCTGGATCTGCTTGGGCGAGCGCTGCATCTCGTGCAGCACGCCGTCGATCCGGTACCGGACGCGCAGGTCGTGCTCGGTGGGCTCGATGTGGATGTCGGACGCGCGGTCCGAGATCGCCTGGGTGACCAGGAGGTTCACGTACCGGACGATGGGCGCGTCGTCCTCGACGACGTCACCGACCTGGGAGAGGTCGACCTCGGGCCGGCTCTCCTCCTCGAACGCCGAGGACAGGTCCTCCATCTCGCCGTCGGCCCGGCAGTACCGGTCGATGGCGCGCGTGAGGTTCTCGAACGTCGCGACGATGGGCAGCACCGTCATGCCGGACACGGTCCGCACGTCGTCGACCGCGACGACGTTGCCGGGGTCGGCGGTGGCGAGCACGAGCGCGCCGTCCTGGAACCCGACGGGCAGCACCGTGTACCGCCGGCAGAGCGCGGCGGGCACCATCGAGACCGCCGAGCGGTCCACCTGGAACTCGTCCAGGTCGACGAACGACATGCCGACCTGCCGCGCGAGCGCCGCGACCAGCTGACCCTCGGTGAGGATCCCGATCTCGACCAGCGTCCGGCCGAGGGACTGCCCCCGCGCCATCTGCTCGTCCAGCGCCGCCATGAGCTGCGCCTCGCTGACCAGGCCCTCGTCCAGCAGGATCTCGCCGAGCTGCTTCACCCCGTGTCCTTCCGTCCCAGGACAGGTCCGTGCACCTGCCCCGTTCAGGACCATCGGCAGGTCGACGGGGGGAGATGAGGCGGGAGCGTCGCCCGGTTGGCGGATCGGGCCGTGACAGCGGGTGAACTGCGCTGGTCAGGCGGGCGCTGCTACGCGAGCGCGGCGGTGAGCGCGGCGTCCATGGCCGCCAGGGGCCCGGGGCGGCCGGTCATCAGCCGTACCTGCTCGACGGCCTGGTGCAGGAGCATCCGCTCGCCGGGCACGGCGACGGCACCGCGGTCGCACCACGCGGCGGACAGGGCGGTGGGCCGGGGGTCGTAGGCGACGTCCAGCAGGACGGCGGCGGGGCGGGGGGCCGCTGGCGCGGCGCGCACGTCGAGGGCGAGGGCGTCGGCGGCGCGCGGCGGCAGCGTGGAGACCACGAGGTCCGCGCGGGCCATGGCGGCGACGGCCTCGGTCAGGGGCCGGAAGACGGGCTCGACGCCCATGCGGTGCGCGGCGCGGGCGAGCCCGCCGGTGCGGCCGAGGGACCGCACGTGCACGACGGGCGTGGTGCAGCCGAGCTGCGCGAGGGCGGCGAGCGTGGACGACGCGGTCGCCCCGGCCCCGAGGACCACGGCCGAGCGGGACCCGGCGGCCGAGCCGGTCTCCAGGCCCTCGGTGAGCGCCGCGACGATCCCGTGCACGTCGGTGTTGGCGCCGGTGAGCACGGGCCGCGCTCCCCCGCCCTGCACGAGGACGGTGTTGACGGCGCCGACGACCTCGGCGAGCGGCTCGACGTGGTCGACCAGGGCCATGACGGCCTGCTTGTGCGGCATCGTGACGCTCAGCCCCGCCCAGGTGCCGTCGAGCGCCGCGACGAACGACGGCAGGTCGTCCTCCGTGAGGTCGACCGGGTCGTACGCCCAGCCGTCGAGGCCGAGCGCCGCGTAGGCGGCGCGGTGCAGCACGGGCGACAGGGAGTGGGACACCGGGTGGCCGATGACGGCCGCCCGGCGCCCCGCTGCCGGTGCCACTACTGGTTCTCGCGCTGCCAGGCGCGCAGCTCGTCCACGTACGTCTGGTGCTCGGCGAACGTCTCGGAGAACTTCGTCTCGCCGGTGTCCAGGTTGACGGTCACCCAGAACAACCACGGGCCGTCGGCCGGGTTGAGCACGGCGTCGATCGACACCTCGCCGGGGTTGGCGATGGGCGTCGGGGGCAGGCCCGGGATCTTGTACGAGTTGTACGGGTTGTAGGGCGGCTGGGCGTCCCGGGTGTCGGCGGTCGTCAGCTGCGTCCCCGGGATGCCGAGACCGTACGCGTTGATGGCGTCGATCTGGAGCGCCATCTCGATGTCGAGCCGGTTCTGGATCGCCCGCGCGATCTTCGCCCGGTCCTCGTCGAGCTTGCCCTCGCGCTCCACGATGGACGCCTTGTTCAGCACCGTCTCCCACTGGTCCTGGGCGACGCCCCGGTCGGTGAGGATCGACACGGTCCGCGCGACCATCTGCGACAGCACCGAGGCGGCGGTGGAGCCGGGCTCGACGTCGTAGGTGGCGGGGAACAGCCAGCCCTCGACGTTGCCGCCGGCCTCGGCGGGCAGTCCGATGGCGGCGGGGTCCGCGGCGGCGGCCTCGAAGTCCTCGACGGGGATCGTCGTGATCTCGTAGAGCCGCTGGTAGATCTGGTCGGCGGTGTAGCCCTCGGGGATGGTGACCCGGTTGGAGACGCGGTTCTCGGCGTCGAGCAGCGCGTTGACCGCGTCGCTCGCCTTCATCTCCATCAGCAGGGTGTACGCGCCGGGCTGGATGCCGGTGGCGGCGGGGTTGGCGGCGTAGGCGTCGGTGAACGCCTTCGCGGTCGCGACGACGCCCGCCTCCTCGAGGGTGGCGCCGATGGCGCCGCCGGTGTCGCCGGACGCGACGGTGACCTGCACCTCGCCGCTACCGGGCCCGGGGAAGTCGCTGACGGAGTCGTCGCCGCCCCCGCCGCCCGAGAACAGCCCGCCGAAGATGCTCCACACGACGAACGCCATGCCGCCGACGAGCGCGAGGGCGAGCACGAGCACGCTGGCGCTGCGGCGACGCCGGGTCTTGCGCCGACGGGCCTTGATGGCCTTGTCGTCCCGGCGCGAGCGGCGTGAGGGCGGGGGTGCCTCGTGGTGCTCCTGCTGCGGAGCACCGAGGAACAGGTCGCTCACTCGGTCGTCCCTTCGGTGTGTCCTGCGTGTCCAGCGTCCCGCGGACCCCCCGCGCGTCCACCCGGTGCGTCCTGCGGGCGGGTCGGTTCGACCCGCTCGCCGGGCCGGCGGCCCGTGGAGCGCTCCGCGTCCAACGCGGTCTGCAGGATCACCACCGCCGCGGCCTGGTCGACCACGGAGCGGTGACGTCGCCCGGATCTCCCGGACGCGTGCAGCGCCTGATGAGCGGTGACGGTGCTCATCCGCTCGTCGACCATGCGCACCGGTACGGGTGCGACGGCCTGCGCCAGCGCACCAGCGTACAAGCGCGCCGACTCGGCCGCAGCACCTTCGGTCCCGGACAGGTGCTTCGGCAGCCCGACGTAGACCGCGGCGGCGAACCGCTCGGCGACCTCCTCGACGATCTGCGCGACGTCCTTCGGCAGGTCACCGGCCTTCGGCGTGCGGGTGTCGCGGGCGAGCGTGGCGACCGGGGTGGCCACGAGACCGTCGGGGTCGCTGGCCGCGAGACCGACGCGCACGGACCCGACGTCGACCGCCAGGCGCGCCCCGCGCACCACCTCGTCCGGGGACGGGGTGGTGCCGGGCGTGCCGGCGCTCAGGCGCCCGCCTCGATCGCGGCCCGCACCCCGTCGAGGGCCTCCGGCAGACGCGTCGCGTCGGCGCCGCCGCCCTGGGCGAGGTCGTCCTTGCCGCCACCGCCGCCACCAAGGACACCGGACGCGGTCTTCACCAGGGCACCGGCCCGGACACCAGCGGCGCGCGCCGCGGCGTTCGTGGCGATGACGACCACCGGGCGGCCCTTGGCGACGCCGCCGACCGCGACGACCGCGGGGGCGGACTCGCCGAGCCGCGCCCGGACGTCGAGCACGAGGGTGCGCAGGTCGTCGGCGGCGACCTCACCGGCGTCGTGCGTGACGACGCGGGTGCCGACGACGTCGACCGCGCCCGCGGCGAGCGCGCCCGCCTGGGCGAGCACCTGGGCGGCGCGCACGGAGGCGAGCTCCTTCTCGGAGTCCTTCAGGCGGCCGAGCAGCGACGCGACGCGGTCGGCGAGCTCCTCGGGGCGCGCACCGAGCAGGCCGGAGAGCTGGCCGACGAGCGCGCGCTCCTTGGCGTGGAAGCCGTAGGCGCCGTCACCGACGAGCGCGTCGACGCGGCGGACGCCGGAGCCGATGGACGACTCGCCGAGCAGCGTGACGAGGCCGAGCTCGCCGGAGCGGCGCACGTGGGTGCCACCGCAGAGCTCGCGCGACCAGTCGCCGCCGATGGACACGACGCGCACCTGGTCGCCGTACTTCTCGCCGAACAGCGCCATGGCGCCGAGCGCCCGCGCCTCGGAGATCGGCATGACGGCGTCGGTGACGTCCAGGTCCTCCTGGAGCCGGGCGTTGACCCGCTCCTCGACCTCGGACAGCACGCCCGCGGGGACGGCCTGGCCGGACCGGAAGTCGAACCGGATGCGGCTGGGCGCGTTCTCGGAGCCCGCCTGGGTCGCGCTGTCGCCCAGGGACTCCTGGATGGCCTTGTGCACCATGTGCGTCGCGGTGTGCGCGCGGCTGATGGCGAGGCGGCGCTCGGTGTCGATGGTCGCGACGCCGGGCTCGTCGAGCGTCATGGTGCCCTCGACCAGGCGGCCGCGGTGCACGGGCAGGCCCTTGACCGGCGCCTGGACGTCGTCCACCTCGATGGTCGCGCCGCCGTCGAGCACGATCGTGCCGTGGTCGGCGAGCTGCCCGCCCATCTCGGCGTAGAACGGCGTGACGTCGAGCACGACCTCGACGTCCGCGGGCGCCGTCGCGGCGGGCGCGGGCACGCCGTCGACCAGCAGGCCCACGACGCGCGAGCGCGAGGTGGTGCGGTCGTAGCCCACGAACTCCACCGGCTTCGCCCCGGATCCCGACAGCGTGCTGTGCAGGTCCTGGTAGGCCGCGGTGTCGGTACGGCCCGCGCGCTTGGCCAGCGCGTCGGCGCGCGCCCGGTCGCGCTGCGCCTGCATGAGCGTGCGGAACGCCTTCTCGTCCACGGAGACGCCCTGCTCGGCCGCCATCTCGAGGGTGAGGTCGATCGGGAACCCGTAGGTGTCGTGCAGCTGGAACGCCTTCTCGCCGGTCAGCAGCGGGCGGGACGCGGACCCGGCGGGCACCTGCTTGGCCTCGGAGACCGCCAGGTCGAGGATCGAGGTGCCGGAGACGAGCGTGCGCAGGAACGACTCCTCCTCCGCGTACGCCACACGGGCGATGCGGTCGAAGTCGGTCGCGAGCTCCGGGTACGACGGGGACATCGCGTCGCGGGACACCGGCAGCAGCGTCGGCAGCGCGGGGGTCTCGACGCCGAGCAGGCGCATCGCGCGGATCGCGCGGCGCAGCAGGCGGCGCAGCACGTAGCCGCGGCCCTCGTTGGACGGGGTGACGCCGTCGCCCATGAGCATCAGGCCGGAGCGGACGTGGTCCGCGACGACGCGCATGCGGACGTCGTCGTCGTGGTTCTCGCCGTACGTGCGGCCCGACAGGCGCTGCGCGGCCTCGATGACCGGGAACACCTCGTCGATCTCGTACATGTTGTCGACGCCCTGCAGCAGGAACGCGACGCGCTCCAGGCCCATGCCGGTGTCGATGTTCTTCTGCTTGAGCTCGCCGAGGATCGGGAAGTCCTCCTTGCCGCCCCCGTCGCCGCGCTCGTACTGCATGAACACGAGGTTCCAGATCTCGATGTACCGGTCCTCGTCGACGACCGGGCCGCCCTCGGCGCCGAACTCCGGGCCGCGGTCGACGTAGATCTCCGAGCACGGGCCCGCGGGGCCGCGCGCGCCGGTCGACCAGTAGTTGTCCTTCATGCCGCGGCGCTGGATGCGCTCGTCCGGCAGGCCCGCGATCTGCTTCCAGAGCTCCGCGGCCTCGTCGTCGGTCTCGTAGACGGTGACCCAGATCTTGTCGACGGGGAACCCGTAACCACCCTGGTCCTGGGGCGTCGTGATGAGCTCCCAGGCGTTGCGGATCGCCCCCTCCTTGAAGTAGTCGCCGAAGGAGAAGTTGCCGTTCATCTGGAAGAACGTGCCGTGGCGGGTGGTCTTGCCGACCTCCTCGATGTCGAGGGTGCGCACGCACTTCTGCACGCTCGTCGCGCGCGGCCACGGCGCCGTCTGCTCCCCCAGCATGTAGGGGATGAACGGGACCATGCCGGCGATGACGAACAGCGTCGACGGGTCGGGCGAGATCAGCGGGGCCGAGGGCACCACGGCGTGGCCGCGGGCCTCGAAGAAGTCGAGCCAACGCTGGCGGATCTCGGCGGTGCGCATGGTGTCCTCGTCATCTCGGGCGGAGGGTCCTCCACCGGTGGTCGTGCTCGTCGTGCGGTGGCGCCGCTACACGTCCGTAGCGGGCGCCGGGTGCAGCCTAGGCGGCTGCGCGGCCCGGACCTCAGAAGGCGTACGGCAGGTCGCCGTCGCCGTCGCCCGGGTCCTCGGTGGGCTCGTCAGCCCAGCCACGCCGCGCGCGCTCGCGCCGGGCGGCCTCGCGGGCCTCGTGGTCCCGGTGCCAGGCGGGCGGGGCCGTGCCGTCGGGCTCGTCGTCGTGGGCGGCGGCCCGACGGGCGGCGCGCTCGGCGCGGATCGCGTCCACGTCGGCGTCGCCGACGAGGTCGTGCCGCAGCTGCGCCTCCCGCTCGGCCATCCCGGTGCGGAACTCCCGGCGGGCGTCGGACAGCGACCGCACCGCGCCGGCCGTGGTCGCCCCGGCCCGGAAGGCGGTCCGGACCGCGCGCGCGGCCGTGGTCGCGGTGGCTGCCGCTCCCCCGGCGACCGGACGCGCGCCCTCGGCGTGCACGCCGTGCGTG
>NZ_RFFI01000220.1 GCF_003696205.1 Cellulomonas triticagri
GGACCGCGCGGCGGCGGTGGCTCACCGCGGCGGCCGGGGTCGCCGCCGCGGCCGTGGTGGCGGTCGCGGTCACGGTGCTGCCCGGCCACGACACCCCGGCGGCGGTGGCGTCCGGCACCCCGCCGATGCTCGCCTACCCGGTGGGACCCGAGGCGGTCGCGTCGGGGGAGGGCGAGCCCGCGCGGGACACGCTGCTGGCGCTCGCGGCCGCGGCCTCCGAGCAGGACGCGCCGGACCCGGCGGGCGACGTCCAGCACACGCTCTCCCAGAACTACTGGGCCAGCACCACCGTCGACGGGACGGAGTCCAGCACGACGATCGACCCGGTCGTCAGCGAGACGTGGGTGCGTCCGGACGGCTCGTCGGTGAACCTGGAGTGGCGCGGCGACCCGCTGCTCGCGGACGGCGCGCTGGAGGCGGTGAGCACGGCCCCGCAGGACGCCGTGGTCGACCGGATCCCCGCGGGGACCTTCGACGCCGGCCAGGTGGCCGACCTGCCCCGGGACCCGGCGGCGCTGCGCGCGGCCCTGCTCGCGCCCTACGCGCACCTCGGCTGCGGGCCCGACGGGGACCCGGCCGCGGGCCCGTGGTGCGTGTACTTCGCGGTGACGGGCATCGCGGACTTCCTCGTGCTGCCGCCGGACCTGGAGGCGGCGATCTGGCGGGTGCTCGCGGACGAGCCCGGCCTCACGCTCGCCGGCACCGTCGAGGACCGCGCCGGGCACGAGTCCGTCGCGGTGTCGGTGCCCGCGTCGCCGGGCGACGTGGACCCGACGGTGCGGATGCTCCTGGTCGACCGCAGCACCGGGCGGCTGTCGGGGCGCGAGGAGATCACCCTGTCGTCGGAGGTCATGCAGATCACCGAGCCGACGGTCACGAACTTCCGGTACACGCTGGCGTCGGACTGGGTCGCCGAGGTCGGCGGACCGCCGGAGGAGTGAGGCGGCCGACGGGCGGTCAGGCCCGCAGCTCCACCAGCACCGCGGGCACCTCGTCGGCGAGCTCCCGCGCCAGGTAGCCCAGCGGGCCGCGGCGGACGGCGAGCCGGTCGCCGGCCGTGCCGTGCACCGCAGTGGCCCAGCACGCGGCCTGCTCGGGCGTGGCACCGCCCGCGAGCAGGCCCGCGACCGCCCCGGCGAGGACGTCGCCGCTGCCGGACGTGCCGAGCCCGGTGTCACCCGTCGCGGTGATCCAGCGCCGGCCGTCGGGGTGCGCGACCCGTCCCGCGCACGCCACCACCGCGCCCCACCGGTCGGCGACGCGCTCGGCGGCGTCGTCGGGGTCGGCCTCGTCGACGTCGAGCAGCCGGGCGGCCTCCGTGACGTTCGGGGTGAGCACGGTGCGCCCGGGCGGCAGGTCCGCGCCGAGCCGGGGCAGCACCCCGAGAGCGAAGGCGTCCAGCACCAGCGCCCCGGGTGGCCCGGCGGTCAGGACGGTCCGCACCAGCTCCGTCGTCCCGTCGGGCTCGTCGAGGCCGGGGCCAAGGAGGACGGCGTCCGCGCGCTCGACCTCGTCGTCGAGGTGCGGCGCCCGGTCGCCGGTGGGCGAGCCGTCGTCGTCCTCGGGGAGCGCCAGCACGCCCGCCTCGGGCGTGGCGACGGCCAGTGGCGCGGCGACGGATGCGGCGACCGCGAGCGTGAGCCGCCCCGCGCCGATGCGCAGCGCCGTCACCCCGGCCAGGGCAGCCGCCCCGGGGGTGCGTCGGGCGCCGCCGACGACCAGCACGGAGCCGCGGTCGTCCTTCGTCCCGTCGCGGGCCGGCAGCGGCCAGCCGCGCAGCAGCGCGGGGGCGAGGACCTCCGGGGCGCTCACTCGTCGCCCTGCCCGGGGTGCTCCGTGACCTCGGCGTCGCCCCGCAGGTGCGCGACGTCGTCGAACGACTCGGCGCGCCAGCCACCGGGGGAGGTGTGCCCGGGCTCGCGGGTGAGGACCGTGACGGACGCGTTGCGGATGCTGCGCCGGGCGACCTCGTCCATCAGCTCGGCCTCCGTCAGGCCCTCGCACACGTACCGGAGGAGCCAGACCACCGCGTCGTGGCAGACCACCAGCACCCGCCCCTGCTCCGCCCGGACGAGGTCGTCGACGAGCGAGCGCAGCCGCAGCGCCACGTCCGCCCAGGACTCGCCGCCCGGGGGTCGGTAGTACAGCTTGCCGAGCCGGTCGCGCCGCGCCGCCTCGTCCGGGTACCGCTGGGCGACGCCGTGGCTGGTGAGCCCGTCGAGGATCCCGAGCTCACGGTCGCGCAGGCGCTCGTCGACGACGGGACGGAGGTCCAGCCCGGCGGTGGCGAGGGCGGCGGTGCGCCGGGCCCGGACGTACGGGGAGCACCACAGGGCGTCGGGCGTCAGGTCGGGCGGCAGCGCGGCGAGGTGGTCGCCGAGCGCGCGCGCCTGCTCCTCCCCGGTGGTGGACAGCGGGGTGTCGGCGTCGCGGGTGGTGATCGGGACGACGGGGACGCCCTCCTGCTCGGCCCGGGTGGCCGCGACGTTCCCCACGCTCTCGCCGTGCCGGACGAGCACGAGGCTGCTGGTCATGCGTCCCACCCCAGCACCGGCGGCACGCGCGCGCATCCCGGCGGGTCCCGGCGCGCGCGCCCGGAGTGCGCACGGCGGGCTGTGACGAGCGTCACACGGATGCGACGTGACGGTGCGCGGCTCCCTGCGGACTACAGGGATGAACGACCGGTCGCTGCGGAGGGCAGCGGTCGGCGTGCGGTGGCCCGTCCGAGCCCGCAGGGGGCGGCTCGGGCGGGCCACCGGGTCGTCCGGGCCGCCCCGGGGCGCCGGGAGGGCGCGCCCCGGGGCGGCCG
>NZ_RFFI01000221.1 GCF_003696205.1 Cellulomonas triticagri
GGGCGGGCGCCACCCGGCGGTGTCCGCCGGGGTGGCGTCCGTGGCCTCCGCGGGAGCGGCCGCCGGCGCGACGCTCGGCAGCGTCCCGGTGGGCGGCTGCGTGGTGTCGACCCGGCGCTCACCGGGGCCGGTGCCGCCACCGGCGGGCAGGTCGGCGCCCGGGACCAGGGCGAACCCGGTCAGCGTCGGCGCCGGACCGGTGCCGTCGTCGTCCAGCAGCGGGCCGGGGACGAGCAGCATCCCACGGCGCCGCTCCTCCTGCGCCTGCGCGACCCGGCGGTCGGCGACGGCGTGCAGGGCGCGGCGGATGCGGTCGACCTCGGCCTCGGGGTCGAGGAACGCGGCGGCGGACCACACGCGCACGACCGTCCAGCCCAGCCGCTCCAGGCGCTCGGCGACCTGGCGGTCGCGGACCCGGATGCTCGGCTCGGTGAGGTAGGCGTCGTCGTCGGTGAGGACGGCGACCAGCAGCTCGCCGGGCAGGTCGGGGTGCCCGACGGCCATCGGCAGGTGCAGCCCGCCGGGCAGGCCGTGGTCGAGCTCGACCACCAGGCCGTGCCGCCACAGCCGCTCGGCGAGGTCGACGACGAGGCGGTCGGGGGCGTGCGCGGGCGCCTTGACCTCCTCGGCGACAGGGGCAGCCACCGGCTCGACCTCGTGCGTGTCGTCGGTCGCCTCGGTGCGGGCGGCGGTCGCGGCGGCGTCCGCGGTCTCGTCGCGCGGCGAGGTGGCGAGCACCGCCTCCTCGGTCTCGCCGGCGGCGCGGAGCTCGGCGAACCGCAGCAGGTCGGCGAGCAGCCGCGGGCCGGGGCCGCGCAGGCGCTCGGGGTCGATGTCCGCGGTGGCGAAGCAGGACACGACGTCGAGACGGTGCCGGGTGACGCCGAGGGCGGCGAGCAGGAGCGCGTCCCCGCCAGGTCCGCTGATCGGGCCGAAGCGGTGCAGGACCCGCCCGTGCGGGGTGCGGCCGAAGCCGAGCGACACGATCAGCGCGTCCCGGCGCAGCCCGGCGACGCTGGTGAGGTCGGTGACGACGAACGGCTCGTGCCGGGACCCGTCGAGGGCGGCGGCGAGCGACGGCGAGTCGCGGACCTGGGACAGTACGGCCTCGCGCACCTGCGCGGTGTGCAGGGCGGACGCGGTGACGACCGCGAGGGACTCCTCGGGGTGCGTGAGCGCGTGCTCGATGACGAGCTCGACGACGCGGTCGACGTCGGCGCGCGTGCTCTGCACGGCGCCGGACCCGTCGGGCATGCCGGTGCCGTCGGGGACGAGGTGGTGGCCGACGGTCGCGGCGCTGGTCGGCAGCGGCGTCGGGGACAGCACGTCGGCGTAGCCGTGGGCGGCGAGGAACGCCGTGAGGTAGGGGTCGCGGCGGGACGCGTCCGCGCGCAGCGGCACGGTCGGCAGCACCTCGGCGAGCTCGCGCACGGCGGTGCCGGACGCGCAGCGGCGGTCCCCAACCACGACGACCTGCCGGCCCCGCGCGAGCGCGGGCAGCGCGACCTCGACGGGCAGGTGGGCGGCGGCGTCGAGGACGACGAGGTCGACGGTGCGGGCGGCGGGCAGCACCTGCGGCACGAGCATCGGCGCGGCGGCGAGCACGGGGCGCAGCCGCCGGGCGACGTCGGGGTACCGCTCGAAGGTCTCGCGCAGGCCGGTCAGCCGGTCCTCGACGAGCTCGGCGAACAGGGCCTCGGCCTGCTCGGTGTGCGTGGCCATGGCGGTCCGGACGTGCGAGGCGGCGCGCGCCCGCACGGGTCCGGACAGCGCGGCGGTGTGCGCGACGTCGAGCTCGCGGAACTCGTCGGCCAGCCGCCCGAGGGTCGCGCCGTCGTACCCGGCGAGCGCGGGGTCGGCGGCGAGCACCTGCTCGAAGACGGTGGACCACCAGGCGAGGTCGAGCTCGGCGCCGACCAGGTCGGCGGGGACCCGGCGGTCGGCGAGGTCGTCCAGGAGGTCGCCGAGGCCGTCGGCGACCAGCGACCGGACGAGCCGGGTGCGCTCGGGCAGCGCGGCGAGGCTGTCGCGCGCGGCCAGCAGCCGCTGCACGCGCTCGCGCACCTCGGCGACCGGGCGGGTCAGCAGCTCGCCGCCCTCGGGCGTGCTCGCGAGGACGCGGGCCAGCGCCTCGAGGTCGGCGCGCACCTCGCGGTGCTCCGCCTCGATCTCGGCCAGGCCCTCGGGCAGGCGCGGCCAGCCCCCGGCCGGGCAGTGCGCCTGCCAGATCTCGCGCTGGCGCTGGACGTCGAGGAGCGCGGCGTGCAGGTCGGCGACCGGACGGCCGGGACGCAGCAGGTCCTTGGCCTGCTTGCGCAGGCGCCGCCGCAGCCAGTAGCCCATCGGCGTCCCGTGCTCGGTGCGCCAGTGCTTGCTGGCCGTGGCCGCGACCATGTCGGCCGGGCTGCGCTCGAAGACGAGCGGCTGGAAGACGTCGAGGGCCCCGCGCACGCCGTGCAGCACGTCGAGCTGCTCGGCCCACGCGGCGAGCGTCGTCGCGGGCGTGAAGCCGGTGACCTCCGCGACCTCGGCGATGCGGCGCTCGACGCCCGCGAGCCCGTCCTCGGCCGCGAGCCGCTCGACGCGGCGCAGCGCGTCGGCGGCCTCGGTGTCGCTGAGCAGCGTCGCGCCGTACCACGGGGTGTCGACGGGGCGCAGGGTGAACGCCCCCGCGCGCGCGGCCTCGGCGAGCTCGGCCGCCGCCGTGGCGCGCCGGTCGGCGTCGAGGGCGTGCGCGACCTCGCCGCGCAGCCGCACGGTC
>NZ_RFFI01000222.1 GCF_003696205.1 Cellulomonas triticagri
CGGCGCACGCCGGTACCGGACCCGCCGGCCCGGCCCGGGAGGGCGTTCGCATCCGCGGACGCATCGCCGGGGCGGCGCGCGACCGGGTGGCGGCCGTGCGCGGCCGGGTCGCGGGCACGACCCGCGACGCCGGGCTCGCGACGGCGGAGTACGCGATCGTCATGATCGCCGCCGTCGGGTTCGCCGGGCTGCTCGTGATCATCCTCAGCAGCGGCGAGGTGCGGGAGGCGCTGACGTCGCTCGTGCGCAGCGCGCTCTCGGTGTGAGGTCGGACCGGGGCAGCGTGACCGCGGAGATGGCGGTGCTCCTGCCCGTGGTCGCGCTGCTCGTGGGCGTCCTCGCGGCGCTCACGGCCGGAGCGGCGACCCACCTGCGGTGCGCCGACGCCGCCCGCACCGGCGCGCGGTCAGCGTCGCTCGGGGAGGACGATGCAGCCGTGGCCGCCGCCGTCCGTCGCGTCGCGGGCGACGGCACTCGCACGGCTGTGGGGCGCACGGACGGGTGGGTGGTGGTGCACGTCGAGGCCACCGTGGGGCCCGCGGTCCCGCTGGTCGGCGGCTTCACCGTCCGCGCGGAGGCGACGGCGAGGGCGGAGCCGTGACCCGCCGTCGCCGTCGTCGCCGCGGTCGTGCGGACGTGCCGCGCGCGGCCACCACCCCGCGCGGTCGGGCCCGGGGTGCGGGGGACCCGGTCCGCGACCGTGGGTCCGGGTCGGTCCTCGTGATCGGCCTGCTCGGTGCACTGGTCGTGCTGGCGACCGCGTGCGGGCTGCTGGTCGGCGCGCACGCGGCGCGGCTCCGGGCGCAGTCGGCGGCCGACCTCGCGGCGCTCGCGGGTGCGCAGCGGCTCGTCGCGGGCATGGCGGGTGCGTGCGAGGTCGCCGGGCAGGCCGCGGTCCGCAACGGCGCGGTGCTGGTGTCCTGCGAGCCCGCGGACGGCGGGGTCGTGCTCGTCAGGGTCGCCGTGCCGTTCGTCGTCGCGGACGCCGTCGCCGAGGCCCGGGCCGGGCCGCGTCCGGCGGTGGACCCGTCCGGGTCAGCTGCCGTCGGCGTGGGCGAGGACCGCGTCGAGCAGGCGCACGGCGGCATCCTTCTCCAGCGGGTTGTTGCCGTTGCCGCACTTGGGCGACTGCACGCAGGCGGGGCAGCCGGAGCGGCACGGGCAGGTGGCGATGGCCTGCCGCGTCGCCCGGAGCCAGGTCGCGCCGAGGGCGTACCCGCGCTCGGCGAAGCCCGCGCCACCGGGGTACGCGTCGTGCACGAACACGGTGGCCTGCTCGGTGTCGACGTGCAGCGCCGTGGAGACGCCGCCGAGGTCCCAGCGGTCGCACGTCGCGAGCAGCGGCAGCAGGCCGATCGACGCGTGCTCCGCGGCGTGCAGGGCGCCGGGCGCCGTCTCGACCGTGATCCCCGCGGCCGCGAGCACCTCGGCCGGGGCGGTCCACCAGACCGCCGTGGTCGGCAGCGTGCGCGCGGGCAGGTCGAGCGTCTCCGAGCCGAGCACCTCCATGTCGGGGATGCGCTTGCGCTGGTACCCGAGGACCTGGGTCGTCACGTCGACCGCGCCGAACCCCCAGGTCACCGGGCCCCACCGGCGCTCCGCCGTGGTCGAGCGGATCTCCGTCGAGGTGACCCAGCGCGCCCAGGTCCCGTAGTCCACGTCGCGTCGGCCCACGAGCGCGACACCGTCGACCAGGTCCAGGTCGTCCACGACGTAGGAGGCGCCCTGGTGCACGTACACCGCCCCCGCGTGGACCGTGGAGTCGGCCGCTGCGGAGTCCACGGTGCCGAGCAGCCGACCGGTGGTGCCCTCGACCACGCGCACGGGGTCGCCGCCGGTGCCGCGCAGGTCCGTGAGGCGCGCTGCCTGCTCGGCGTGCGTCCAGTACCAGCCCGAGGTCCGGCGGCGCAGCGCGCCGCGGGCGACGAGCACGTCCAGCAGCTCGCGGGTGCCGGGTCCGAACAGGTCGAGCTCCTCGGCGCGCAACGGCGCCTCGGCGGCGGCCGCGCACAGGTGCGGCGCGAGCACGTACGGGTTCGTGGGGTCGAACACGGTGGCCTCGACCGGGGCGTCGAGCGCCGCCTCCGGGTGGTGCACCAGGAACGTGTCCAACGGGTCCTCGCGGGCGACGAGCACCACCAGCCCGTCGGCACCCGCGCGGCCCGCCCGCCCCGCCTGCTGCCACAGGGACACCCGCGTCCCGGGCCACCCGGCGATGACCACCGCGTCCAGGCCGGAGATGTCGACGCCGAGCTCCAGCGCGTTCGTCGTCGCGAGCGCGCGCAGCCGGCCGGTGCGGATCGCGTCCTCGAGGTCGCGGCGCTCCTCGGGCAGGTACCCGCCCCGGTACGCGGCGACGGCGGCGGCGAGGGACGGGTCGACGTCGCGCAGGTGCTCGCGCGTCACGGACGCGACCGATTCCGCCGCGCGCCGGGACCGCGTGAACGCGAGCGTCCGCGCTCCCGCAGCCGTGAGGTCCGCGAGCAGGTCCGCGACCTCGGCGGTCGCGGAGCGACGCGGTCGGTCGGGGTCCTCGGCGACCAGGTCCTCACCGGTGCCGAGCGGACCCGAGCCCTCGCGCGCGCGCCCGGACGCGAGGTGGGGCGATGCAGGGTCCGGCGCGGCGGAGTCCGGCCGAGCGGGATCCGGCGACCCAGGGTCCGGCGCCGCGGTACTCGGCGCCGCGGGTTCCCGGGACGCGGGGTCCTGCGACGCGGGCGCCGCGCGGCCCGGCGCGTCGGCC
>NZ_RFFI01000223.1 GCF_003696205.1 Cellulomonas triticagri
GGACCCAGGACGACCTCGACGCCGTCGCCCGCCAGCTCAACGGCCGACCCCGCGAGACCCTGGACTGGCAGAATCCCGCACAACGACTCAACGACCTACTCGTTGCAACCGCCGCCTGAAACCGCCCGGGCATCCGGGACCGGGTTCTCCGCACTCGGCGGGCGCCCGCGCGGGCCCGTGCGGGCTCAGCGGGGGCTCAGGGGACGCGGACGATCACGGTCAGCGCGCGGTGGTCGGACGAGACGTCGTCCAGGACGCGCGCGTCCGTGAACGTGACGCCGCGGCCGAGCACCCAGTCGATGCGGACTTCCGGGTCCACGGCCGGGTGGGTCAGGGCGTCGGCGTCCCCGGAGGTGTCGAGGGCGCTCGTCCACCCCGCGGCGTCCAGCGCGTCGACCTCGGGGGAGCCGGGCTCGGCGTTGAGGTCCCCGGCCAGCACGGACGGCCCGTCGCTCGGCAGCGCCGCGTCCAGGGCGGCGAGCTGGTCGAGGCGGGTCGGGGTGTTGCTCTCCCGGTGCTGCAGGTGCACGGAGGTGACGCGCACGGGCGTGCCGTCAGGCCCGGGCACGGTCGCGGTGAGCGCGGAGCGCTGCTGCGGCCCGGCGCCGTACGGCAGGGCGATCACCTGCACGTCGGACAGCGGCTCGCGGGACAGCAGGGCGTTGCCGAACTGCTGGTCGGCGGCGGGCGCGAACGCGACGTGCATGCCGAGCCGGTGCGCGAGCCAGGTCGCCATGTCGGTGCCGCCGCCGAGCACCCAGCCGCGCGCGACCTCCTGGAGCGCGACGACGTCGGGCGCCTCGGCCTCGATGGTCCGGGCCATCTGCTCCAGGTCGACGGCGGTGTGCCCGGCGACCCCGTAGTGCAGGTTCCAGTCGAGGACGACCAGGGTGTCCGGGTCCCGGTCGACGGCGACGGCCTCCGGTCCGGTGAGCGCGGCCCACCACCCGACGGCGAGCAGCGCGACGGACGGCAGCACGAGGAACCGCAGGGCGTTGGCGCGCAGCGGCGGTGCGGGGTCGTGCGCGGGCGGCGGGGCGGGGCTCCACCAGCGCAGGCCCCCGGCGGCGAGCAGCGCCGCCGCCAGCACGACGAGCCAGGCGTTGTCGACGGGCAGCGGCACGTCGTAGTCGAGGAGGTAGCCGAGCAGCGCCGCGCCGACGATCAGGCCGACGGCGCCGGTCGCGAGGGCGGTGCGCGGGATGCCGGGCGGTGCGGGGCGGCGGGTCTTCAGGGCGACGGCCAGGACGACGCCCGCGGCGACCTCGGCGAGGACCAGCGCGACCAGGGCGAGGACCCCGGTGGTCAGCAGGGTCACCGCGACGGCGACGGGCAGCAGCGCGGCCGCGCCCCAGCGCACCGGCCGGGCGAGCAGCCGGGGGACGAGCAGCAGCCAGGCGGTGAGCCCGGAGGCGAGGACGACGGCGGTCCCGGCGGCGGCGAGCGGCACGCCCGACTGCGCGGCGGCGAACGCCGGGTTCGCGAGCATCATCACGACGAGCGCGAGCGCGGGCCCGAGCACCCAGGTGCGGCGCGGGCGTCCGGTCGGCTCCTCGCCGCGCGCGACGACCGCGAGCCCGACGGCGACCAGCACGAGCGCGCCGATGGTGACGGTGCCGACGACCCCGCCGTGCCACAGCGGGTCCCAGGTGCCGAGCGCGAGCTGCAGGGCCGCGGACAGCCCGGAGCCGAGGGTCAGCCCCAGCGCGGCCTGCCGCCCGCCGGTGCCGCGGCCCGCGACGGTCGTGGTGGTGAGCACCAGCGCGGCCACGGCCAGCGCGACGGTGACCAGCCCGGCGGCGAACCGCGCCTCGTCGTGCACGGCCTGCGTGACCAGCCGGACGGCACCGAGCGCGGCGACCACGACCAGCAGCGTGCGGCCGGACGCGGTGCCGGGCACGCGACGCCCGGTCACCAGCAGGGTGAGCGCGGCCAGCACCCCGGCCCCGGCGAACGTGGCGACGGCGGTGAGCGCGACGGTCAGGGTCCCGACGGTGAACGCCCGGTCGAGCACGGGTCCGGCGGCGCGGACGGCGTCGACCGCGAGCACCGTGACCAGCGCGAGCAGGGACACCCGGGTGGCGACACCGGCGTCCGGCGCCGACGGCGGCACCGGGGTGGGGTCCGGTGCGGGGGAGGGCGCGGGGACGCTCATCCGGCCAACCTACGGCCGCGACCCCGACCAGGGCGAACCCCGCTCGCGGCGTCGCCCCCGCGGCCTGCGGTCGCGGCCCGCGCACCCCGTGATCGGGGGAGGTCGGGGCGCACCCCCCAGGCGGCGCGGTCAGGCCAGCGCGGCCGACACCGTCGCGCGCAGGGTCGGCCACGCGTCCGCGAACGCGGGCAGCAGGGGGAGCGCGGCGACCTCGTCCAGCGGGACCCAGGCGATCGCGATGCTCTCGTCGTCGGTCGGCCGGGCGTCCACGGGGCCCGAGGTCACGGCGACGACCGTGGTGTACGACCAGTCCCCGTGGTCGAGCAGGTGCTCGCCGACCACGCGCACCGACGCGGGGTCGATGCCGGCCTCCTCGGCGGACTCGCGCAGCGCGCCGTCCACGGCGGACTCGCCGGTGAGCCGGGCCCCGCCGGGGACGCCCCAGGTGCCGCCCTGGTCGCTCCACGGCGCGCGGTGCTGCAGCACGACGGCCGCGGGGCCGGTCGCGGTGGCGGGCCGGACGAGCAGCAGCCCGGCGGCGCCGGCCGTGCCCCAGTGGCGGCGCCCGCACC
>NZ_RFFI01000224.1 GCF_003696205.1 Cellulomonas triticagri
GGTGGTCGTCCCAGCCGTACCCGCACAGCGGCGCCCCCTGCGCCGCCGCCTCGCGCCCCGGCGCACCGGTGGCGGCGGCGCGCACGGTCGCGAGCGCACCGGCGAGGTCCGCGGCGCCCGACAGGTCCACCGCCCCGAGCCGCAGCCCCGCGTCGAGCAGGTGGGCGTGCGCGTCGACGAACCCGGGGGTGACCAGGGCGCCGTCCAGCCGGACCACCGCGTCCGCGGCGTCGGTGAGGCCGTCGGCCTCGTCCTCGCGCCCGATCCAGCCGATCGCGCCGTCCACGACGAGCAGCGCGGTCGGGGCGTCCTCGAGCAGGTCCTCGGGGACGGGGCCGCGACGGGGCGGTCGGTCGGGGCGTGCGGCGAGGACGGCGGGCGTCAGCACCGCACCGCCCCGGTACAGGGTGGTGCTCACGTCCCGCACCCTAACCACGCCCGGCGCACCCGGCGCGCCGCGTTGTCGCCCAGGTCACAGCGCGGCCCGGATCAGGAGCGGGCCAGGAGCGGACCAGCAGCGGCTCAGGTCCCGGTCAGGTCCGGCTCAGGTCCCGGCGTACGCGACCACGCCGCGGCGCACCGCCCCGACGGCCTTGCGCGCCGTCTCGCGCAGGTGCGCGTCGGGCGCCGCCTTCGCGACCTGGTCGAGGACGTCGACCACCTGCTTGCACCACCGGACGAAGTCGCCCGCCGCGAGGTCCGCGTCCCGCAGCACGGCGTCCAGGCTGCGCCCCGCCGCCCACCGGTGCAGCGGCTGCACCAGGCCCAGGTCCAGGGGCTGCGTCGACTCCAGCCGGTGCGCGACCTCCAGGTCGTCCAGCTCGGACCAGATCCGCGTGGTGGCGTCGAGCGCCACGCCGAGGCGCCCGGCGGGACCACCCGGGACGGCGGGGCCGCGGTCGCGGTCGTCGCGGCGGGCCGAGTACACGACGGCGGACACGGCGGCGGCCAGGCCGGGGACGTCCAGGTCCGCCCAGGCGCCGCGCCGCAGGCACTCGGCGAGCAGCAGGTCGTTCTCCGCGTAGATCCGGCGCAGCCAGCGGCCGTCCTCGGTGACGCGGGTGCCGCCCTCGTCGTCCGGCGCCAGGTAGCCGAGCGAGCCGAGGACGTCGCAGATCCGGTCGAACACCACGGCGATCGACCCGGTCCGGCCCTCGATGCGGCGCAGCAGCGCCCGGTGCTCGCCGTCCAGCCGGTACCAGCGCTCCGCCCAGCGGGCGTGCTCCTCGCGGTCGGGGCACTGGTGGCACGGGTGGGCGCGCATCTCCCGGCGCAGCGCGGCGATGCGGGCGTCCTCGTCCTGCTCGGTGAGCGCCCGACCCCGGCGGCGGCTCGGCGCCGCGCCGTCGACCCGGCCCGCGGTGATCTCCGCCCGCAGCGCGGCGGCCAGGTCCCGGCGCGACGAGGCGGCGCGCGGCGAGAAGCCCTTCGGGACCCGCAGCGTGCCGACGGTGCGGACCCCGTCGCCGACGTCCTGGACGGACAGCCGCCGGACCTCCCGCTCCGTGGTGAGCACGAGCGGGCGCGCGCCGTCGAACCCGCCCTGGGTCCCGGGGTCCACGACGACGGCGTGCACCGCGCGCCGCCCGGAGGGCACCGCGACGACGTCGCCGACGACCAGGCCGCCGAGGCTCTCCGCCGCGGCCCGGCGGCGGGCCGCCGCACCGGCGCGGTGCACACCGCGTTCCAGGTCCGAGATCTCCCGGCGGATCCGCGCGTACTCCCCGAAGTCCCCGAGGTGGCAGGACATCGCCTCGGCGTAGCCCTCCAGCGCCTCGGCGTGCTGCTGCGCCTGCCGCGCGAGCCCGACGACACCGCGGTCCGCCTGGAACTGCGCGAACGACGTCTCCAGGACCTCGCGGGCGCGCACGCGGCCCACCTGGGCGACGAGGTTCACCGCCATGTTGTACGTCGGCCGGAACGCCGAGCGCAGCGGGTACAGCCGCTTGGACGCGAGACCAGCGAGGGCCATCGGGTCCAGGTCGCCCCGGCCCACCACGACGGCGTGCCCCTCGCTGTCGATGCCGCGGCGCCCCGCGCGCCCGGTCAGCTGGGTGTACTCCCCCGGCGTGATGTCGACGTGGTGCGAGCCGTCCCACTTGACCAGCTTCTCCAGCACCACGGACCGCGCGGGCATGTTGATGCCGAGCGCCAGCGTCTCGGTCGCGAACACGACCTTGACGAGGCCGCGGGCGAACGCCTCCTCGACGGTCTCCTTGAACGCGGGGAGCATCCCGGCGTGGTGCGCCGCGACGCCGCGGGTCAGCGCGTCCACGAACCCCCAGTAGCCGACGACGTCGAGGTCCTCCGGCGCGATCGAGGCGCACCGCGTCTCGGCGATCTCCCGGATCTCCGCCTGCTCCGCCGGGGACGTCAGGCGCAGGCCGCCCGCGAGGCACTGCTGCACCGCCCCGTCGCAGCCGGCGCGCGAGAAGATGAACACGATCGCGGGCAGCAGCCCGGCCTCGTCCAGGACATCGACCATCACCGGGCGCGGTACGGGCCGCGGGCCGCCGGACCCGCCCGGGCCTCCCGGTCCGCCACCCGGGCGGCGGCCACCGGGGCCGCGGAAGCCCCGGTCGCCCGGGCCCCGACGCCCG
>NZ_RFFI01000225.1 GCF_003696205.1 Cellulomonas triticagri
CGCGTCGCCACCGGTGCGCTGCGGGCCACCGTGCTCGCCGCGACCTGGCGGCCCGACCTCGGCGGGCGGGGCGAGCCCGTCGTCCCGCCGCTGGCGCAGGTGCTCGCCCGGCTGCACCAGGCGGCCGGTGCCGGGTGGCTGGACGACGCCGACCTCGGTCGGGTCCGCGCCGTGGGTGCCCCACCCCGCGACCTCACCGGGCTCGGGCCCGCGCCGGCGGGGGACGAGGCGGCCGAGCGGCTCGCGCTGCTGACCCGCACCGTCGCCGCCACCCGCGTCCCGGCGCTGCTCGTCGCGGCCGTGGTGCACGGGGAGGTCCTGGCGGTGCGCCCGTTCGCCGCGGGGAACGGCGTCGTCGCGCGCGCCGCCGCGCGGATGCTGCTCAGCGGGCGCGGGCTCGACCCCACCGGGGCGGTGGTCCCGGAGGTCGCGTGGTCCGGCACGCCGCACCCCTATCTCGCCGCCGCGGCGCGGTTCGCGACCGGCACCCCGGAGGGCGTCGCGGGGTGGGTGTCAGCGGTCGCGGACGCCGTCGTCGCGGGGGCCGGGGAGGGGCGCGTCGTCGCGGACGCGGTGCTCGCGGGGCGGCTCGGGGGCTGACCGCGCGGGCGTGACGTCGCGGGACCGGACGCCTCCGGGCACGAACGACGGCGCCCCGGGGGACGCCGTCGCCGAACGGACGACGCGAGGGTTATCAGGCGTGCACGGTGGTCAGCCGGTGCGGGATCGAGCCCGTCCGACTCGTCCTATGCGTGGACGGATCGCGCGTGGGTTCCCTCGGGTCGTGCTGTTGTGCGACCCATCACAGCGCGTGCCGCCCGGCGGGGGAAGTGGGGCCGATGAAGTCCCAGGTGGTGCCCGGCGGAGTGCCCGGCATCCGAGACCGGCGCCCGGATGCCGGACCGGGACCGGGCGAGGAGGAGGGCGGCCGCGAGGCCCGTGGCGGTGATCAGCACCGCCACCGCGGTACGGGCCGGGACCCGGGCCAGCGCCCGCGTCAGGGGACGCCGGTGCAGCACCAGCGGCTCCCAGCCGCGCACCGCCGCGAGCGCCCGCAGCCCCCGGTCCGGGTCGACGACGACGCCGTGACCCACCGCGTCCAGCATCGGCGCGTCCGTCGCCGAGTCCGTGTACGCCGTCGACGCCGCCAGGTCGTAGCCCCGCCGCGCGGCCAGGTCCCGCATCGCGACGGCCTTCGCGGGGCCGTACGCGTAGAAGTCGATGGCCCCGGTGTACCGGCCGTCCTCGACCGTCATCCGGCTGGCGATCACGTCGTCCGCACCGACCAGCGCCGCGATCGGGCGCACCAGGTCGTCGCTCGACGCCGACACCACCACCACCGCGTGCCCCGCCGCCCGGTGCCGCGCGACCAGGTCCAGCACCGCGGGGGACAGCAGCGAGCCCACCGCCCCCTGCACGCTCTGCCGCACCACCTCCGCGACCCGGTCCACGTCCCAGCCGACCACCATCGCCGACAGCTGCGCCCGCACCCGCTCCGTGCGGTCCTCGGTCGCGCTGGCGAGGTGGAACGCGAGCTGGGCCCGGGCCGCGCGCAGCACCGCCCGGCGGCTCAGCAGCCCGCCGCGCAGGAACGGGCGCGCGAACGCCGTCGCGGCCGACGACGGGATCAGGGTCTTATCGAGGTCGAAGAACGCGGCGGGGCGGAGGTCGGGGGGTCGGCGGTCGGTCACGCGGCGGCTCCTGCGGGCTCGTGGCTCCTCGGCGGTCCGGGGGTGCCCGGCGGTGGTGCGGCGGTGCCGCTGCGCGGCGCGGGGCCGCTGGTGGGGCCCTGCCGGGCGGGGAGCGGGTTCTGAGCCTTCCACAGGGAGCGGAGGCGTGCGTGGTCCCCAGGTGCGCGGAGCGGGGCGGGGTCGTGCGGGTCGCGGGGCGGCACCGTCGAGGTGGAGGACCGGCGGCACGAGGAGGACGCGGTGGCAGCACGGCAGCAGGACGGCGCGGGGACGGTGGGCGTCGTCGGCGCCCGGGGCGGAGCGGGAGCGACCGTCCTGGCGGCGCTGCTCGCCGCGCGGCTCGCGCGCAAGGGTGCCACCGCGCTGGTCGACGGCGGACCGGGCCCCTCCATCGACACGGTGCTCGGGCTGGAGTCCCACCCCGGGCTGCGGTGGCCGGGACTCAGCGGCGCGCGCGGCGTCGTGGACCCCGCACTGCTCGCCGGGAACCTCATGCGCTGGGACCGGTGCGCGGTGCTGCCCGCCGACGACTCGCAGCCCGGCCCGCCCCGGCCCGACGTCGTGCCGGACGTGCTCGACGCCCTCACCGTCGCGCACCGCTCGGTCGTGGTCGACCTCGACCGATCCGGCCTGCTCCGGGAGGACCCCACCGGCGCGCGGGTGCTCGCCGACGCATGCGCGACGGTCCTCGTCCTCGCCCCGCGCGACGTCACCGGCGTCGCCGGTGCGCGGCTGCTCCGGGACGTGCTCGTGCGCGACGGCCGCCGGGTCGGGCTCGTCGCGGGCGGTGCCGCGCCCGCCGTCCTCGCCCCGGAGGAGGTCGCCGCCGCCGTCGGCCTGCCGGTGGTCGGTGCCCTGCCCCGGGCGCGTG
>NZ_RFFI01000226.1 GCF_003696205.1 Cellulomonas triticagri
CGGGGCGCAGCACCGTGCGCCCCGCGACCCGCACCCGGCCCGCCGCGACCAGCTCGGCGGCGTGCCGGCGCGAGCGGGCCAGCCCGTCCCGGACCAGGACGGCGTCGACGCGCTCCGTCACGCGCGTCAGCCCTCCGCGTCGGCGAGCCGGTCCTGCAGGGCCGCGTGCACGGCGTCGAACACGGCCAGCTGCTCCCGCAGCCCCAGATCCGTGACCTCCGTCAGACGCACCAGCGCCTGGTCGACCGCCTGGTCGCCCGTCGGCTCCACGACACCCGCTCCTCCCGCCGCCGGCGGCGGCTACTCGTCCCGCGACGGGACACCGCGCACGCAGGTCTCCCCGCGCGCGACGTCCCGTCCTGCTGCTGCCCCCGTGCTGGCGGTCAGGTTACCGGCCCGCGCCCACGCCCGTGGCCTCCGACCGGGTGACGTGGATCTCCGGCACCGACGACGCGTCCAGCTCCTCGCCCGCGTCCACCGCCGACCACGCCGCAGCGCACGCCGCACGCACCAGGTCCACCGACGCCGCACCCGGGTCGACGTCGACGCCGCCCAGGTCCAGGCGCCCGTCGACGACGCGGGCGGCGGCGTCCCCGCAGGTCCACCAGCCCTCCGCGCCCGGCACCGGCGCCGCGTGCGGCACCAGCAGCCCACCCAGGTCCGCCGCCACGAAGTGCGGCCGCAGGCCCGCGGGCGCCAGGACGTCGTCCCGCGCCGTGCTCACGCCGGTCAGCACGTGCAGCCCGGCGAAACCGCCGGAGCGGGCACCCGCCAGGTCCGTGTCCAGACGGTCGCCGACGACCAGCGCCTCCCGGGCGCCGTGCCGCTCCACCGCGATCTCGTACATCGTCGACGCCGGCTTGCCCGCGCTGTCCGGGACCACGCCCGTCGCCGCGCGCACCGCGCCGACCAGCGCACCGTTGCCGGGCGCGAAACCGCGCGCCGTCGGCAGGCTCAGGTCCAGGTTGCTCGCCACGAACCAGGCACCCCGGGACACCGCGTACGCAGCCTCCGCGAGCTGCGCCCAGCCGAGCTCCGGGGCGAAGCCCTGCGCCACCGCCACCGGCGCGTCGTCGGCCGAGGACACGACCTCGAAGCCCGCCTCCCGCACCGCCGTCAGCAGCCCGGCACCGCCGACCACCAGCACCTTGTCCCCCGGGGACAGGCGCGTGGCCAGCAGCGCCGCGCACGCCTGCGCGGCCGTCAGCACGTCACCCGGCTCCGTGGGGATGTCCAGCGACGTCAGCTGGTCCGCCACCGAACCCGGCTCGCGCGACGCGTTGTTCGTCACGAACACCAGGCGCATGCCCGCCGCGCGGGCGCCGGCCAGACCGGCCGCCGCACCGTCGATGGGCTCGTGCCCGCGGTAGGCGACCCCGTCCAGGTCCACCAGGGCCAGGTCGTAGCGCTCGGCCAGCGGGATGTCGCTGCCGAGCAGTCCTGCGTGCGTCACCGGTCCTCCGGGTCCTCGACGCCCGCAGGGGCGTCGTCGTCTGAGAGCGCGTCGGTCTCGTCGGTCTCGTCGAGCGCGTCGGTCTCGTCGGCGTCGTCCGCGTCGGTCCCGTCCACCGCCTCGGCGGCGTCGGTCTCCTCCGGGAGGTCGGCCTCGTCGTCCCCGAGGTCCTCGCCGTCCTCCACGAGGTCGAACACGACGACGTCCTCGTCCTCGACGGGACCGGACGCCTGCGCCAGCAGGCCCGCGGGGACGGCGGACTCGGCCGCGTCGGCCTCCGCGCCCCGACCGGCGGCACGCAGCGCGTCGGCACGCGCCTGCACGACGCGCGCGGCCAGCACCGTGCGCACCGGACCGCCCTCGACGCCGTGCAGCACCGCGATGGCGGCATCGGGGTCGCCCATGTCCAGCCGGGCGCCGCTGACGACGATCGCGAGCTCGGTCCGGGTCTGCGGGTCCAGCCCCTCGGCCTCCGCGGACGCGGCCAGCGCCAGGGCGCGCTCCGGCCGGCCCAGACCGCGCTCGCAGTCCGCCATCACGGCCAGGTGCTCCGAGGAGCCGTTCAGCCGGCGCACCGTGCGCAGCTCCCGCAGCGCCTCCGCGAACCGACCCGTGCGGTACGCCGCCAGACCGGCCGCCTCCCGCACCACGTCGACCCGCCCGCCACGGCGCACCGCGGCCTGGGCGTGCTCGTACGCGAGCTCGGGGTCCTCGTCCAGCAGCCGCCCCGCCATCACGAGGTGCCGACCCACGACCCCCGCGTTGTCCTTGCTCAGCGTGCGCAGGCGCGCCCGGACCTCACGGTCGAGCATGCCGAACTCCACGTCGTCCGGGATCCACGGCCCGTGCTCCCGCACCGACTGCGGCGGGCGGCTCTCGCGGCGGTCGTCGCCGTCCTCCCGACGCGCACCGCGCGGCAGGGGTCGACGCGACTCGTCGCGCGCCGGGCGGTCGTCGCGCCGGAAACCGCCGCGCTCGCCGTAGCCGCCGCGCTCGCCGCGCCGCGGCCGGTCGTCCCCGCGGAACCCGGGACGCTCGTCGCGCCGACCGGGTCGCC
>NZ_RFFI01000227.1 GCF_003696205.1 Cellulomonas triticagri
CGCGACGGCGGCACCGGTGGGACGTGCCCGGGGGCACGTCGAGGCGCTCGCGGACGCGGGGCACCTCGGGGTCCACCGCCGCGGCGGCGCGGGGCGGACCGGACGCCGGTCAGGCGCGGCGCGGGGTGCGGCGCGGTGACCGGGGGCTGCTACTCGGTGCGTCGTCCACCGCGGTCACCTCCTCCTGGCACAGGGGTCGTCGGGGCTGCTCGGGCACGCGGCCCGGACCGGCACGGTCGGCCCCGCACTCGACAGTAGGCGGGGGCCGCTCCCCCGGCCGGCGTCCCTGCGGGGTACCCCCTGCCCGGCGGGACGGGACCTCCTGGTCCACCGACCGGGCGGCGACGACGGACCGGTGTCGACGCTCAGTCGCGCGGCCCCCGGGTCCGGACCAGCGCGATCCCCACGGCTCCCAGGACCAGCACGAGGAACAGGGCGGGCACGATCTGCGCCCCGGTCGCGGCCAGGCCGTCTCCGGAGCCGCCGCCCGCGAGCGCGTGGCTGCCCCGGTACACCACGTCCGCGTCGGTGAGGCCGCTGCTCCGCACCACGGTCGCCCCGGACGACTGCGCCGCCGCGCGGTGCTCGTCGTGGCGGGCGATCGGGTCCGGCAGCGGGACCTCGACCGACGTGGGCTCGTCCTCGGGCGCGTCGAGGGCCGCGTCGAACGCCGGCCGGTCGGGGTCGGCGACCGGCGCCACGAGGCGCCTGCCCTCGTCGGCCCCCCGCGCGCCCTGCGGCGCGAGGACGGCCAGCAGGACGGCGGCCGCCACGGCGGCAGCCGCCCGGCGACCTCCCCTGCTGGTGGACGTGATGCGGACCATGCCGTGCTCCTCCCCCTCGGTGGACCCGCACGGCCCGGGCGGGCCCTGCGGGTGGTGGTCGCCGTCCGCGGCGGGGCCGTGCGGCGCCCGCCGGGGTCCGGCGGACCGACCCTGACCGGGCCCCGGGGGGCGGTCAACGGCCTCGGGGGAGCCACGGCCCGGGCTGTCCTGAGCGGCTCCGGCGGCTGGGCTGAGCAGCGGGGACGGCCGTTCCCGGCGCTGGAGGGCCGGGCAGGCGCTCCGGTCTGAGCAGGTACCGGGGCCGCGCCACCCCGACCGCGCCGGCGACCACTCAGCCGGGAACCTGGCGGCCCCGTCCGCCCGATCCGCACGCCCGCACCCGCCCGGTGGGAACCCGAGGCACCCGGGTGGTGGGCGCCCCGGTGTCCCGCCGGCCGTCGACCGACCGTCGACCGGCGGTCAACCGGCCACGGTCGGCGTCCGCGGCACGAGCACCGGCTCGCGGATGAGGTCGGAGCGGGAGTGCAGGCCGAGCTTGTGCAGGCCCCGGCTCACGTGGTTCTCGACCGTGCGCACGCTCAGGCCGAGCTCGTGCGCGATCGCGCGGTTCGACATCCCCCGGCCCGCGAGCGCCGCGACCTCCTGCTCCCGGACCGTCAGCGCGCTCGGGCCGGCGTCGGCCGCCGTGGAACGGTCGGCGGGCCGGTGCCCGACGTGCAGGGCCGCCGCGGGCACCCCGAACGCCGCGGGGTCGGCGTCGGGGTCGTGCACCAACGCCTCCTGCCATCGCACGTGCCGCTCCAGCAGCGGGACCGGCGCCGCGTCGAAGGCCGCCCGCAGGCGGCGGACCCGGCCCGGGCCGTACGGGCGGGCGGCGTAGGACCAGCTGTGCAGGGCGGACGGCACCAGACCACGGCTCAGCAGGTGCTCGCCCGCCCGCCACAGCCGGCCCACCGCGGCGACCTCGTCGTCGGGCTCCGTCAGCTCCAGCACCGCCGCGACGGGCGCGACCGGGTCGAGCGCGCCCTCGTCCGCCTCCGCCGCGGTGACGCCGCGGGCGAGGGCGTCGGCCAGCCCGCGGTCGCCCCGGGTGGCGGCGAGCATCGCCCCCACCCGCAGTCCCCGCCGGTGGAACGCCCGGGCGAGCCCGCCGTCGGCGCCCGCCGCCGGGGTGGGCAGCACCACGGCGCGCGTCGCGACCTCCCAGGCCTCGTCCTGCTGCCCGGCGTAGAGCAGCACCTCGGCCAGCACCGTGGCGTGCACCCGCACCCCGACGAGGTCGTCCTCGGCCGTGGCGGTACCCAGCAGCCCGCGCTGGGTGTCCGCCGCCTCGGTCAGCCGGTCGAGGTACATCAGCCGGAGCCCCTCGACCCCGTCGAGGTACCTCCGGGTCGGGCCCGGGTCGACGGGGACGTCGGGTGCGGGGTCCAGACGACCGGACATCACGTCGCGCACGCGGTGCAGGACGCCCGGCGCGACCTCCGGCGCACCGGAGGTCG
>NZ_RFFI01000228.1 GCF_003696205.1 Cellulomonas triticagri
CGCACGGGGCGCCGCGCCGGCGGACGGACGCGCTGCTGCACGAGGCGCGCAAGCAGGCCCGCACCGCGCGGTACGCCGCCGAGGTCGCCCGCCCGGCGCTCGGGCGCGACGCGAAGCGGTACGCCCGGGCCATGGAGGCGCTGCAGGAGGTGCTCGGCGAGCACCAGGACACGGTGGTCGCCCGGGACCGGCTGGCCGGGCTCGCGCACGAGACCGCCGACCCGCGGGCGGCGTACGCCTACGGCCGTCTGCACGCCCAGGAGGAGGCCCGGGGCCGCGACGCACGCCACCGCGCGCGCCGCGTGGCCGACCGGGCGGCGCGCCCGCGGGTGCGCCGCTGGCTCGGCTGAGCCTGGGCAGACCTGGTCGGGCCTGGTCAGACCTGTCAGACCCGGAACTGCCCGACGAGCTCGCGCAGCTCCGTCGACATCTGCGCGAGCGAGCCGACGGCGGTGCGGGACTCGGCGGCGCCCTGCGTGGTCAGGTCCGCCGCGCCCGCGACGACCGCGATGTTCTGCGCGATCTCCCCGGAGCCGGTGGCGGCCTCGGTGACGTTGCGGTTCATCTCGGAGGTCGTCGCGGTCTGCTCCTCGACGGCGCTGGAGATGGACAGCTGGAAGTCGTTGATCTGCGTGATGATCGCGGCGACCTGCTCGATCGCGGCGACGGCGCCGCCGGTGTCGGCCTGGATCGACTCGACCCGGCGGGCGATGTCGTCGGTCGCCTTGGCGGTCTCCTGCGCGAGCTCCTTGACCTCACCCGCGACCACCGCGAACCCCTTGCCCGCCTCGCCCGCCCGGGCCGCCTCGATGGTCGCGTTCAGGGCGAGCAGGTTGGTCTGCTCCGCGATGCTCGTGATCAACTTGACGACGTTGCCGATCTCCTTGCTCGACTCGTCCAGGCGGCTCATCGTCGCGGTGGTGTCGCCCACGGCGTGCACGCCCTGACCGGCGACCTCGGCCGCGCGGGACGCGCTGCGGGCGATCTCCTCGATGCTGGCGCTCATCTGCACCGAGCCCGCCGCGACGGTCTGCACGTTCCGGGACACCTGCTCCGCCGCGGCGGACACCACCCCCGCCTGGGCGGCCGTCTGGTCGGCGGTCGCCGCGATCTGCCCGCTGGTCGCGGACATCTCCTCGGCGGCTGACGCGAGCGAGGTGGACGACTCGTCGATGGTGCCGATGACCTCCCGCAGCCGCCCGACCGCCGAGTCCAGCGCGGCGCCCATCCGGCCGACCTCGTCACGCGCGGCCAGGTCCGCGGTGACGGTGAGGTCCCCGCGCTCCAGCGCGTCGGCGACGGCGTGCACCCGGCGGAGCCCGCCGACGATGGACCGCGCGACCAGCAGACCCAGGGCGACCGCCGCGGTGATGCCGACGGCGAGCACGACGACGACCGTGGTGCGGCTGCTGCGGTACCCCTGCTCCGCCTGCGCGGCCGCCGCCGCGGCGGCCTTCTCCTCGTGGTCGACCAGCGTCGTGACGGCCGTGGTCATCGCGTCGATCGCGGGCTGCGCGTCGGTGTCGCGGATCTCGGCGAACAGGTCGGTGTCGTGCGCCCGGCTCGCGGGCAGCATCTCGGTGTCCCGGACCTGCACGTACTGCTCCAGCCCCGCCGTGAAGTCGTCCAGGGCGGCGCGTTCGGGCGCGGCGAGGTCGAGGTCGCCGTAGGCGGTCAGCGCCTCGCGCAGCTCGGCCTCGGCGGCGGCGACCCGCTCCTCCATCCGCTCCATCGTGGCCGGGTCGGTGGACAGGGCGTGGTTGGTGAGGTCGAGGCGCATCTGGACCATGGCGCGGCGCATCGTAGCGGCGTCCTGCAGGCCGACGAAGCTCTGCTCGTACATCGCGGTGGTCGCGGAGTTGGTCCGCGCGAGCGCGGAGATCCCGACGATCCCGACGGCGACGCCGACCGCCGCGGCGATGAGCACCGCCGCCGCGATCCGGGTGCTCACGCCGAGGTCCCGGACCCGGCCGAGGAGCGAGCTGCTGGAGCTGGTGGTGGTGGGCACTGGTGGACCTCCGCGCTGCGGGAGGTGCCCCCTGCACCTCCGCGTGCCCGGTCCGATCGTGCGCGGCACCCGATCCGGCATAGGACCTAAGTCCTAGGTTGGTCGCGGGGCAGGTCAGCGCTTCCCCTCGCGGGGCGATGTCGCCCGGACGGCCCAGCGGAGGCGCGCGTGCGGACCGGTGCACCGGTGCGGGCGGGCCCGGTCGTCGCGGCCCCGGCGAGGGCCCGGCGCGACGGGGTGGGTGGGCGCCGCGGACCCCGCACGGCC
>NZ_RFFI01000023.1 GCF_003696205.1 Cellulomonas triticagri
GCAGTCCCACGTCGGCGTCGCCCGGCGGCTCGCCCGCGACCCCGAGGCCCGCGCCCGCCGGTCCGCGGTGCTCCGCATCGCCCCGCGCGTGCGCGGCGTGGGCGACGCCGTGCTCGCCGCCGCCGAGCTCGTCGAGACCGCGCAGGCCGACGCGAAGGCCGCCACCGAGGAGCGCGACGCCACCGAGCGGCAGTCGCTGCTCCGCTCCCTGGGCGCCGAGGGCCTCGCGACCATCCCCCCGGCGCTGCGCGGGCAGGTCAAGCAGCTCGAGGAGGAGCAGAAGCGCCGCGCCACCCGCGCGCAGCGCGACGTCCTCGACCGGGCGATGATCGACCTGCTGTCGTTCTACCGGGACGTGCTCGTCCTGCAGCTCGGCTCCGACGTGCCGCTCGTCAACGCCGAGCACGAGGAGGCCGCCCGCTCCCTCGCCGAGTCCACCACCGCCGAGCAGACCGTCCGGCGGATGGACGCCGTCGGGGAGGCCCGCACCCGGATCGAGGTCAACGTCGCGCCGCTGCTCGCCGTCGAGGCCATGCTCATCGCGCTGCGTCCCCAGGCCTGAGCCCCCCGCGCGGGTACCGTGATCCGGTGACTCCCCGCTCGAGAGCCCGTGACCCCCGCCTGCCCGCGCGCCGCCGCACCGCGCTCGCCCGCGCCGCCGCGCTCACCGCGGTCGCCGCGCTCGCGCTCGCCGCGTGCAGCGCACCCCGCCAGCAGACCGCCGTCACGCAGGCCCCGACGGCGGCCGACGTCCAGGGCCTCGACGGCGCCTACGCGCAGCAGCTCGACTGGCAGCCCTGCGGCGACCTCGAGTGCGCCACCCTCGTCGTCCCGATGGACTACGACGAGCCCGACGGCGACACCGTCGAGATCGCCGTCTCCCGGCACGCCGCGACCGGCGACCGCCTCGGCTCCCTGCTGATCAACCCCGGGGGGCCCGGCGCCTCCGGCATCGACGCGCTGTCCAGCATCGCCGTCCCGTCGTTCGGCGCCGAGGTCGTCGAGCGCTACGACCTCGTCGGGTTCGACCCCCGCGGCGTCGGGGCATCCAGCGCCGTCGCCTGCGTCGACGGTCCCGGCATGGACACCGTCACCTCCAGCGACTTCGACTTCGCCACCGACGAGGGCATCGCCGCCGCCGAGGCCATGTGGGCCGACTTCGGCGCGCAGTGCCTCGCCAACACCGGCCCGCTGCTGGAGCACGTGGACACCGTCTCCGCCGCCCGCGACATGGACGTCCTGCGTGCCGTCCTCGGTGACGAGCAGCTCACCTACGTCGGCTACTCCTACGGCACCCAGCTCGGCGCGACCTACGCCGCGCTGTTCCCCGAGCAGGTCGGCCGCCTCGTCCTCGACGGCGCCCTCGACCCCACGCTCTCCTCCCAGGAGCTGTCCGCCGGCCAGGCCGGGGGCTTCGAGAACGCCCTGCGCGCCTACGTCGCCGACTGCCAGGCCGGGAGCGCCTGCCCCCTCGACGGCGACGTCGAGGACGGGCTCGCCCAGGTCAAGACCCTGCTCGACCGCGCCCGCACCTCGCCCCTGCCCGCCAGCGGCGACCGCCGCCTCACCGGCCAGCTCGCGTTCAGCGGCATCGCGCTCCCGCTCTACAACGAGCAGTCCTGGCCCGCCCTCACCCAGGGCCTGAGCGCCGCCCTCGACGGCAACGGCGCCGTCCTGCTCCAGCTCGCCGACATCTACAACGACCGCAACGCCGACGGCACCTACGCCACCAACTCGATGGAGGCGTTCTGGTCCATCGGCTGCGCCGACGACCGCGGCACCACCGACCCCGCCGAGATGCGCGCCCAGGCCGCGGAGATCGAGCAGGTCGCCCCCACGGTCGGGTCCTACTTCGGCTTCGGCGGCGTCCTGTGCGCGAACTGGCCCGTCCCCGAGGCCGGCGGGCTCGACGACTACTCCGCCGCGGGCGCCGATCCCATCCTCGTCATCGGCACCACCAACGACCCCGCCACCCCGTACCAGTGGGCCGAGAGCCTCGCGCAGACCCTCGATTCCGGCACCCTCCTCACCTACGAGGGCGAGGGGCACACCGCCTACGGACGCTCCAACGCGTGCATCGGCGACGCGGTCGACGCGTACCTGATCGACGGCACCGTGCCCGCCGACGGGACCCGCTGCTGAGCCCGCTTTGGAGGAGGCGCCGTGTGCCAGGTACAGTGGTGGCCGCCCGTCCGGTGACGGCACGGGCGCGCCGCCTTAGCTCAGTCGGCAGAGCGTCTCACTCGTAATGAGAAGGTCAAGAGTTCGATTCTCTTAGGCGGCTCACCACGAGGGCCCGGGATCATCCTGATCCCGGGCCCTCGGCGTTCCCTGGACCTGCGAGAGCACTACCTCAAGCACGGCGCGTATCCCGATCCGCCCCTCCCGGGTGCAGAGGGGGAGGCGGCCCGGCGCCCCGTGAAGCCGGTGGTCGAACGTGACGCCAGCCAACCAGCGCCGGAGCCGGAGCGGCCCGCGCCGCGGCGCCGCACATGAGCAAGACGGACCTACTGATACGCGAGGTCCAGACCGCGCCTGACCAGCGCTTGATCAAGCCCACGTCGAATGTGTCGGCGCTTCGTCGACTGTGAGTGTCGCAGAGAGCCGCGAGAAGGCTCCCGCTGGGACCACGCTGACGATGAAGTACGACTACCGAGCGAAGGAAGCGACGCTCTGGTTCAAGCCCCACCCAGCCTGGCGTCTTGAAGAGCTCACTCCGGTTCCCGTGCCGGCTCGGCTGACCCAAGAGACCGACGTCGTGGAGAAGCTCCGGGACCGGTGGGACCTCAAGATTCAGAGGAGCCGGTTGGGCCGCGCGCTCCGCATCGTTGAGGCGATCACCCGTGAGTCACGAGCCCGCGGGTACAAGGTGACACCGGTGAAGGCCCCTCGAACAGGCCGCGCTACCGGGACGAGATCCGAGACCCGACCACCAGCGGACACCTCTTCGTCGACGTCGGTGGAGACGCGTACCGCCTCAGCGTGTTCCAAGTCGTCGATCTGGTCGCAGACGGGAGCGGACGTCCCTACGCCCGAAGGCGAGAGATCCCAACGGACCGGCTCGGCGTCCGCATACACGACACAACGCACGAGCACTGGGGGTCGTCATGGCAGGACCGCGGCGAGACGATGGTCGGGACCATGCTCCCGAAGGTGCTTCGTGAACTCGAACTGCGCCACGCAGCTGCTTCGGCCGCGAGGTAGGAAAGAGATCGGGCGGAGCGCAGCAAGCGCGAGCGCTGGGAAGCCGCCCGACAAGAGGCCATCGCACAACTTCACGAAGCCCACCGCGCCCACGTGCTCCTCGACCAGATCGAGCGTCGGCGGCCAGCAATCGCGATCCGCGCCTTCGTGGAGGAGCTCGAGGACTCGCTGGGCGAGTCCAGGACCGTTGAGGATCGTCAGCGGGCGACAGAGTAGGCCGATTGGGCGTCCAGGTACGCCGACGAAGTCGATCCGCTGCACGTTCCCATCGGGATGCCAGACCCTCTCCGTCGATCCCCCGCGAGGCGCTCGCTGAGTACATGAAGCACTGGAGCGTCGAGGGCCTCTTCGAGGCCACGCCTGTGTCGTCGTTCGGCTACGCACCGTCTACTGCCGCTGCCACCACACCATCGTGGTGGAGTGCTCGACACGTGCCGGCCTGGCGGCGTTAGGTGTCGGTCGCACGTCCTCGACGGGCAGCCACACCGCTCCGGTCGGGATCCTCTGGTCGGCGACCCGCACCCGGACGACCGAGCCTGCCCGCGTCGTCCACCACTCCAACGCGATGGTCTCGACCTCCTCGTCCCCGGTCTCCCACCGCAGCGTCACGACGACGGGGATCGGGTGCTGCACGTCGTGGTGCACGCCGGGCGGGACCGGGCGCTCGTTGAGGAGCGGGCGGACGGCTCGGATGCGGTCCATTCCGCCGGGGACGGAGTGGGGCGACGGAGGGACGAGAGGCACCACCGCATCGTCGACGCTGGGTCTGACGCGGGCAGCGGTGGCGGACTCGTCCAGGCGCTAGCGGTTGCCGACCGCGTGGAAAGTCGGGGGCCCGTTTGTCCACGAGCAGGCCGGCTGCGGGGCTACGTTGGAAGGACCGGCCAGCAAACAGGCAGGTCGGAGCACCACAAGGGGGCATCTTCCTGATGCGAAAGTTCAAGTTCATGGCGGGCTCGGCCGCCCTGGTCGCTTGCCTGGCGGCCGGCGCGTTTCCCGCTGCCGCGGCGACGAGTCCGGCGCCGGAACCGGAACCGGTCGTGACGGTCGAGGCGGCACCGGCCGCCGATCCGACGCTCGCGAGCGACGCACCGATCCAGATCCTGGCGACTTCGACGCAGACGTTCAGCGGATCGTTCAAGGCGAGCCTGCGTTCGAAGTCGTTCATCCAGTACAGCGACCAGAACATCCGTGCGAAGGTCACCACGACCGCGTGCTCGGCCGCCTACCCGAACATCAAGGTCAGCCTCTACAACGTCACGGTGGCGACCAACAGCTGGAAGGTCGGCGCGACCCACACGGTGCCGTGCGGGACCTCCTGGTGGGTCACGTGGCAGCAGCCGGGGCGCGGCGGCTTCCAGCTGCAGTTCGACCGCACCGGCCCTGCGGGCAAGGACGAGGGCACCAAGAACGTGTCGGGCCTGATCGCCTTCACCCCGTGATGTCACGCTCGTTCTGACGCACAGAAGCCCCCCGTCCGCTCGTTGCGGACGGGGGGCAGTTTTCGATGCGCGGGTCGGCGACACGCACCCGTACGACGGAGCCTGCCCCGGGCTGTCGGAAACGACGGCCTCACCGATGCTGAGCGCGAGGACTACGCCCGGCAGTATCGCGTCGGCTGTGGCCGCGACGTGAGCCGCGAAGAACTCTCCACGGTCCGCCAGTGGCTCACGAACAAGCGTGCCGCGGGCCGTCTGGCGTAGCGCAGGACGGCAGCACCGACAGGCCCTGAGCCGGTTCATCTGCGCCGACCCCGAGAAACAGAGCTACGACCCGCACCGTGGACGTCACCATCCCAAGCCGTGGGAGCACGAGGTGCAGTCCCACCTGCGCGGGTTGAAGTTGCCCGTTCCGGGCGGGAACGCTTCGGCGCTCGGAACCGACTCGCACGGAATCGTCGGTGCTGTGCACACGGGTTCGACGGCGAGGATGAGCAGTTCTTGATCTGGGCGGTCGCGACCGCATGTCGCGCGCGAGGGCGCGGACATGGGCGCCAAGCGGTCGACTACGCGATCGAGTCGTGCCGCCTGACGACGGAGCAGTACGGACTGGACTGCGGCGTGTTTACCCGGATCGATCCCCGGAACGACCCGAGTCGCAAGTTGTTCCGGAGCAAGGGCTTCGAGCATCTCGACGTGTTCCACGGCCTCGAGCTATGGGCTCGCGACCTCTAGATGTACTCGGCCATCACGTGGATAGCCGGGTGATCGGTGGCTGACCTCCGAGTGCGCTGTGGCGTCGGTCAGTGTTGTAGTGCTCGAGCCAGGGGGCAAGCGCGTCTGAGCGTTCGGTGTTGCTGGCGAAGGGCTGTCGGTAGGCCCCTCGGTGGCCAGGGTGCGGTTGAAGCGTTCGACCTTGCCGTTCTGCCAGGAGCAGTGCGGGCGGATCAGCACGTGACGGGCCTGCAGGCAGGGAGGTCACGACCGGTGGCGGACGCGCCGCGGGCCGCGGCGTTGCGCGTGCGGCCCGGCACGGTAGGAAGGTGCCCATGATGGAGCCACGGATCAGCCTCGTCACCCTCGGCGTCGACGACCTCGACCGCGCCGTCACCTTCTACCGGGCGCTCGGCTGGCCCGCCCCGGCGCGGCCGGACGCCGAGGTCGCGTTCTTCCAGGCCGGGGGCATGGTGTTCGCGCTGTGGACCGGCGTCGCCGGACGCGGGGCACCCGGGGTCGAGCTCGCCTACAACGTCCGCGCGGCCGAGGAGGTCGCTCCCGTGCTGGACGCCGTCCGCGCCGCCGGGGGGACGGTCGTGCGGGAGGCGGCGCTCGCCGAGTGGGGCGGGACGTCGGGGGCGTTCGCGGACCCCGACGGGTACGTGTGGGAGGTCGCGCACAACCCGGACTGGGGGCTGGGGGAGGACGGGCGCGTCACCATGTGAAGAAGCCCGCGACGGAGCCACCGCCCCGTAGCCTGGGCGCCCCTGCGGGTCATCGCGCGCGGCCGGGAGGCCGAGGTCCTCGACGCGGGTCTGGGCCGTGTCCTGCGCCGGTACCTCGACGGCCGGGACGTCACGGCGGCACGTCCTCGACCACGGCTTCCCGGTGCCGCTCGACGTCACGGTCGCGGACGGCGGCATGGTGATGGAGGGTGCCGGGGCCGACGCTGCTCGCGGCGTTCCTGGCGGGTGAGGTCGACGCGGGCGGGGCGGCGGTGGTGCTCGCGGAGGTGGTGGTGGCGGGCGTCGCTGGCTCCGAGCGACTTCACGGCGGCCGACGGGCCGCTCCGCCGCATGGACGGGCGTTGGCGGTGCGGTGCCGCGGGCCGAGGGCCGCGGGCGGCGAGGAGCTGATCGCGACGGCCGTGACGATCCCGCGCCCGGCCGTCGCGCACGACCCGTGACGTCCGGCCGAGCGCGCCCCGACCCCCGGGCCTCGGCCCGTCGGAGGACGGCACGGGCCCTCAAGCCTCGCCGATGACGCGGAGGGGGCCTTCCTCGGCGGTCGGCACCTGCAGCCCGTCCATGTAGGAGAGCGCCTGCTCGACCGGAACGGCGATGTCGTCGGGGCCGGCTGTGCGACGTCGCGCGAGACTCTCGAGGATGGCGTGCCGTGGCGTAGCCATGTAGTGCACGACAGGCACCACGCCGCGTGATGCCAGCAGCTCCCGGTACTCGTCGCGCGAGGCGCGCGACCAGAACGACGTGTCGACGACCACGGGACGTCCGTCGTCGACCGCCTCGAGGAGCCGACGCTGCAACGTTTCGTGGACCTCGCGGCGCCCTTCCACGGGGACCGGGTGGGTGCGGAACCCTCGCCGCCATGCCTCGATGTCGAATGACAGCACGGTGTAACCGGCCTCGCCGAGCCGGTGCGCGTACGTCGACTTCCCCGACCCGGCCGCGCCGCACATGAGAATCACCGAGTCCACACGGGATGCTATCGCGAGCGGCTCTGCGTCGGCCTGCCGCGGCGCACGGATACAGCCCCGGCAGCGGCATTCTCGAGGGTCGGTAACCGGTTGCTGAGGTAACATGGCCCGATGCTCGGACAGGTGCTCGTCCTCGGCGGCAGCGGCTTCACGATGTCGGACGACGGGACCTCCGCGATCGACGACTACCTGCTGGAGCTGACGGGGCTGCCGAGCCCTCGGGTGTGTTTCGTGCCAACCGGGAGCGGTGACTCCGACTCGTACTGCGAGCGTTTCGTGAGCGCGTTCGAGGACCGTGCGCAGCCGTCGGTCCTGTCGCTGTTCGGTCGCAGCCCGTGGGGGTACTCCGACCCGTCGGTGCTGCTTGATCAGGACGTCGTGTACGTAGGCGGCGGGTCCACCGCGAACCTCCTCGCCCTCTGGCGCCTGCATGGGGTGGCGGACGTGCTGATCGAGGCGGTCGGACGCGGGACCGTGCTGGCCGGCGTGAGCGCGGGCATGAACTGCTGGTTCGAAGGTTCCGCCACGGACTCGTTCGGCCCGCTGGCGCCGATGTCCGACGGGCTCGGGATCCTCCCGGGCAGCGCGTGCCCGCACTACCGGGGCGTCCCGGGACGTCGCGAGACCTATCTGCAGTGGGTCGAGTCCGGTGTCCTGCCTGCGGGCTACGCGATCGACGACTTCGCCGCCGCCCTCTTCCGCGACGGCGTCCTCGTGGACGCCGTGTGCGAGGTCGAGGGCAACCAGGTATTCCGTGTCACGCGCGAGGGCGAAGCCCCGGTCCCCACGAGGCTGGTGCGCACGACCGTCGCCGCGACCGCCGGACCCACGGGAGGACCTCCAGTTTCCCTGTGACGGCATGACCGGGTCAGCAGCTGCTCGCGGGCACCGTCGTCCCAGTGTCGTCGGTGTACGTGTCGGCAGTATTTTCGAACGGGTTTCCGCAGCCCCCGGTTTCGTAGGTCGTGACAGTCGCCGCCCTGCGCCTCGGCCCAGGTCTTGCCGGACGAGGCGGCCGCGCTCGGCGCGTGCGTCGTCCTCGACCACGAGTGGCACCGAGGGCAGCGGTGCGAGGCCCCGCGCACCGGTTCCGTTGAGCCAGCGGGCGAGCTCGTCGACCTGGGTGACAACGGTGGCGCAGGACGCGGGGCTCGCGGCGAGGTGTGCGCCGAGCGGGGAGTGCGGCCAGTCGACGTGGGGGAGCCAGGACAGCCAGTCCCAGCGTCGGGCGCTGGCGGGCGAGACGAGACCGGCGACGGCGAGTTCGGCGTGTGAGTGCAGGCGCGCGGCCTGGGCGGACCACGGCGCGGATCCGTGCGGACGTCTGGACGACGTCGTGGCGTGGCGCACGGTGCACGGCCCGGGGGCGACGACGGCGGCTGCGTCCGCCGCGCTGGTGCGGAGCATGGTCGTCCCGCGACCCGCGTAGGGTCGGGTCCCGGCCCGGACGTCCCGCGGCCCGGGGAGGGGTGCAGGTGCCGTCGTACCGGGTGACCCTGGTGGTCGGCCTGCTGCACCCCGGGACGGATCCCGTGGCGGTGCTGCCGGCGGCGGCGGACGCCGCGCGGACGCTGACGAAGGTCGAGGCGCAGGACCTCGCGGTGGTCGCGGGCGAGGCGCGGGTGCTGGTGCGGTTCCTCGCGCTGGGGGACCGGGGTGCGGTGACGGTCGGGCGCCGGGTCGCGGACCGGGTGCGGGACCTCGCGGAGGTGCGCCGGGCGACGGTCGCCCGGCGGGACGGGAACCGGTGGACGCCGGTCGGGTCCGGCTGAGCGCGGTCAGCCGCGCCGGAGGTCCTGCGCGAGCATGACGAGGATCCCGGACGGGCCGCGCAGGTAGGTCAGCCGGTAGGCGTCCTCGTACGTCGCGACGCCGCGCAGCGGGTGGCAGCCGTGCCGGGCGGCGGTGGCGAGCGCGGCGTCGAGGTCGTCCACGGAGAACGCGATGCGGTGCATGCCGATCTCGTGCGGCTGCGTGGGTGCGGTCTCGATCGCCTCGGGGTGGAGGTACTCGAACAGCTCGAGGCGGCCGTGCCCGTCGGGGGTCTGGAGCATCGCGAGCCGCACGTGGTTGCCGTCGAGCCCGACGGCGGTGTCGGCCCACTCGCCCTGGACGGTGTCCCGGCCGACGACGGCGAGACCGAGGTCGGTGAAGAAGGCGACGGCGGCGTCCAGGTCCCGGACGGCGATGGCGACGTTCTCGAGCGCGATGGCCATGCCCGGGACCGTACTCCTCAGGCCGCGCTGCCGCCGTAGTGCGCCGCGAGGCGCGCGAAGCCCTCGTCCAGCCCGACCTCGGGGGTCCAGCGCAGGTCGGCGCGGGTGCGCCGCTGGTCGAACCAGTGGGCGGTGGACAGCTGCTCGGCCAGGAACCGGGTCATCGGCGGCTCGTCCGTGCCGGGGCGCAGCCGCCACGCGGCCTCGACCAGCCCTCCGGCGGCCCGCGCGAGCCCGGCGGGCACCCGCCAGGTGGGCGGGCGGACGCCGCCGGCACGGCAGATGCCGACGAGCAGGTCACCGACGGTGCGCGGTTCGCCGTTGGTGAGGACGTACGCGCGGCCGTGCACGTCGGGCGCCCGGTCGAGCGCGGCGGCGATGCCCGTGGCGGCGTTGTCGACGTAGAGCGTGTCGATGAGCGCGGCACCGTGGTCGAGGAGCGGCAGGCGGCCGCGGCGCGCCCGGTCGAGGACGCGCTCGACGAGCTGGGTGTCGCCGGGACCCCACACGAGGTGCGGGCGGACGGCGACGACGGCCATGCCCTCGGCGCCCCGGTCGCGGTCCAGGGCGAGCAGCTCGGCGGCGGCCTTGGTGCGCGCGTAGTCGCCCCGGGCGTGGGCGGGGTCGGCGGTCCCGGCGCCGACGCCGACGAGCGACGTCCCGCCGTGCGCGACCGACGGGGAGGACACCTGCACGAACCGGCGGACCCCGGCGCGCTCGGCGGCGTCGAGCAGCACGGCGGTGCCGCCGACGTTCACGGTGTCGAACTCGGCTGGGGGACCCGCGAGCGAGACCCGTGCGGCGAGGTGCACGACCGCGTCGGCGCCGTCGAGCGCCGCGGCGACCACGTCCGGGTCGGTGACGGACCCGGCGACGTCGGTCGCGCCCGCGACCCCGGAGGGGCGGCGCTGCAGGGTGCGCACGTCGTGGCCGCGCTCGACGAGCAGCCGGGCGACGGCGCCGCCGAGCAGGCCGGAGGCGCCGGTGACCAGGACCGTCACGGGGTGCCCACCCGCCCGCCGGACAGCACCCGCTCCGCCCACGCGGCGAGCCGGGTGCGGTCGATCTTGGAGTTGTGCCGCACGTCGGTGGGCATGCGGGGGACGACGAGCACGGCGGCGAGCGGCACGGGCGACGCGGCCCGGACCTCCGCGGCCAGGTCGGACGGGGCCGGTCCGGCGCGACGCGCGGGGTCGTGGGTCTCCAGCACGGCGACCGTCTGCTGCACGCCGCGCGGGCCGACGCCCACGACGGCGGCGCGCCGGACGGCGTCGACCCGCTCCACGTGCTGCTCGGGCCCGACCGGTGCGAGCGCGCCGTCGGCGGTGACGAGGACGTGCGCGAGCCGCCCCTCGATCCACAGCCGCCCGTCGGCGTCGAGGTGCCCGACGTCGCCGGTGCGGTGCCAGCGTCCGGGCGGGGTGTCCCGCTCGGCGGCGCGGTCGGTGAGCCACAACCGGTCGTAGCGCTGCTTGAGGTGCGGCGCGCGGACCAGGACCTCGCCGAGGACGCCCGGGGCGGCGGACGGCTCGCCGGTCGCGGCGCCGTCGGCGTCCAGGGCGCTGACCAGCACCTCGCCGGGACCGACGGGTCGCCCGACGCAGACGCCCGCGTCGGGTGCCGTGGCCGCCGCGCGGATGCCGTCCAGGGTGATGTCCGTGACGAGCAGGCACTCGGTCATGCCGTAGGGCGTGTGCGCGGTGGCGGCGGGCATGAGCGCGGCGGCGGAGGCCAGCATCGCCTCGCCCACGGGCGCCCCCGCGGACAGGAACGTCCGGACCCGGCCGAGGGCGGCGCGGTCGTCGGCGTCGAGGTCGCCGGCGGTGGCGACGACGTTGAGCACCGCGGCGGGGGACAGGAACACGACGGTCGCGTCCGAGGCCCGCACGGCGTCGGCCACGGCGCGGGCGGTGAGCGTCCGGGGTGCGGACACGTCCATCACCGGGGTGACCGAGCGGGTGCCGAAGGCAGGGCCGAGCAGCGCGAACGGCGCGAACCCGGTGACCAGCCCGGTGTCCGGGCCGATGTCCAGGTGCGCGGCGAGCACGTCGCGCATCGCCGTGAGCTGGGCGTGGGTGTAGACGACGCCCTTGGCCGGGCCGGTGGACCCGGAGGTGAACAGGATCGCCGCCTCGTCGTCTCCGGCGGGCTCGGGCGGCAGGACCTCGTCGCGGCCGAGGTCGGCGACGTCGACCAGGGTGTGCGTCACGCCGAGCGCTCGCCGCAGGCGGGGGTGCAGGGGGTCGGCGGCGATGCGGACGCCCGGCCAGCCGAGCGCCCGCGCGGCGGTGAGGCCCTTCGCCTGGCCGATCACCCAGTCCGGCTGGGCGCCCTGTTGCGCGCGGGTCAGGCCGCGCGCGCCGAGGCCCGCGTCCGCGACGACGACGACCGCGCCGATCCGCAGGCACGCGTACACGAGGGCGGTCAGCGTCGGCCCGGGCTGCACCAGCAGCGAGACCCGGTCGCCCGGGCGGACGCCGAGCGTGTGCAGGCCCGCGGCGATGCGCCGCACCTGGCGCGCGAGCAGCCGCCAGGACACGGTGCGCGAGCCGCCGGGGGCGGCCATGTCGAGCACGGCGGGACCGGCGTCGTCGGCGCGGGCGTCGAGGGCGGCCCACAGCGGGGCGTCCTGGGCGGCGCGTTCCGGCTCCGAGGCGGCGTCGCGCTGCCCGAGGTCCTCCCGCAGCCAGGTCAGCAGCGGCCCGGCCCAGTCGACGTCCTCGGCCACGAGGTGCCCGGCACCGGCGAACCGGTGCACGCGCGCGTGCGGCAGCCGGTCCAGCAGGTCGTCGAGGTACCGGTCGCGGAACACCGGGTCGCGCGCGCCCCACAGCAGGGCGGCGGGGACGTCGAGGGCGGCGACCCCGGCGGCGATCCGGCGCAGCTCGGGCGAGCTCGGGTGGGCGTCGTACCCCGGGATGTCCGCGACGAACCCCTCGATGCCGTGCCGCTCGTCGGCGTACCGGTAGGGCGCGCGGTAGGCGTCGGCGACCTCGCGGACCAGCGGCGGGTGCGCGAGCGCGAGCGTCGTCTCGAGGAACGCCCGGGTGGTGCTGGTCGCGAGCCGCAGCACGGGACCCGCGGTGGCGGCGCGCAGCGGTGCGGGGATCGGCTCGCCGTCCGGGTGCGCGACGGCGGTGTTCAGCAGGGCGAGCCCGGCGAGCTGGTCGGGGTGGTCCACGGCCCAGCCGGACGCGACGACGCCGCCCCAGTCGTGGCCGAGCGCGACGACCGGCCCGGTGAGGTCGAGGGTGCGGGTGAACGCGTCCAGGTCGGCGACCCGCTCCGGCAGCGTGCGGAGGCGTCCGGTGCGCGCGGACCAGCCCATGTCGAGCTGGTCCACCGCGACGACGCGCCACGCCGGGGCCCCGGCCGCGGCGGCGTCCAGGGACGCGGTGAGCAGGTCCCGCCACAGGTAGGACCACGTCGGGTTGCCGTGCACGGCGAGGACGGTGCCGACCGGCTCGACGCCGCGGGCGGCGAGCTCCGGGCCGGTGTCGAGGTAGTGCCACGTCGGGACGCCGGCGCCCAGGGCCACGCCGGGGACGTCGACGGCGAGGACGTGGCTCAGCCGCGGGTCCAGGCCCGGCAGGCCGGAGGGGACGTGCAGCGCGGGCCGCAGGGGAGCGGCCGTCACCACTGCAGCTCCAGCATCGCGGTGTTGATGCCGGAGCCCACGCCCATGAGCAGCACCCGGTCACCCGCGCGCAGGGAGTCCTGCTCCTCCACCAGCGTCAGCGGCACCGAGGCGGGGCCGACGTTGCCGAGGTGCCCGAACGTCGTCGGGACCCGCTTGCGGTCCAGGCCGACGGCCTTGACGATCGCGTCGGTGTGCACCCGGGACACCTGGTGCGTGATGTACCGGTCCATGCCGGACCAGCGCCAGTCCGGCTCGGCGTCGCGCCACGCGTCCACCACGAGCTCCAGGCCGCCGTCGAGCAGCGCCCGGGCGTCGGTGACCATCGCGTCGGGGTTGCCCACGCACAGGCCGTGGTGCTGGGTGCCCGCGCGGGTGATGCCGCCGCGCAGCCGGTGCCCGCCGGGGTTCTCGTCGGTGCGGCCCAGCACGGCCGCCGCGGAGCCCGAGCCGAGCGTCAGCGTCGCGAACTCCTGCATGACGTCGTCGCGGGTGACGTCCGGACCGAGCAGCCGGTCGACGGTGTGCTCCGTGATGTCGTCGGCGTCCTCGCCGTCCACGACGAGTGCGTACCGCACCTGCCCCGCCTCGATCATCGTCGCGGCGAGCGTCAGGCCGTTGATGAACCCGAGGCAGGCGTTCGCGATGTCGAAGTTCACCGCCGCGCTGCCCAGGCCGAGCCCGTGGTGCAGCCGCACGGCGACCGACGGCTCGAGGTGCTTGCGGGTCACCGACGTGTTGATCAGCAGGCCGACGTCCCCCGGCGCCACCCCCGCCTCGGCCAGCGCGCGCGTGCCCGCCGCCACGGTCCCGTCGTCCACGTCCTCGTCCGGTGCCCACGTGCGGCGCGCGTGCACGCCGGCGACGCGCTCCAGCACCGTGCGCGGCAGGCGCAGGCGGCGCAGCGTCGGCGCCAGCCGCTCCTGGATCTCGGCGGACGTGGTGGTGCGGCTCGGGAGGTGGCTCGCGACAGACAGCAGCGAGACGTTCTCGAACCGGGTGGTGGCGTTTCCGGACACGCAGGCTCCAGACAGCAGGGGACGAACCGGGGGCTCGTGAGGGAGGGACGCCAGGATGCGGCACCCCGGGCGCACGCGCCCCTCGAGAGTCCCGGTGCGACGCGGCCGGTCGACGGGTGCGGTCGGACCCGCGGGGCACCTGATGCCTCAACGGCCGGGGCGGACGCCGAGTTCCGGGCGCCCCGGATGGTCCCGCCCGCTGTGGCCGACGCCACGCCCGGGACGCGGCGGGACACCCGGTCGTAGGGTCGGGGCATGGCCGATGTCCTCGTCCCCGCCGCCGACCTCGCGCTCGAGCTCGCGGGCCCGTGCCCGCCCCGGCTGCTCGACGTCCGCTGGCAGCTCGGCGGCCCGCCCGGCGTCGAGGGCTACCGCGCGGGCCACCTGCCCGGAGCCGTCTTCGTCGACCTCGACGCCGAGCTCGCCGCCGTCCCGAGCGCCGCGGGCGGGCGGCACCCGCTGCCGGAGGCCGCCGACCTGCAGGCCGCGGCCCGCGGGTGGGGGCTGCGGGCCGGGGAACCGGTCGTGGTCTACGACGACACCGGGGCGATGTCCGCGGCGCGTGCCTGGTGGCTGCTGCGCTGGGCCGGGGTCGCCGACGTGCGGATCCTCGACGGCGGGCTTCCCGCCTGGGTCGCGGCGGGCGGGGCCGTCGAGCCCGGCGACGTCGACGTGGAACCCGGCGACGTCGTCCTCACCGGCGGGCACCTGCCGACGCTCGACGCGGACGGCGCCGCCGCCTGGGCCGCCGAGGGGGTGCTGCTCGACGCCCGCGCCGCGGAGCGCTACCGCGGCGAGGTCGAGCCCGTCGACCCCCGCGCCGGGCACATCCCCGGCGCGGTGAGCGCGCCGACGGCCGAGAACCTCGACGCGGACGGCCGGTTCCTGCCGACCGACGCGCTCACCGCCCGGTTCGCCGCCCTCGGCGTCCCCGAGGGCGGGGACGTCGCCGTCTACTGCGGGTCCGGGGTCACCGCCGCGCACCAGGCCGCCGCGATCGTGCTGGCCGGGCGGACGCCCGTGCTGTACCCGGGGTCCTGGTCGCAGTGGTCGTCGGACCCGGACCGACCGGTGGCGACGGGCGCCTGACGCGACTCAGGCCTCGGGCTCGTGCAGCGCCCAGGCCGTGACGGACAGCAGCGCCTGCTGCACGGGCCACAGCAGCCCCACCACGGCGGGCTCGGCGCCGATCACGACGAGGGACGGGACGGCCGTCGTCGCGGCGACGGCGGTGAGCGCCCACCACAGCCCTGCGCGCCGTCCGGGCGACCGCACGGACCGGACGTACCGACCCAGCGCCAGGCACCAGGCCACGGCGGCGGCGGCGAGCGCCACCATCCCGTGGAACACCTGCTCCAACCCCCGCCGGAAGCCGTCCTCGTCGGGGTCGGTGCCCACCGCCTCCAGCCCCGCGTAGGTCCCGAGCAGCACGGCGACCGTCGTCGCCGACACCAGCCAGGGCAGGGCGACGACGACCGACGTGCGGACCGTGCGGGGGACGGTCAGGGCCCCTGCGGTGCTGCTCACGGCGGCACGCTACCGAGCGGGCAGCCGCCGCGGGGCGGGCATCCGGGTGACACCCGCCCCGGGGGTGTGCCGAGCCGTCAGGCGGCCAGGCGCCCGCCCGCCGACGCCGCACCGAGCCACGTGTGCGGGTTGCGGTCCCAGCACCAGCCGAGCTTCGGGCGGCGCTCGCTGAGCCACAGCGCAGGCACCCGCTGGTTCTGCGCGCGCGACCCCATGAGCGAGAAGCACCGGTTCGGCCGCAGCATGTCCGGCCGCAGCGCGGCGAGCGCCAGGCCCTCGCCGATGGTCAGCGGCGTGCGCCCGCGCCCGCGGACCGTCACGAGCGCATCCTCGGGCCTGACCCCGCAGAACTCCGTCCCGGTGTCGACGTCCCGCAGCAGGTAGGGCCCGGTGGGCACGTCGAGGTCGGGCAGCGGGCGGTAGGTCGCCATCTCCTCGGCGTCGATGACGCTGACGCCCGGGCGCACCGTCCGGGAGCCGTGCCGCAGCGCGGGGACCGCCGCGTTCGCGTGGTCGGCGCCGCCGTCGAGCACGAGGACGAACGGCACGTGGTCGTCGGCGGGCACGACCCGCCCGGACGCGTCCGGACCGGGGACGGGCTGCGGGCCGTCGAGCGCCGCCCGCAGCGGGGCGACGGCGTCGTGCAGCCGCTCGGGGGTCCAGCCGAGGACGGCGGCGAGGCCGAGGTCCAGGGCGGAGCGGATCTGCCGGTCGAGCTCGGTGCGTGCGTCGGCGGCCGGGTCGTACGGCGCGGCGGTGCGGTCGGCGGCGGCGACGGTGGGCCAGGTCGGGTCGGCGGGGATCACGGGGACGGGCACGGGCGCTCCTCGGCTCGGTGGCGGGAGGAGGCCCAACGCCCGGCGCGGGCGTCCGGTTCCCCGGCGCGTCGTCAGTGCGGCCGGTCGCGGTCCTTGCTGGGCTGGACGCGCTTGGGCTCGCCCGGCATCTTCGGGTACTCCGGCGGGTAGGGGAGGTCGCCGAGGTCGTGGTCGCGCTCGTCGCGCGCGGCGAGGTCCAGCAGCCCGTCCAGCGACCCGCCGCCGGGGGCGTCCGGGGCGCGCGCGACCAGCGGGGCGAACAGGTCGCCGACCTCGGCGAACCGGGCGGGCATCGTCGTGACGTCGAAGTCGTCGGGGTGCACGTCCGGCACCTCCTCCCAGCGCAGCGGGGCGGAGACGGTGGCACGGCGGTTGGGGCGCACGGAGTACGCGGAGGCGATGGTCCGGTCGCGGGCCATCTGGTTGTAGTCCACGAAGATCGTCTCGCCGCGCTCCTCCTTCCACCACTTCGTCGTGACCTGCCCGGGCAGGCGCCGCTCGAGCTCGCGGCCCAGCGCGATGGTGGCGCGGCGGCACTGCGTGAACGTCCACCGCGGCTCGATCGGCACGAAGACGTGGATGCCGCGCCCGCCGGAGGTCTTCGGGTACCCGGTGAGCCCGTGCTCGGCCAGGACCTCCCGCACGTGCGGGGCGACGCGGGCGGCGTCGTCGAAGGTCGTCCCGGGCTGCGGGTCGAGGTCGATGCGGAGCTGGTCGGGGGCCTCGACGTCGGCGCGCGTCACCGGCCACGGGTGGAACGTCAGCGTGCCGAGGTTCGCGGCCCACGCGATGACGGCCAGCTCGGTGGGGGTGACCTCGTCGGCGGTGCGTCCGGACGGGAACGTGATCGTCGTCGACTCGACGTAGTCCGGGGCGCCCTGCGGGACGCGCTTCTGGAAGAACGCGTCGCCCTTGTTGTCCATCCGGGTGGACAGCCGGGCGCCCTCGAACCACCCGCGGGGCCAGCGCTCGAGGGTGGTCGGGCGGTCGCGCAGCGCCCCGAGGATGCCGTCCCCCACGGACAGGAAGTACCGGACGACGTCGAGCTTGGTGATCCCGCGGTCCGGGAAGTAGACCTTGTCCGGGCTGCTGACCCGCACGGTCCGGCCCGCGACCTCGATCTCCTCGGCTGGGACCTTCGACGGGCTCATGGCCTCACGGTAGGGCGGGCCGGCCCGCGGCGCACCCCTCTGCGCGTCAGGCGGCGGGGTGGTGCCCGGCGGCGAGCGCCACGTCGAGGTCCTCCAGGACGCGGCGGCACTCCTCGACGTCCCACGGGGTCCCGGCGATCTCGAACTCGAACAGCACCGGCCGCCCGGACCGCGCCGCGATGTCCCGTGCCGCGTGCTGGTAGTACCGGCCGAAGTTCCGGTTGCCGCTGCCCATCACGCCGACCATGCGGCGCCGGTTCACCGGGGAGCGCAGGAACCGGCGCACCGCCTCGGGGATGGTGTCGTTGGCCTCGTTGCCGGTCTTGTAGGACGGGGTGAGCAGCACCCAGGGGCCGTCGGCCTCGCTCTGCCGGACGTCGCGCACCGACAGGTCGAGCACGGGCCGGTCGAGGCGCTCGGCGAACGACCGCACGAGCCCCGACGCGGAGGAGTAGTAGTACACGGGGGTCTGCCGGCTCACCCCTCGACTGAACCCCGCCCACCCGCACGCCCCCCGGGACCAACGTCCCCGCCGCCCGGCGGGGTGGGGAGCAGGACGGCGACGGCCGGGCACCCTCGGTGGGGTGCCCGGCCGTCGGCGCTCAGGGGAGCGGGGTCAGAGCTGGTCGCCCGTGCCGCTCGCCGTCGGGGCGCTCGCGTCCGTCGCGGGCGCGTCGTCCCCGCGCGCGGCGGCGATCGACTCGTGCGCGGCGGCGACCACGGCCTCCGCCGTGATCCCGAACTCCTCGTAGAGCGTCTCGTACGCCGCGGAGGCGCCGTAGTGCTCCAGCGAGACGGCGCGACCGGCGTCGCCGAGGATCTTCCACCAGGACAGCGCGATGCCGGCCTCGACGGAGACGCGGGCCTTCACCGCGGACGGGAGCACCGACTCGCGGTACGCCTCGTCCTGCTCGGCGAACCACTCCAGCGACGGGGCGGACACCACGCGGGTGGGCACCCCGGCGGCCTCGAGGGTCTCGCGGGCCGCGACGGCCAGCTGCACCTCGGAGCCGGTGCCGATGAGGATGACCTCCGGCGTGCCGGTGGACGCCTCGAGCAGCACGTACGCGCCCTTGGCGACGCCCTCGGCGGACGCGAAGCCCTCCTCGCCGCGGGGGAACGTCGGGACGTTCTGCCGGGTGAGGATGAGCGCGGCGGGACCGTCGGTGCGCTCGAGGATCGCCTTCCACGCCTGCGCGGTCTCGTTGGCGTCGGCCGGGCGGACCACGGCGAGGCCGGGGATCGCGCGGACGGCGGTGAGGTGCTCGACCGGCTGGTGGGTCGGGCCGTCCTCGCCGAGGCCGATGGAGTCGTGCGTCCACACGTAGATCGCCGGCACGCCCATGAGCGAGGCCAGGCGGACCGCCCCGCGCATGTAGTCGGAGAACGTGAAGAACGTGCCGCCGTAGGGGCGGGTCAGGCCGTGCAGGGCGATGCCGGACAGGATCGCGCCCATGCCGTGCTCGCGGATGCCGAAGTGCAGCGTGCGGCCGTACTGGTCGCCCGCGAACTCGTGCGTGGAGCGCTCGGCGGGGATGAAGGACGGCTCGCCCTTCATGGTGGTGTTGTTCGAGCCGGCGAGGTCGGCGGAGCCGCCCCAGAGCTCGGGCAGCACCGGCGCGAGGGCGGACAGCACCTCGCCGGAGGCGGCGCGGGTCGCGACGGCCTTGCCGGCGGGGAACGTCGGCAGGGCGTCGGCCCAGCCGGCGGGCAGCTCGCCGGCGCGCAGGCGCTCGAGCAGGGCGGCGCGCTCCGGGTTGGCGGCCTTCCAGGCGTCGAAGCCGACGGCCCACTCGGCCTGGGCGGCCTTGCCGCGCTCCAGGGCCTGCCGGGTGTGCGCGAGGACCTCGGGGTCGACGTCGAAGGTCTTCTCGGGGTCGAACCCGACGGCCTCCTTGAGGCCGCGGACCTCGTCGGTGCCGAGCTTGGAGCCGTGCGAGCCGTGGGTGTTCTGCTTCGTCGGCGACGGCCACGCGATGATGGTGCGCAGGCCGATGAACGACGGGCGGTCGGTGACGGCCTTGGCGGCCTCGATCGCGGCGTGCAGCGCGTCCACGTTCTCCGTGTACTCGCCGCCCTCGGTCCAGTCGACGAACTGCACGTGCCAGCCGTACGCCTCGTAGCGCTTGAGGACGTCCTCGGTGAACGCGATCTCGGTGTCGCCCTCGATCGAGATGTGGTTGTCGTCCCAGATCGCGATGAGGTTGCCGAGCTTCTGCGTCCCGGCGACGGACGACGCCTCGGAGGAGACGCCCTCCTGCAGGTCGCCGTCGGAGCAGATGGTGTAGACGAAGTGGTCGAACGGGCTGGTGCCCGGGGCCGCCTCGGGGTCGAGCAGGCCGCGCTCGCGGCGGGCCGCCATCGCGAAGCCGACCGCGGAGGAGATGCCCTGGCCGAGGGGGCCGGTGGTGATCTCGACGCCGTCGGTGTGCTTGTACTCGGGGTGGCCGGGGGTCTTGGAGCCCCAGGTGCGCAGCGCCTCGATGTCCTCGAGCTCCAGGCCGAAGCCCGCGAGGTACAGCTGGATGTACTGCGTCAGCGACGAGTGGCCCGCGGACAGGATGAACCGGTCGCGACCCAGCCAGTGCGGGTCGGCGGGGTCGTGCCGCAGGACGTTCTGGTAGAGCAGGTACGCGGCGGGGGCCAGGCTGATCGCCGTGCCGGGGTGGCCGTTGCCGACCTTCTCCACCGCGTCCGCGGCGAGGACACGCACCGTGTCCACCGCCTTGTGGTCCAGCTCGGTCCAGCCGACGGACTGGGCCAGGGGAGCCTTCGCGTTCACCGCACCTCATTTCCGCCCGGACCGGCAGCCCGGGGCATCGGGGGTTCAGGGCTCGCTCGGTCACGAGGAGGCGACCGACCGCGGGCACTGCCCCGAGCCTAGACTCCCGCGCGGACGAGGGCGGACAGGTCACCCCGAACCGGACACCGCCCCGACGTCGCCCGGACCGACCCGGCGTGCCCGTCCGACGCGCGGTCGGGACCGGCCACCAGGCGGACAGCCGTCTCGGGCGTCGGACGGTTGACCTACGCTTGACCGGTGACCGACCCCCAGCACTCGCGCGAGGCCCGCCGTGGCCTCGCCCGCCACGAGGTCCCCGACCCGTTGCGCAACGACGTCCGGCTGCTCGGTGAGTTCCTCGGCCGAGTGATCCGCGAGTCCGGCGGCGACGACCTGTTCGACGACGTGGAGCGCGTCCGCGCGCTGACCATCCGCGCGCACGACGAGCAGGACCTCACCGCTCTCACCGAGGCCGAGGAGCTCGTGGCCTCGTTCTCCATCGAGCGCGCGCAGCAGGTCGCCCGTGCGTTCACCTGCTACTTCCACCTGGCGAACCTCGCCGAGGAGCACCACCGGGTGCGCGTGCTGCGCGCCCGGGAGGCCGAGCTCCCCGCGGGCGAGCTCATGCAGGACGACTCCCTGCCGGCCGCGATCGAGGCGCTGGCCGCCGAGGTCGGGCACGACGAGGCCGTGCGCCGGCTGCGGGACCTGGAGTTCCGCCCGGTGCTGACCGCGCACCCGACCGAGGCGCGTCGTCGCTCGGTGTCCCGCGCGATCCGCCGGATCTCGGACCTGCTGGCCGAGCGCGACGCCCTCGCCGCGGGCGGCACGTCCCGCGCGGAGAACGACCGCCGGGTGCTGGAGGAGATCGACACCCTGTGGCGGACGTCCCCGCTGCGGGCGCAGAAGCCCACGGTGCTGGACGAGGTCCGCACCGTGATGAACATCTTCGACACCACGCTGTTCGACACGTTCCCGACGGTCTACCGCCGGCTGGACGACTGGCTGAGCGGCGACGCCGCCGGGCGCGAGGCCCCGCAGGTGCGCCCGTTCGTGCGCCTGGGGTCCTGGATCGGCGGCGACCGCGACGGCAACCCCAACGTCACCGCCGAGGTGACCCGGGCGGCCGCCGCGCTCGCGAACGAGCACGTGCTGACGGCGCTCGAGGAGTCCGCCCGCAAGATCTCCGCCAAGCTCACGCTGGACGACACGGGCACCCCGGCGTCGGCGGACCTCACGGCCCTGTGGCAGCAGCAGCGCGACCTGTCCGAGGACGCCGCCGCGAAGGCCGCCCGCGAGGTCAAGCACCAGCCGCACCGCCGGGCGCTGCGGATGATCGCCGAGCGCGTCGCGGCCACCCGCCGCCGGGACGCGGACCTGTCGTACGCCGGTCCGGAGGAGCTGCTGGCCGACCTCGACGTCGTGCAGCGCTCCCTGGCCGAGGCGGGCGCCGCGCGCGTCGGCTACGGCGACCTGCAGAAGCTCATCTGGCAGGTGCAGACCTTCGGGTTCCACCTGGCCGAGCTCGAGGTGCGCCAGCACTCGCAGGTGCACGCCGCCGCGCTCGCGGACGTCGCCGCGCACGGCGTCGACGGCGACCTGGAGCCGCGCACGGTCGAGGTGCTCGACACCTACCGCGCGCTGGGCACCGTGCAGCGGCGCTACGGCGTCGCCGCCGCCCGCCGGTACATCGTGTCCTTCACGCAGGCGCCGGAGCACCTGGCCGCGGTCTACGAGCTCGCCGAGATCGTGTTCCCCGACCCGGCGACGCGCCCGGTCATCGACGCGATCCCGCTGTTCGAGACCTTCGCGGACCTCGAGGCCAGCGTGGACATCCTCGAGTCGATGCTCACGCTGCCCGCCGTGCAGGCGCGGCTGGCCGAGAACGGCCGCCGGGTCGAGGTCATGCTCGGCTACTCCGACTCGTCCAAGGACGTCGGCCCCGTCGCGGCGACGCTCGCGCTCGACGTCGCCCAGAGCCGCATCGCCCAGTGGGCGGAGAAGCACGACATCGTGCTGACGCTGTTCCACGGCCGCGGCGGCGCCCTCGGGCGCGGCGGCGGCCCCGCGAACCGCGCCGTGCTGGCCCAGCCCCCGGGCTCGGTGGACGGCCGGTTCAAGCTCACCGAGCAGGGCGAGGTCATCTTCGCCCGGTACGGCAACCCGACGATCGGCGCCCGGCACATCGAGCAGGTCGCCGCGGCGACCCTGCTGGCGAGCGCCCCGTCGACGGAGCAGCGCAACGCGTCGGCGACCGAGCGGTTCGCCGACCTCGCCGCCGCCATGGACGCCTCCTCGCGCACGCGGTTCTACGAGCTGGTCCGCGCCGAGGGCTTCCCGCAGTGGTTCGCCCAGGTGACTCCGCTGGAGGAGATCGGGCTGCTGCCGATCGGCTCCCGCCCGGCCCGCCGCGGCCTGTCCGTCGAGTCGCTGGACGACCTGCGGGCGATCCCGTGGGTGTTCTCCTGGTCGCAGGCCCGCACCAACCTCGCGGGCTGGTTCGGCCTCGGGACGGCGCTGGACTCCGTGGGCGACCTCGCGGAGCTGCAGGCGGCGTACGAGGCGTGGCCGCTGTTCAGCACGATGATCGACAACGTCGAGATGTCGCTGGCGAAGACCGACGAGCGGCTGGCCGAGCGGTACCTCGCCCTCGGTGACCGGGACGACCTGAAGGCGCTCGTGCTGGAGGAGATGGCGCTGACCCGGCGCTGGGTCCTCGCGATCACGGGCTCGGAGCAGATCCTGTCCCGCCGCCGGATCCTCGGGCGGGCCGTGCAGCTGCGCAGCCCGTACGTGGACGCCCTGTCGCTGCTGCAGATCCGCGCTCTGCGCGCGCTGCGCACGGGGGAGTCCGAGGACCTGGTCGAGGAGAACAAGCAGCTGCTGCTGCTCAGCGTCAACGGCGTGGCCGCGGGCCTGCAGAACACCGGCTGACCCGCACCCCGCACGCGCGACGGCCCGGCACCCCCCGAGGGGTGCCGGGCCGTCCTGCGTGCGTGCGGCGTCAGCGCCAGAGGCGCTGCGTCGCCAGGGCCGCGCCCTCGACCAGGGTGTCGAGCTTGGCCCACGCGATCTGGGGGTGGATGCGCCCGCCGAGGCCGCAGTCGGTGGCCGCGACGACGTTCTCCCGGCCGACGAGCCGGGCGAACCGCTCGATGCGGTCGGCGACGAGCTCCGGGTGCTCGACGACGTTGGTCGCGTGGCCGACGACGCCCGGGAGGATGAGCTTGCCCTCGGGCAGGGTCACGTCCTCCCACACCCGCCACTCGTGCTCGTGGCGGGCGTTCGCCGCCTCGAAGGAGTACGCACCCGCGTTCACCTTGAGCATGGTGCGGACGATGTCCTTCATGGGCAGGTCGGTGGTGTGCGGGCCGTGCCAGGAGCCCCAGCACAGGTGGTACCGGATCTGGTCCTCGGGCAGGCCGCGCAGCGCGTGGTTCAGCGCCTCGACGCGCAGCTCGGTGAACCTCACGTAGTCCTCGACGGTGGGCTCCGGGGTGATCTGGTCCCAGTTCTCCGCCATCGACGGGTCGTCGATCTGCAGCACGAGGCCGGCGTCGACGATCGCGACGTACTCCTCGCGCAGCGCGTCGGCGAGCGCCCAGACGTACTCCTCGTCCGTGCCGTAGAAGTCGTTGTCCATCCGCGCGGCGCTGCCCGGCGCGATGGCGGTGACGAAGCCCTCGGCCGCGCCGGTGGCGTCCAGCGCCCCGCGCAGGTTCGCGGCGTCCTGCGCCACGGCGTCCTGCCCGGTGTAGGTGACCGGGGCGACGGCGGTCGGGAACGGCTTGGGCTCGCCGCCGTGGAAGACGCCGCTGGTCGGGTCGGCGTACGCCTCCTCGAACGCGGCGCGGTCGCGGCGGCGGCCGAAGCCGGTGACCCGCACGTCGCCGGGGCCGGACTGCACGTCCTTGAAGATCCACGACGCGCCGTCGCGCAGCTCCAGGCCGCCGAGGCGCTGGAACGAGTACGACCACCAGGCGCCGTAGTCGATGGCGCTGCTCATGGACTTGCCGAGCTCGCCGTCGCCGGGGACGTCGATGCCCGCGTCGACCTGGCGGCGGACGAGGTCCGTGACGGCCTCCCGCAGCAGGTCCGCGTGGCCCGTGGCGTCCTCCCCGGCCTCGCGGGCGGCGTTCGCCGCGATGAGCTCCGGCGTGCGCGGCAGGCTGCCGGCGTGGCTGGTGAGGATGTGGTCGGTGCTGCGGATCATCGGTTCTCCCGGCTCGGCATGGCTGCGTCGCCATCGTGGCACGGCGCCTGCCACGTCAGGGGGACCTGTCCGCCGAACGGTCTCGGGTGCGCCTCAGCCGAGGCGCGGGGTGCCCGGCAGGCCGCGGTGCGCGAGGTCTCGCAGCACGTGCAGCAGGATCCGGTTGAACGCCACGGGCTGGTGGCTGTTCACGTCGTGCCCGGCGTTCGGGACGACCCACTGGCGCGCCCCGGGGTGCGCGCCGAGGAACCCGCGCGCCCCGAACCGCAGCGGGTCGCGCGACCCGTTGACCAGCCACACCGGCAGCACGAGGCGTCGCAGGTCGGCCAGCGGGGAGTACCCGTGCAGGGCGGCGAGCATGTCGGTGACGACGTGCCAGGACCCGCCGCCGCGCCCGAGCGTCCGCACGACCCGGCCCGACGCCCGCCGGTAGGCGCGCAGCGGCTTGCCCTTGATCTCGGTCGAGCACCCGGCGAGGACGACCCCGGCGAGCCGGTCCTCGTGGCGGGCGGCGTAGGCCAGCGACATGTACCCGCCGAGGGACAGCCCGACGAGCAGCGGCGGCTCGTCGCACCCGCGCACGGCGGCGTCGATCGCGGCGAGACCGCCCTCGAACGTGAACCGCTCCCCGGCGCGCACGCCGTGGCCGGGCAGGTCGATGGCGTGCGTCACGTGGCCCCCGTGGGTGAGGGCGCGGACCTGGTCCTCCCAGATGCGGGAGGACGTGCGGGTGCCGTGGACGAGCACGATGGGCTGGCTGGCGGGCATGCGGGCTTCCGGGTGCTGGCGGACGGGGCGGCGGCGGACGGGGTCGCCGCCGGCCGCGGACTGCCCGCGAGCGTAGCCCGTGATGCTGGGCGCCGGCTGGGTGCGCCACCGGTTCACCCGGGTGGGTCGTCGACCCCCAGCAGCCCGCGCCGGTGCGCGACGGCGACGGCCTCGGTGCGACCGCCGACGCCGAGCTTGCCCAGCACGCGCGAGACGTGCACGGACACCGTCTTGCCGCTGATGTAGAGACGTTCGCCGATCTGCCGGTTGCTCAGCCCCTCGGCGACGAGGGCCAGCACCTCCGCCTCACGCGCCGTGAGCACGTCGGCGCCGCCGCCGGGGACGCCCGGCAGGTCGAGCCGGGCGCGGCGGGACAGGTCCCCGAGCGCCGTCGCGAGCGGCACCGCGCCGATCTCGCGGGCGGTGGCGAGCGCGAGCGCGGCCTGCTCGCGGGCGGCGTCCCGGTCGCCCGTCGTCAGCAGCGCCTCGGCCCAGCGGCGCCGCGCCCGCGCGACCTCGTAGTCGTACCCGTAGTCGAAGCCCTCCGCGGTGCGGCCCCAGGTGGCCGGGTCGTCCGTGCCGGTGAGGCGGCCGTGCTCGGCGTGCGCCCGGGCCAGCCAGGCACGCCCCTCGGGGCCCATCTGCCCGCCGCGGGGCCGACCGCGGTCCGCCGTCACGACGGCGCGCTCCAGCAGCCGGGCACCGACCGCCAGGTGCTCGGCGGGGTCCCGCCCGGCGAGCCGGTCGGCGGCGGCCAGGTCGGCGAGCGCGGCGATGCCGAGCGCCGACAGCCAGATGCCGCCGAGGAAGTAGTCGGACCACACGCGCCCGATCTCGTCGAGGAGCTCGTGCGCCAGCGCGACCGCCTCGTCCAGGCGCCCGGCCCAGGTCAGGGCGTCGACGGCGCAGCCCCCGGCGATGAGCGTGATCATCGTGTCCCCGTGCTGCCCGTGCAGCAGCGACAGGCTGCGCTCGGCGGCGTCGGCGTCGCCCCGGGCGACCACGGCGTACATCTGCACGCCCTCGACGGCGGACAGGGCGCGCGGCGGTCCGGGATCGGCGCTGGGCACGGGGGCGCCCAGGTCCCCTCGGGTGTACCGGACGATCTCGGCGATGAGCCGCAGCTCGACGCCGTAGGTGCTCCAGGTGAGCCCCGCGCGGGCGGCGAGGGCCAGCCCGGCGTCCACGGCGTCGGCGGCGTCCGCGAGCCGACCGGCGTAGAACCGGTTGGTCGCGAGGTTGTACGTGCAGCGCAGCTCGGTGGTGGTGTCCCCGGCGCTCCGGGCCCGGTCGAGGGCGTCGCTGAGCAGGTCCGCGGCGCGGTCGGGGTCCTCGACCACGAGCACGGCGAGCGAGATGAGCGCGTCCGCCTCGGCGTCGGTCGCCCCGGCCGAGCGGGCCTCGTCCACGGCCGCCGCGGCGGCGATCTCCGCCTGGTCGTCCAGGTCCGAGTTCAGGGCCGCGCGGGCGTGCGTGGCGAGCGCCCACGCCCGGTCGGCGTTCGGGGGCAGCGGGCTGGCGTCCAGCGCGGCGAGCGCCCGGTCGGTCTCCCGCAGCGCCTCGTCGATGCGCTCGACACCGAGCAGGTGCCGGGCGAGCGTCGTGCGGACCGCGGCGAGCCGCCGGACGTCCGCCGACCCGGCGCCGTCGACCACGCCCACCGCCTCGCGGGCGAGGGCCACGGCGCGCTCGCCGAGGCCCGCACGGGCCCCGGCGGTCGCCGCGGCGAGCAGCACCTCGACGCGGTCCTGCCCGAGGTCCGCCGCCGCGTCGGGGACGCCGGACCACAGCCGCAGCACCGTCTCCAGGTGCCGCAGCTCCTCGGCGGGGGCGAGCACCCGGCCCGCCTCGCGGGCGGCGTCGCGGGACGCCAGCAGGGCGAGCCGCTGGTCGTGGGACAGCAGGGCGTGGTGGGCGCGCTCCGCGGGGGTCGCGAGCGCGGGGTCGGTCGCGGCGGCGAGCAGGTAGCCGCGGTGCAGCGCGACCTGCTCCCCGGGCAGCAGGTCGGTGTAGACGGCCTCGGCCAGCAGCGCGTGCCGGAACGCGATCCGGCCGTCCTCGCCCACGAGGACGTCGAACGTGTCGGCGTCGTCGACCACGGCGCGCAGCAGCGGCTCGGCGACGCGGCGTCCGGCGGCGGAGGCGGTGCGCACCAGGCGCTGCACCGCGGGGTCGAGCTGCTCGAGCCGGGCGCGCAGCACGTCGGCGAGCGTCCCGGGCAGGTCGGTGCCGGCTCCCCGCGCCTCCAGCAGCTCCTCCGCGAAGTACGCGTTGCCCTCGGACCGGCGCTGGATGCGCGCGAGCGCCTCCGCCGGCAGTGGGTGCCCGGCGAGCGCGGTCGTGAAGTCGCGCAGCTCGTCCGGGGTGAACGGCGGCAGGTCGAGGCGCTCGACTCGCGGGTGCCGCCCGAGCTCGGCGAGCACGGGGCGCAGCGGGTGCCGGCGGTGCAGGTCGTCGGCCCGGTACGACGCCACGAGCAGCACCGGCTCCGACCGCAGGCGCGCGACGAGGTACCGCAGCAGGTCCCGGCTGGACGAGTCGGCCCAGTGCAGGTCCTCCAGCACCAGGACCAGCGGTGCGCCCGCCCGGCCCGACGACGCCAGCACGGACGCGACCCCGTCGAACAGCTGCAGCCGCTCGCCCTGCTCGTCCGCCGCGCCCGGCGGCGGCGCACCGGGCGACGCCCCGGGGAGCGTGGGCACCAGGCGCCGCAGCGCGGGGCGGGTGGCGGCGACCTGCGCGGCGCCCTCCGGGTCGGCCTCGGCGAGCTGCAGGAGCGCGTCCGCGAACGGCAGGTACGGCAGCCCGATCTCGCCGAGGTCGACGGCGTGGCTGGTCACCACGGTGGCGCCGCGCTCGGCGGCGAGCCGGGCGAGGTGGGTGAGCAGCCGCGTCTTGCCGACGCCCGCGTCCGCCCCGACCAGCACGAGCCCGGGCTCGCCGCGGCCCGCGCGCTCGACCGCCCCGAGCAGGACGTCCACCTGCTCGGCGCGGGCGACGAAGGCGTGCGCGGACCGGGTCACGAGGTTGATCGTGGCAGCACCCACCGACACCCGTCAGCCCCGTCCGCCCCGCGCGGCGCAGCGCGCCCCGGCCCCCGTCACCGGCGGTGACGGCGCCGCCAGCGCCACCCCAGGTCGGATCCGCGCACCGCGGCCCGCACCACCTCGCGCCGGTAGGCCACCTCGGCGTCCAGCGCCGGTCCCCACACCGTGTCCATCTCGTCCCCCGCCCTCCCCGGCGGGCCCGCCCCCTCCGGGCGGGCCCGCCGGTCCTCGTCGTGACCTGATGCCTCCACCCTGCTGCTGAGGCACCGGTGCCCGGATCGGGCGACCGTCGCGTACCTCGCGTCGCACGGCGCGGGCTCCGGGCCTGAGGTGCCCCTGAGGCCCGCCTGAGGTGCCCTGAGGCGGGGTGCGCCACCCGGCGCGGCCCGCCGTCGGCGTGCGAGGCTCGGGGCATGACGACGCCGCAGCCCGCCCCGCCCGCCGCCACCGACGCCGCGCCCGCGCGCGACGTGCTCGCCGAGACGTTCGACGCCGTGCTGTTCGACATGGACGGCACGCTGATCTCGTCCACGGGCTCGGTGGAGCGCTGCTGGCTGCGGCTGGCGGAGGAGTTCGGGATGCCGACCGGGCCGATGAGCCCGTTCGCGTTCCACGGCGTCCCGGCGCGCGCGATCATCGACGACCTGCTCGCGGACCGTCCCCAGGACGTGCGGGACGCGGCGCTCGCACGGGTGGTGGAGCTGGAGATCGCGGACGTCGCGGGCATCGAGGTGCTGCCGGGTGCGGCGGACGCGCTGGCGGTGCTGGCCCCGGCGGGGCGGTGCGCGGTGGTGACCTCGTGCGGGTCCGCGCTGGCGGCGGCGCGGTTCGGCGCGGTGGACCTGGTGGCCCCGCCGCGGACGGTGACGGCGGACGACGTCGAGCGCGGCAAGCCGGACCCGGAGCCGTACCTGCGCGGTGCGGCGGCGCTGGGCGTGGACGCGCGCCGGTGCCTGGTGGTCGAGGACGCGGAGTCGGGGGTGCGCTCGGGTCGCGCGGCGGGCGCGGCGACGCTCGCGCTGCGCACCACGCACGCCGCGGGGCCGGGCGGCGGCGCGGACCTCGTGGTCGCCGACCTGGGGGCGGTGCGGTTCGCGGTGCACCCGGACGGGGTCCGGGTGGTCGCCGCCTGAGCGGTGGCCGGGTCAGGGTGCGGTTCAGGGTCGCCCCAGGGTCCGTCCCGGATGTGCGGGGGCGGCCCGGCGCGGCACCGTAGGGGTTGTCGCCACGGCGACGACCATCCGCAGCACCGACAGGGAGTGACGACGATGACCGGCATCTACGAGACCATGTGGCGCAGCGGCCTGGTCCGGCCGCAGGACGGGCGCGTGCTGGGCGGCGTCTGCGCCGGGCTCGCGCGCCGCTTCGGCATGGACGCCTGGCCGATGCGCTGGCTGTTCCTGATCGTGCTGATCGTGCTGCCGGGCAGCCCGCTGCTCATCTACCCGCTGCTGTGGATCTTCATGCCGGGGCAGGACTGGGTGGCGCGCACGCACGGCCCGTCCGCCTACGCGGCGTCGTTCCCGCAGGCGTACCCGGCCCAGCAGCCGTACCCCGCGCAGCAGCCGTACCCGGGCCAGCAGCCCTACCCGGCGCCGCCCGCGGACGGTGACGCCCCGCGCTGAGCGGGGTCCAGCAGGACGTTGTACCGCGGGACCGGGGGGAGGGCCCGGGTCTCGCGGAGCCACCGCGGGGTCGCCTCGACGGGGAACGCGGTGACCGGGCGCACGCCGTCCGGCCCGACCAGCCCGTAGACCAGCGCCCCGCCCCCGACGCCCTGCGCACGGTGCACCACCGTGCGCAGGGCGTCGGCCGTCCCCGGGACGGGGTCGTCCCGGTGCAGCAGGGTGCCGGGGCCGTCCGGTGCCGCGAGCACGGGCAGCACGGCGTCGGTGACGCGCTGCAGCAGGGTCCGGTCGTCGGGCCGGTGCCAGGGCAGCAGGTGCCGCGGGTCGAGGCCGAGGGCGACGGCGAGGGCGCCGCCGGTCCACCGGTCGCGCTTGAGCCCGTACGGGGTGGGCACCGTGGACAGCAGGTACCCGTAGACGTGCGCGAGCCCGGCGTCGGTGCCGGGGAACTCGACGGGCAGCCCGGCGAGCACCTGGAGGCGCGCGAGGACCGCCCGGTCGAGGACGGGCGCGCGGGTGTGCTCGTCGACCACCGTCGACCGGGCCCACCGGCCGAAGGTGCCGCGCTCGCGGTCGGCGACGACCTGGGCGACGAGCCAGCCGAGCGGTCCGTCGGTGGCGAGGGGGTCGTCGGTGCGGGCGGCGGCGTCGAGCGCGGCGAGCGCGTGGTCGTCGGCGGGGGTGGGCACCCGCGCAGGCTAGCGGCGCGTCGACGCCGCCCCGGGCGGGGACGGGGCCTTCGGCCATGCCGCGCGCGAGAGTTCTCCTGGAGTTCACACGGACGTGGTGAAACCGTCCATGGGGTACCCCTAGCGTGGACGGTGCGTCCACACGGGCGTTCTCCACCGGGCTGCGCTCGCCGCACGCCCCCGCACGCAAGGCGATCCGTGAGCCGAACCGACACCCTCCTCCTGCTCGACTTCGACGGCACCGTCGCGGTCGGGCACGGACCGGTGCTGGCGTACGCCCGCGCCGCCTCCGGCAGCCTGGACCCCGCCCCCGCGGCGGCGTTCCGGGCCGACGTCGCCGCCGCGCTCGACACCGTCGACGACCCCGCCCCGACCGGGCGCCGCGCGGGCGGCCGGGCCCCGGCGACCACGGACCGGCTGCTGCCGCTCGACGGCTACGACCTGGTCCGGGTGCTCGCCGAGCGGCACGGCATCGGCCCGCTCGCCCTGTCCGCCGCGTACCTCGCGAGCCGGCACGCCCTCGGCACCCCCGAGGCCCCGGTCGCCGCCCCGCGCGGCCTCGCGGCCGTCCTCGCCGAGGTGCGCACCGAGGCCCGCGTCGTCCTCGCGACCAACGCCCCGGACATCCGCCTGACCGAGACGCTCGCCGCGCTCGGGCTGTCCGGCCTGCTCGACGCGGTGCTCACCGACGTCGGCAAGCCCGGCGGCATGGACGCCGTCCTCGACCGGTGCGGCGTGCGCCCCGACGGCGCCGGCACCCGGGTGCTCAGCGTCGGCGACGTCTGGGTCAACGACCTCGCGCCCGTCGCCGCCCGCGGTCACACGACCGCCCTCATCTCCCGGCGCCCGCCGCCGGAGGCCCGTCCCACCTGGACCGTGCCCGCCCTGCCGGACCTGTACCCGGCGCTGCGCGAGTGGGTCCGCACGGGCGCAGTCCCGCCCACCGCACCGAGCACCACCCCCACCGCCCGGGTCCCCGAGCGGATCACGAGTGAAGGATGACCATGTCGAAGCACGTCCTGCCCGGCGCCGCCCTGCTCGCCGCGGCCGCGCTCACGCTCGCCGCCTGCTCCTCCGGTGACGCCGAGGCGTCGCCCGCCGGCGGCGAGACCGCCGCCGACCCCACGTCGCTGACGCTCGCGCTGGTCCCGTCCCAGGACCAGAACGGCCTCGTCGACACCGCCGCGCCCCTGACCGACTTCCTCACCGAGGAGCTCGGCATCGAGGTCACCGGCGTCGTCTCCAAGGACTACCAGGCCGCCGTCGAGGCCATGGGCGCCGACCAGGCGCAGATCGGCTTCCTGCCCTCGCTGCAGCTGTGGCAGGCGGCGGACATGTACGACGCCAGCGTCGTGCTGCAGACCGAGCGCAACGGCAACATCTCCTACCCGGCGCAGTTCATGACGAACAACCCGGACAAGTACTGCGAGGACGAGCCGGTCGAGCGCGACGGGATGCTGTTCTGCAACGGCGCCGACGCGATGCAGGGCCCCGCCGGGCTCGACTCGATCGAGAAGGTCGCGGGGGCGAAGGTCGCGCTGCTCGGCCCGGCGTCGCCCGCGGGCTACATCTACCCGGTGCTCGCGCTGCAGGAGGCGGGCCTCGACACCGACGCCGATATCGAGCAGATCCCGGTCGCCGCCAACGACGCCTCGGTGCTCGCCGTCTACAACGGCGACGCCGAGGTCGGCTTCTCGTTCTGGGACGCCCGCAGCATCGTCGTCAAGGACACCCCGGACGTCGGCCAGAAGGTCGTGGTGTTCGCCCTCACCGAGGAGATCCCGAACGACGGCGTCGCGCTGTCGTCGTCGCTGTCGCAGGACCTCCAGGACCGCATCTCCACGGCGCTCGAGGACTACTCGAACACCGAGGAGGGCTCGCAGGTCCTCACCGACATCTACTCCATCTCGAAGCTCGCCCCGGCCGACCCGGCGTCCCTCGACGTCGTCGCCCGCGCGGCGGAGAAGCTCGGCCTGCAGTGAGCGCACCGCTCACCTCCGCGGCCCCGGCGGGCACCCCCGCCGGGGCCGCGGCGCCGTGGCCCGTCCGGCTGCGCGACGTCGTCGTGCGGTACCCGAACGGCGTCGTGGCGCTCGACGGGGTGTCCCTCGACATCGCGGCGGGGGAGATGGTGGCCGTCGTCGGCCTGTCCGGCTCCGGCAAGTCCTCCCTCATCCGCACCCTGAACGGCCTCGTGCCGGTCACCTCCGGCACCGTCGAGGTCGGCGGGCACGACGTGACCGCCGCGCGCGGCCGGGCGCTGCGCGCGCTGCGCGGCGAGGTCGGCATGATCTTCCAGGGCTTCAACCTGGCCGGACGCGCCACCGTGCTGCAGAACGTGCTGGTCGGCCGGGTCGCGCACGCCCCGGCGTGGCGCACCCTCCTGGGCGCGCACACCGCCGCGGACACGGCGGTCGCCGCCGAGGCCCTGGACCGGGTCGGCATGCTCGACCGCGCCTGGCACCGCGCCGCCCACCTCTCCGGCGGGCAGCAGCAGCGCGTCGCCATCGCCCGGGCGCTCGCCCAGCAGCCGCGCGCGGTGCTGGCCGACGAGCCCGTCGCGAGCCTCGACCCGCCCACCGCGCACGGCGTGATGGCGGACCTGCGGCGGATCAACCGCGACCTCGGCATCACCGTGCTGGTGAACCTGCACCTGCTGGACCTCGCCCGCGAGTACGGCACCCGGCTCATCGGCCTGCGGGCCGGGCAGGTCGTCTACGACGGCTCCGCGGCGGACGCCAGCGACCGGGTGTTCGAGGACATCTACGGCCGGTCCATCCGCCCCGACGACGTGCTCGGCACGTGAGCGCCGTCCTGCCCGCGCGGCCGGCGGCTCCCCGGCCCGCCGCCGTGCTGCCCGCGCGTCCCGCCGGGCGGTGGCGGGTCGTCGTCGGCTGGGCGGTGGTGCTCGGGATCACCGCGCTCACGCTCGTCCCCGGGCTCGGCGTGGAGGTCGACCTCGGCGCCGTCGCCCGCAGCTGGCGCAACGGCGCGGACAAGGTCGTCGCGCTGCTGCAGCCGGACTGGGCGTTCTTCCCGCGCACGGTCGCCCCGCTCCTGGAGACCCTGCAGATGGCCGTCATCGCGACCGCCGTCGCAGGGGCGGTGTCGCTGCCGCTGAGCCTGTGGGCGGCCCGGACCACCAACCCGAACCGGCTGCTGCGCGGCGCCGTGCGTGCCGTGCTCAACGTCGTGCGCGCCGTGCCGGACCTGCTCTACGCGTCCGTGCTGGTCGCGATGGTCGGCGTCGGCGCCCTGCCCGGCGTGCTCGCCCTGGTGCTGTTCGACGTCGGCATCGTCGTCAAGCTCGTCTCCGAGCAGCTGGAGGCCGCCGACACCGGGGCGATCGAGGCCGGTCTCGCCGCCGGGGGCACGCAGTCGCGGGTCAACCGGGCCGTCGTGGTGCCGGACATGATGCCCGGGTTCTGGACCCAGCTGCTCTACGTCCTCGAGCTCAACGTCCGGGCCTCCTCGGTGCTCGGCCTCGTCGGCGCGGGCGGGATGGGCCTGCTCATCGACGCCGTGCGCTCGTTCTACCGGTACGACCAGCTGTCCCTCATCATCCTGGAGATCCTCGTCGTGGTGCTCGTGCTCGAGGCCGTCAGCAGCGCCGTCCGCCGGAGGCTGGTGTGACCGCCCCGGCGGCCGTGCGCCCGAGCCGGGGTGGCCGGGGCGTGCTCGCCGGGGACGTGGCGCTGCCCGCCCGGCCGTCGCGCCTCGCCGTGCGGGCGCTGTCCGCCGCCGTCGTGGTGGTCGTCGTGCTCGCGTTCTGGTCCGTCGACATCCAGTGGGGTCGGCTGTCGGACCTGCCGTCCGAGGTCGTCCGCTACCTGGGGCTGATGTTCGCGGCCCCCGAGTGGTCGAAGCTGCCCGAGGCGCTGTGGCAGACCTGGCGGTCCGTCGCGATGGCCTGGCTCGGCACCGTCCTCGGCATCCTCGTCGCCACACCGCTGAGCCTGCTCGCCGCGCGCGGGCACGGCCCGGCCCCGGTGCGCGGCGCCCTGCGGCTGCTGTTCGCGGTGATCCGCGCGGTGCCCGAGATCATCATCGCCATCGTCATCCTGTCCGTCACCGGACTGACCCCGCTGACCGGGGCGCTCGCGCTCGCGGTCAACGGCATCGGCACGCTCGGCAAGTGGGGCTACGAGGCGATCGAGGGGATCGGCCCCGGTCCCGTCGAGGCGGTGCGCGCCGCCGGGGGCTCCGGCACCCAGGTGCTCCGCTGGGGCGTGTGGCCGCAGGTGCTGCCCGCGTTCGGGTCGTTCTGGCTCTACCGGTTCGAGATCAACGTGCGCTCGTCCGCCGTGCTCGGCCTCATCGGCGTCGGCGGGATCGGTGACATGCTCACCTCGTACACGCAGTACCGGGAGTGGTCCACGGTCGGCGTGCTGCTCATCGTCGTCGTGGTCGTCACCGTCGCGATCGACGCCGCCTCGGGCGCGCTGCGCCGCCGCATCATGGAGGGAGCCCGTGCCCGTGCCGTCCAGCCCTGACGTCGTCGCGCACCCCACGGTGCGGATCAGCACCGCGCTGCCCAGCCTGCACGCCTCCGAGCGGCGGGTGCTGGAGGAGGTCCTGGCCCGGCCCGACCTCGTCGTGGAGTCCACGGCGCAGGACGTCGCCGACCGGATCGGCGTCGGCCGGTCCACCGTCGTGCGCGCCTGCCAGAGCATCGGCTACAAGGGCTACCCGCAGCTGCGGGTGGCGCTCGCGGCCGAGCTCGCGCACGCGGGCGGGGAGGTCGACTACGGCACCAGCGCGCTCGGGCGGCTGCGGGGCGATATCGCGGCGCTCGCGGCGGCGCTCCCGCAGATCACGGCGGTGCTGGACGAGGCCACCGTCGAGCGGGCCGTCGACGCCCTGACCGGCTCGCGGCGGCTGCTGGTGCTGGCCAACGGGCTGTCGGCGCCGCTCGCGACCGACATGGCGATGCGGCTGACCGCCGTGGGGCGGCCCGCGGACTTCGTGGCGGACTCCATCGGGCAGCAGATCGCCGCGCGCGGCCTCGCACCGGGGGACGGGTGCGTCGTGCTCAGCGGGTCGGGGGCCAACGAGGCGAGCCTCAAGGTGGCCCGCGCCGCGCGGCAGGGCGGCGCGACCGTGGTCGCGGTGACGTCGTTCCGCGGTTCGCCGCTCGCGGACCTCGCGGACGTCGAGCTGGTCGTCGCACCTGCCGCGACGACGTTCGCCCGCGAGCTCGAGCGGACCTCCCGGATCGCGCTGGCCGTGCTGGTGGAGTCGCTGGTCGCCGTCGTCGCCGACCGGTCGGGGGCCGCGGCCGCGGAGATCCACGACCACGTGCTCGACGTGCTCAGCGACAACCTCGCGGACTGAGGGCCGTCAGCCGAGCACCTCGACGGTGACCTCCCAGGCGAGGTCGTCGAGGATCTCGGCGGCGTGCGTGTGCGCGGCCCGGACCGCGGTCTCCAGGTCGGGGGCCTCGCCGCGCAGCACGAACGTCACCGGCGCGGGCCCGGCGAAGGCGGGCGGGGCGTCGTCCCGCAGCGCCCCGAGCGCGTCCGCCATCCCGGCGCGCGTCTCGTCGTCGGGGACGTCGGGGACGGTGAGGTGGGCGACGTAGTCGGGCATGGCCCCATCATCGGCCAGCCCACCGACACGCGGGCGTCAGGTGCGCGGCGCGGCGGGCGGGCGCACCCCGGCGGCGGTCGTCGGGATCGCCACGGCGCTCACCAGGGCGCCCCCGGCCATCAGCACCGCGCAGGCCAGCATCGCCACCGGGTGCGCGTCCGCCAGCACCGCCGGGTCGGACAGCCCCGCGCCCACGCCCGCGACCAGCGGCAGCACCGCGACCGCCAGCAGGCCCGCGACCCGGGACACCGCGTTGTTCGTCGCCGACGCCACCCCCGCGAGGTGGTCGGGCGCGGCGGACAGCGCGGTCGAGGTCAGCGGCGCCACCGTGAGCACCAGCCCCGCGCCGACCAGCAGCACGCCCGGCAGCACCCCGGTGACGTAGGTCGTCCCGGGGCCGATCCCGGCGAGCAGCGCCGCGCCGCCGCCCGCGAGCAGCGGCCCGACCGTCATGGGGATGCGCGGCCCGATGCGGGCCCCGAGCGCGCCGCCCTGCGCGGACAGCGCCAGCATCAGCAGCGTCACCGGCAGGGACGCGATGCCCGCGGCCAGCGGCGACCAGCCGGTGACGACCTGCAACGTGATCGGCAGGAAGAAGAACACGCCCGACAGGGCCGCGTAGACCAGCAGGGTCGCGAGGTTCACCGCCGCGAACGGCCGCCACCGGAACAGCGCCAGCGGCAGGGCGGGGTAGCGCTGCTTCGCCTCGGCGACGAGGAACGCCACCAGCGCGAGCACCCCGCCGGCGCCGACCGCCGCCGTGGTGGCGTCGAGGGAACCGGCCTCGGACCACGCGGTGAGCGCCCAGGTCAGCGCCCCGAGGCCCAGGGCGGCGAGCGCCGTGCCGACCACGTCCAGCCCGCCGGGTGCCTCCGCGTCGACGGACTCCGGCACCCAGCGCACCGCCACGACCACGACGAGCGCCGCGAGCGGGATGTTGATGCCGAACACCCACCGCCACCCCGCGTGCTCCACGATCCAGCCGCCCAGGAACGGCGCGACCGCCCCGACCGCACCCGCCAGGCCGGACCACGCGCCGATGGCCCGGGCGCGGTCCCGCTCCGCGAACGACGACTGCAGGATCGCCAGCGAGCCCGGGGTGAGCAGCGCGCCGCCGACGCCCTGCACCGCGCGGGCGGCCACCAGCAGGCCGACCGTCGGCGCGACCGCGCACAGGACTGACGCCGCCGCGAACGCGATGGTGCCGATCAGGAACAGCCGCCGCCGCCCGAACCGGTCGCCGAGGGAGCCCCCGAGCAGCAGCAGCGCCGCCAGCGTCAGCGCGTACCCGTTCACCGTCCACTGCAGTCCCGCGCTGGTGGCGCCGAGGTCGGCGGCGATGGCGGGCAGGGCGATGCCGACCACGGTGCCGTCGAGGAAGACGAGCGCGGAGCCGAGCACCGTCGCCAGGAGGGTGCCGCGCCCGGCGGCGGTGCCGAAGGTGAGGCTCGCGGGGGCCGCCGTCGGGCCGCCCTCTCGGTCGGGCACGGGCATCGCAGGACCTCCGCGGCGGCTGGGCGGGTGGCGCGGACGACGGCCCGTGCCCGGTGACGGTACGTCCGCCGAGCGCCCGCGCGGTACCCCCTGGCGGGCTCGGTGCCCGTCCGTGCCGTGGGGTGATCCGCGTCGCGTCGTGCCGTCCGGCGTGTCGTTCGCGCGGCGGAGCGGCCGTCCGTCGGGCACAGTAGGCGGGTGGGTGACGTCAGGGATCTCCGTTCCGCGCCGGGAGAACGGCGTGCGGACGCGCGTGCGGAGCACGACGAGCTGGTGCTCGACGCCGTGCGCCAGGCCCCTCGTGCTGCCCGGCACTGGATCATGCACCGCGTCGCGGTGGCCGGTGTCTCGGGCTCCGCGAACCAGGTGATCGAGCTGCTGACCGGCGAGGTCGTGGCGAACGCCGTCGTGCACGGACCCGAGCACGGGCAGGTGCGCGTCGCCGTCCGGATCGACCACCGCGGCGTCCGGGTGGCGGTCTCGGACGAGAGCCCCGCGCGGCCCCAGGTGCAGCACCCCGAGCCGACGGCGGTCAGCGGGCGCGGCATGGCGCTGGTCGAGGCGCTGTCCCGCACGTGGGGCGTCGACCTGCACGACGGCGACGGCAAGACGGTGTGGTTCCTGGTCGACCCCGAGGCCGACTGACCCGACCGACCTCCCGAGCCGTCAGCGGAGGGCGCGACCCGGCGCGAGGTCGACGACCAGCGCCCGGTGGTCGGACATGCCGGTGTCCACGGAGATCGGCTCGCTGCGCGGCGCCACGTCCCCGTCCAGCAGCACGTGGTCGATCTGCCGGTCCGGCACCTCGACCGGGAACGTGTCCGCCCGGCCCGCCGAGCGCCACCCCGACACCCGGGCCGGGGTGCCGCCCTCCAGGTTGAGGTCGCCGGTGACCGCGAGCGGGCGGGGCAGCGCGTGGCACGCCCGCACCAGGTGCCGCAGCTGCAGCACGTTCCAGCCGGTGATGAACGTCAGGTGCGTGTTCACCACCGTCACCGGTCCGTCCGGCGTGTCCACGACCGCGGCGAGGGCGGCGCGCTGCTCGTCCTGCACCAGCGAGGGGCGCCGGGTGCCGCGGTGCACCATCGGCACCCGGCGGCGCAGCGTCGGCAGGGTCAGCACGCGCCAGGCCGTGACCGGGTACCGGCTCAGCAGGGCGATGCCGTAGGCGGCGAGGTCCGGCTGGTCCTCGCCGGTGGCGGCGGTCCACGTCCCCGGGTGTCCGTGCAACGTCGCGACGAACCGGTGGTGCGTCGCGCCCATCGCCTCGGCCGCGACGGCGGTGAGGTCCGCCTGGTGCGAGCGCGGCTGGTCCCGGTCCACCTCCTGCAGCGCGAGGACGTCGGCGTCGAGGCCGCGCACCGCGGCGGCGAACCGGTCGAGGTCGACCTTGCCGTCGCTCAGGCCGCGGCCGTGCAGGATGTTGAACGTCGCGAGTCGCACGTCCGCGATTCTTCCCGCCGGACTGCGGGCGCGCGCGTCGTCGGGCACGATCGGCCCCATGGACTCCGGGACCGCGACCAGCGCAGCCGTCGGGGCCGAGGTCGGCCCGGGGGCCGCCGACCCGCCCGACCCGCGCACGGCGCTGCAGGACGCGCTGCGGATGACCGCCGTCGCGCTCGAGGACGCGGGGATCCCGTTCGCCCTGGTCGGCGGGTACGCGGCGTGGGCGCGCGGCGCCCCGGAGCCCGACCACGACGCGGACTTCGCGGTCGCCGAGACGGACGTGACCCGTGCGCAGGAGGCGCTGGCCGCCGCCGGGCTGGACGTGCGGGAACCGGCGGAGAACTGGCTGTTCAAGGCGTTCCACCACGACGCGATGGTCGACGTGCTGTTCCGGATGGTGGGGGAGCCCATCACGGGGCAGATGCTGGACCGCAGCGACGTCATGGAGGTGCTCGCGGTCCGGATGCCGGTGCTCGACGCCACCGACATCATCTCGGCGAAGATGCGCGTGCTCGGGGAGCACTACTGCGACTTCACGCGGATGATCGCGATGGTCCGGGCGCTGCGCGAGCAGGTCGACTGGCACCGTGTGCGCCGGGAGACCGCCGAGACGCCCTACGGTCGCGCGTTCCTGCTGCTGGTGCACGAGCTCGGCATCTCCCCGGTCGGCCCCGAGCCCCGCTGACGACCCGTCGCGCGCCGCCTGCAAGGACGGGCCGCGTCGCGACACAGTGGGGGCAGGAGCCGGACCCCGCCCGGCGCCGCCCGACCGAGAGGACGCGCCGTGCGCACCGACGAGCACCCCGCCGGACCTGCCGAGCCCGGGCCCGGGCCCGAGGTGGACGGGGCGGTCGGCGAGCGGGGCGACGCGTGGTTCGAGGACCTGTTCCGGGAGCACGCCACCGCGGTGCACCGGTACCTGCTGCGGCGCGGTGCGGCCGACGACGCCGAGGACCTCGCCGCGGACGTGCTGACCGTCGCGTGGCGCCGCCGGACCGAGGTGCCCGAGGGCGCGGAGCTCCCGTGGCTGTACCGGACGGCGGGCTTCGTCCTCGCGAACCACCGGCGCAAGGGGCGGCCGGTGCCGGTCGCGGAGGTGCCCGACGAGCCCGATCCCGCCGACCCCGCCGTGCTCGCGGTCCGCGACGACCAGGTGCGGACCGCCCTCGGCCGGCTGGGGGCGCGCGACCGGCAGGTGCTGCTGCTCACGGCCTGGGAGGGACTCGGCGGGGACGACCTGGCGGTGGTGCTCGGCATCTCGCGCGGCGGAGCCGACGCCGCCCTGTCCCGGGCCCGCGCCCGGCTGCGCGAGGCCTGGACCGCCTGAGGACGCCGCCCGCCCGGTGCAAGGTCCGGGCCCCCGGGCACACAGACAGGGTGGAGGCGCCGGTGGGGCGCCGGCAGGCAGGAAGGGGCGGGCCGTGGACGAGCACCGCGAGCAGCAGCAGGACGGGTCGGGCACCGACCCCCACGACGAGGCGTTCGCGCGGCTGTCCGCCGCCGACCCGGCGGCGGA
>NZ_RFFI01000229.1 GCF_003696205.1 Cellulomonas triticagri
GGGCGTGGGCGCGGGTGCGGGCTTCGGGGCCCGCCGCTTGCGCCGACCGCGCGGCTCCTCCGGCTCGGGCACCGTGGTGAACCCGAGCAGCAGCGCGTGCGCGCCCTCGCGGCGCGTGGCGACGGGGTCGACGTCGCGCCGCAGGTCGGTGGCGAGGTCGAGGACCTCCTGCCAGCCGCCGACGACCCGCCGCGCGGGCACGGGGTCGCGGCGACGGCGCAGCCGCCGTCGGGCCTTGATCGCCGCGATCACGAGGAACGGCGCGAGCAGCAGCAGGAGCACGCCGGAGCCGGCGGCCACGCCGACGGCGATCCGCTGCCACAGCGCCCAGCCGCCGGAGTCGTCGCTGTCCTGGGTCTGCGGCTGGTCGGTGTCGTCCTGCGGCGGGGTGACCGGGTCGGCGGGCGGGGGCGGCGGCTGCGCCACCTGCGGCTCCGGGTCCGCCTGGCTGGTGTCCTCCTCGTCCTGCGGCGTCTGGCTCTCGGGCGGGGTCGGGTCGAAGGTGACCCACCCGTACCCGGCGAACGCGATCTCCACCCAGGCGGTGACGTCGGCACCGGTGACGACCACCGGGGCGTCGGGGTCGGCGTCCGCCCCCGCGACGGGCTCGCCGTCCTCGTCGAGGCCCGGCGCGAAGCCCATCACGACCCGCGCGGGCAGGCCCATCTCGCGGGCCATGAGCGCCATCGCGGAGGCGTACTGCTCGGCGTCGCCGACCATGAGGTCGCCGTCGAGCAGGGTCGCGACCCGGTTGGAGCCGTGCCCGGACAGCGACGGGTAGTCGCCCTGGTCGGCGAGGCCGTGCGAGAAGAACCCGTTTTCGTGCAGCGCCTGCTCCAGCGCTCGCGCGACCTGCACCGGCGTCTCGGCGTCCCGCGCGGCGTCGGCGGCGGCCGCCACGACGGCGTCGGGGACGGCCTGCGGCTCGGGGAGGTCGAGCTCGCGCCCGGCGGCGGAGCCGATCCGGTCGTCGTCGGGCTCGGTCGGGATCACCGCGTCGAGCGTGTAGGTCAGGCCGGAACCGAGGCCACCGGTGAGGACGGCGGCACCGGTCGCGTCGTTGAACCGCAGCCGGGACTGCGCGTCGGCGTCGGCGAACCGCACCGAGACGGCGTCGCCGACGGTCGGCAACCACACGCCGTCGAGCTCGGCGACCTCGATGCCGACCTCGACGCGGGTGCCGTCACGGCCGTTCGCGTCGGCGGACGCGGCCTGCTCCGCCGCCGCCTCGCTGATCGTCTCGCCGACCCGGCGGAACTCCCCCGAGGCGCGCGACGAGCCGTCGCCCGCGACGTTCCAGACGACGCCGTCGAACCGGTCGAAGGTCGCGAGCCGCACGCGCGCGCCCTCCGGCAGGCCCTGGACGCGGAACAGCTCGACGGTGTCGTCGTCCTTGACGTAGGACCGGAACGCCGACAGCGGGCTCGCGTAGTCGCGCGGGTCGAACGGCGGCACGAGGACGTCGCGCAGCACGTACCGGTCGCGCTGCGCCTCCACGAGGGTCGCGGTCCCGACGCCCGCACCACCGGCGAGGGCGACCAGCAGCACGAGCGCGACGGGGCGGCGGGCGCGCAACCGACCGGAGCGCCACGACGCCCACACCAGCAGCACGACGCCGAGCCCGGTGCCGACGGCGACCGGCGAGACGGTGGTGTGCGAACCCAGGAGCACCGCCCCGCCGAGCACGACGACCGGGGTGACGGCCGCCGCGGGTGCGGCGCGGCCGGAGCCGGTCGCGAGCCGCACGGCGACGGCGGCACCGACCACCGCGAGCAGGTAGGGCGGCACCAGCAGCCACCCCGACCCGCCGAGCGGCGGCTGCAGGGTCAGGACGTCCTTCCAGCCGAGCGCGGCGCCGCGCACGACGGTCGCGACGGACTGCGGGGTGGGGACGACGCCGCCGAGCGTGTCGCCCGGGGCGGCGAGCGGCCCGCCGAGGACGGCGACGACGCCGACGAGCGCCGCCGTGGTGACGGGCACGGACCAGCGCGCCCAGGCGGTGAGCAGACCGGTGGCCGCGCCGACGACCGCGCCGCCGAGCGCCGGGACCATCAGCACCTCGCCGCCGTACACGGGCAGCAGCGGGGTGAGCGCGACGAGCACCGCCAGCGTCAGCACGGTGACGTCGAGGACAGCCGCCGCGCCGCGGGGCACGCCGCGCTCACGGCGCGGGGCCCCGGCGGGACGACCGCCG
>NZ_RFFI01000230.1 GCF_003696205.1 Cellulomonas triticagri
GACGTGCTGGCGCCGATCCAGTCCGGCGACCCGGTGCGGGCCGAGGCCGCGCTGTCCCGCCTGGCCGAGATCGCCGAGCAGATCTCCGAGCCCGGAACCGACGCACGAACCGGACGCGGATTCCTGTCAGCGGCGTACGTGATCGCGTCGGTCCACGTGTCCCACGCCCTCGACGTCGCTGGCCCGGCCGTCGTTCCGTCGTGGGTGTCCGACGCTTCGCGCAGCCGCTTCGATCGGGAACGGGATGCGGCAGCGGTCGCCGGATCTCTGTGACGACGCAGGAGGCCTCGGGAGCGGCCCGGCCAGGCGAGCCCGCCGGGCCGTTCCCGACCTGGTCGTGCCGACCGAGTCGTCTCGGCGGTCACCCGGACCGGGGGGCACCCTGGTTGCGCCACATGGTGGTCACCGGGCGATCGCTCGCGCTCCGCGCGGGTACGGGCAGGTCGGCCGCCACCCAGACCGATCCGATCATGATCAGGGCGAAGGACCACAAGCCGATGCCCACGATGATGCCGACGTGCAGGACGAGCGCGGCGGTCAGTGCAAGTCGCCGTGCTCGCGGGCCCATGAGCAGGAGCACGGCCAGTCCTGCTTCGGTGACGACGGTGCCCCAGGTGAGCGTGGCGACACCCAGGGGCGTGGAGGTCACGGTCCGGAGCGCTTCGCCGACGAGGCCGGAGGCACCGAACGACGGGTCCCGGACGACGTAGTACAAGGCCGAGCCGTTGACCCAGTCCTCGACACCGAGCTTGGCGATGGCGCTGTGCAGGTAGATCCCCGCCACCTGGAGACGAAGCAGCCACCACGAGGCGAACGCGATGCCCTGGGTCACCGAGGTCACCGAGGTCACCGAGGTGGCCGCAGGCGCGGGCGAGCGACGCCATGCGATCACACGTTCGTCAGCGACCGTCAGGCCGATCAGCAGGACGGTCACCACCTGGGCTGCTTGCTCGCCTCCGTCGGGCAGACCCAGGCTGACCGCGATGGAGTACGAGACCCACGCGTGCGCCAAGCCGGTGACGCGGGGGACCACCCCTGCGCACACCGCGGCGAGCACGACGAGCGCGACGACGATGGCGATCGCCGGCTGGTCGTCCGGCGTCAGGCAGAACAGGGACGGTCGGGTGACTCCGCGGCAGATCGGGGCCGCAGGTGTATCGAGGATCTGCGGAGTCAGTCGCGTCCACGGTGTCACGGTGAGGGTCAGGATCTGGCTGGCTGCGATGAGCGTGCGACCGACCTGGACGGCTGGTTGCCGCGAATCGAACCGGGAGATCGAATCCTGTAGGCGAGCGAGAGCGACGAGCGTGTGCTGGCGCATTCAGGGGCACCTGACCGCGATCTTCGCCGCTCGGGTCGGCTGCGCCTCGACCCGGCTCGCGCGGCGGTAGTTGAACGGCGTCGTCTGCCGGAGAGCGAGGACGTACGTGCCGCAGAAGTTCGGGTCACGCCGCACCCCTGAGACCTCCTGCGCGGCGTGGGTGCCGACCCGGGTGAGGCAGTCGACCGCGTCGAGAGCGCTGCAGTCGACCCAGTCGGTGACCTCGCTCGCGAGGATCGCCTTCTCCGTGTCCTGCGAACGTTGTGAGCGAGAGAGCCCCAGCCAGTTCGCGAGGCTCGTCTGCGGAAGAGTGTCAGCGCGCGCGGCACGACCTCGGCCGCTCCGGTAGAGCACGAGCGACGGCGTCTGCGGGTCGCGGGTGAAGAAGGCCCACGACTGGGGCAGGACGACGCGGACCTGGGTGCGCTGCGCCCACGAGCTCGTGACGACCGTCGCCGGGAGCGCCGCGACGACGGACACCATCAGGCACGCCCCCACGACGACGAACGTCACGACGCACCCCACGACCGAAGTGTGCGAGCCGCCGGTGTTCCTCATCGCAGTGCGGCGACGACAGCGGACGAGCGCAGTTCCCGCTCGAAGCGGGTGAGGCCCTGAGTGGGTGCGTAGAGCACGAAGGCCACCGCGCTGACGACCGCGGCACCGGCGACGAGGACGACCATCGCACCGGCAGCCGCTTGCATGGTGGCCACCCAGTTGATGGTGTAGGTCCACCCGCGTCCGGTTCGTGCGTCGGTTCCGGGCTCGGAGATCTGCTCGGCGATCTCGGCCAGGCGGGACAGCGCGGCCTCGGCCCGCACCGGGTCGCCGGACTGGATCGGCGCCAGCACGTC
>NZ_RFFI01000231.1 GCF_003696205.1 Cellulomonas triticagri
GGCGGCGGCCTGGGCGGCCTGCGCGGCACGGCGCTGCGCGCGCGGCGAGGGCGGCAGCACCTGCCCGGGCAGCGGCGGCACGGGGTAGCCGCCGGCGAAGGCGTCGAACGGCCCGGTGTCGGGCTCCGGCTCCGGGGCGCGCTTGCGCTCCGGGATGAGGAACGACGCCAGGATGACGACCAGCATCAGCCCGGCGAGCGAGCCGAGGACGACGGGCAGGTCCACGGCGACGAACTGCCGCACGCCCTGGACCACGGCGACGCACACCAGCCAGACCAGCGCCGACGGGATCAGCACCTTCCAGCCGAACTTCATGAACTGGTCGTACCGGAACCGCAGCAGCGTGCCGCGGATCCACACGAACAGGAACATGAACAGCCACACCTTGGCGACGAACCACAGCAGCGGCCACCAGCCGGTGTTGAGGACGCCGTCGCCGATCCAGGACAGCGGCCAGGGGGCGCGCCAGCCGCCGAAGAACAGCGTCGTCGCGACGGCCGAGACGTTGATCATGTTGATGTACTCGGCGAGGAAGAACCACGCGAACTTCATCGAGGAGTACTCGGTGGTGTACCCGCCGACGAGCTCGCCTTCGGCCTCGGGGAGGTCGAACGGCAGGCGGTTGGTCTCCCCGACCATCGAGATGACGTAGATGATGAACGCCGGGGCGAGCGGGATCAGCCACCAGACCGTGGTCTGCGAGTGCACGATCTGCGAGGTCGACATCGACCCGGCCATGATGAACACGCTGACCAGCGACAGGCCCATGGACAGCTCGTACGAGATGACCTGCGCGGTGGACCGCACGGCACCCAGCAGCGGGTAGGTCGAGTTGGACGACCAGCCGCCGAGGACGATGCCGTAGACGCCGACCGAGGCGCACGCCAGCACGTACAGCACCGCGACCGGGAAGTCCGTGAGCTGCAGCGGCGTCAGCACCCCGAAGATGCTCACCTCGGGGCCGAACGGGATCACCGCGAAGGTCAGCAGCGAGCAGAACACCGCGATGAACGGCGCCACCAGGTAGACGACCTTGTCGGCCGCCTTGACGGTGACGTCCTCCTTGAGCAGCAGCTTCATCGCGTCGGCGAGCGACTGGAAGAGGCCGAACGGGCCGTGCACGTTCGGGCCGGGCCGCAGCTGCATCCGGCCGACGACGCGGCGCTCGAACCAGATGGCGATGAGCACGCTCAGCAGCAGGAACACCAGGATGCCGGCGGCCTTGAGCAGCCAGACCCAGAACACGTCCTGGCTGAAGTCGGCGGCACCGGGGGCGACGACGCCGGTCTCGGGCTGCACGACCGCCGGCAGGGCGGCGTGCAGGGCGGTCAGCGCGCTCACGCCGGCACCTCCTCGGTGGGGGCGGGGGTATCGGCGTCGCCGGCGGCGAGCCGGACCACGGCACCGGCGACCGCGCCGAGCGCGTCCCGGACCTGGCTGCCCGCCGAGGCGGTCGGCAGCCAGACGACGTGGTCGGCGATGTCGGTGACGACGGCGGGCAGCGTGATGCTGCCCGCGGCGGTGGACACCGTCAGCGGGGCGCCGTCGAGGACGCCCGCGGCCGCCGCGGTCGCGGCGGACAGCCGGGCGACCGGGCGCTTGGCGGTGCCCGCGAGGTACGGCTCGCCGTCCTGCAGCCGCCCGCCGTCGAGCAGCAGGTGCCAGGTGGCGAGGACCGCGTGCCCCTCGGGGACCTCCGGCGGCTCGACCGCGGCCACGTCCGGCGCGGCGACGCGGGCGCCGTCCCAGCCGGTGGTGAGCGCGTCGGCGTCGGCGTGCACGGCCTGCACGGTGCGCAGCCCGAGGGTCACGCCCATCGTGTCGGCCAGCGCGTCCAGCACCCGGTGGTCGGCCATGGCGGTCGAGGTCAGCGCCTGCGGGAACGGCCGCACGCGGCCCTCCCAGCTGACGAAGGTGCCGGGGCGCTCGACCGGCGGGGCGACGGGCAGCACCACGTCGGCCAGCGCGGTCACCTCGGAGGCGCGCACCTCCAGCGACACCACGAACCCGGCGGCCGCGAGCGCGGCGCGGGCGGCGGCGGGGTCCGGCAGGTCGCGCGGCTCGACGCCGCCGACCACGAGGCCGCCGAGCGTCCCGTCG
>NZ_RFFI01000232.1 GCF_003696205.1 Cellulomonas triticagri
GCGCACGTTCGACGCCCGCGGCCACCGCCGCCTGGCGGTCGCGCACCACCGGCTGCGGGGGCTGCGGATGCCCCGCACCGGGGACGTCCTCGGGGCGCTGGTCCCGGCGGTCCTGGAGCAGCGCGTGGTGACCCTGGACGCGCACGCCGCGTGGCGGTGGCTGCTGCTGCGCCACGGCGCGGTCCCGCCCGGCCCGGCCCCGACGGGCATGCGGGTGCCGCCGGACGCGCTGGGCTGGCGGCGGGTGCCGGTGTGGGACTGGCGGCGGGCCGGGGTCGACGACCAGCGCGCGTCGGCGGTGCTGCGCGCGGCGGCCGTGGCCGGGCGGCTGCAGGAGGTGGCCGGGCAGCCCGTCGAGCTGCGGCGGCGGCTCGCGACGATCCCGGGCATCGGGGTGTGGACGGTCGCCGAGACCACCCGGCGGGTGCTCGGCGACGCGGACGCCGTGTCCGTCGGGGACCTGCACCTGCCCCGCCTGGTCGGCACGGCCGTCGCGGACCGCCGCGTCGAGCAGCACGAGGTGCTCGAGGTGCTCGCCCCGTGGGCGCCGCACCGGGCCCGGGTGGTGCGGCTGCTGGAGCTCACGGAGCGGGCGTCGACCCCGGCGACCCGTCCGCGCCCCCGGCGCGCGCCGCGCCTGGCCTGAGCACGCGGGCGCCCCGTCACCTGCGGCCGGATCCTGACCGGAATACCGCCGTCAGCCCCCGCGCTGCACAATGGATCCCGACTCAGCAGCCGCACCGCCCGAGGAGTGCCGTGAACCAGCCCCGCATGAACGTCGAGTCGTTCAACCTCGACCACCGCACCGTCGCCGCGCCGTACATCCGGCTCGCCGACAAGAAGGTGCTGCCCGCGGGCGACGTCATCAGCAAGTTCGACGTGCGCTTCACGCAGCCGAACAAGGCCCACCTCGAGATGCCGGTCGTGCACTCGCTGGAGCACCTGTTCGCGGAGAAGTCCCGCAACCACAGCGACCGCGTCATCGACTTCTCGCCGATGGGCTGCCAGACCGGGTTCTACCTGATCCTGCAGGGCGAGTGGGCCGACGACGACGTGCAGGCGCTCGTCGCGCAGACGCTGGAGGACATCACCGGCGCCGACGAGGTCCCGGCGGCCAACGAGGTCCAGTGCGGCTGGGGTGCCAACCACACGCTGGAGGGCGCGCAGGGCGCCGCGCGGGAGTTCCTCGCGCACCGCGCCGAGTGGAGCCAGGTGACCGCGTGAGCGCCCTCGCGGGGGTGGACGTCGTCGTCTCGGTGGCGATGCCGGACGAGGCGCAGCCGTTCCTGGACCGCGCGGACGCGGTCGGGGACGCCACGACCGTGGGCGGCGCCGAGCACCACGTGCTCACGGTCGCGGGCCGCGAGGTGCTGCTGGTCCGCAGCGGCATCGGCCTCGCGAACGCCTCCTCGGCGGCGTCGGCGGCGCTCGTCCTGGTGTCCGCCGCGCGCGGCGGCACCGCCCCGGCGGCGCTGATCAGCGCGGGCAGCGCGGGCGGCGTCCAGGCGGGCGTGCACGTCGGCGACGTGGTCGTCGGGACGGAGCACGTCTACACGAACGCCGACGCGCGGGCCTTCGGGTACGCGCTGGGGCAGGTCCCGGGCATGCCCGCGACGTACCACGGCGACACCGCCCTGCGCGGCGCGGCGCTCGGCGCGGACGCCGGGGACCTCACCGTGCGCCCGGGCCTGATGCTGTCGAGCGACACGTTCGTGGACGCCGGTCTCGTCGGCCCGGTGCGGGAGCAGTTCCCGGGCGGGCTGTCGACGGACATGGAGACGACCGCGCTCGCGCAGGTCGCGCACGTGTACGGCGTGCCGTTCCTGGCCGTGCGCGGCATCTCGGACCTGTGCGGTCCGGCGGGTGCGGACGACTTCCTCACCCACGTGGACGACGCCGCCGACCGGTCGGCGCGCGTGGTCCTGGCCCTGCTGCCCAAGGTCGGCTGAGCCGCGGGCGCGCGGCCGCTCAGTCGGTCGCGCGCCGCCCGCCGGTGCGACGGTCGGCCGGGCGCCGGTCCGCC
>NZ_RFFI01000233.1 GCF_003696205.1 Cellulomonas triticagri
CAGGCCCGCGGGGTCGGCGACCAGCGCCGCGAGGCGACCGGTCGCGCGCCGCTCGGCGGGGGTCTCGTCGGCGGCGGTGGCCGCCATCCAGCGGTGCGCCAGCGCGACGGCGTCGGCGGTCAGGTCGGTGGCCGCGGGCGCGGCGGTGGGCTCGGCGTCGGGGGTCGCCGGCCGGTCGGTCGTCGTCATGACGGGATCCTTCCCCGACGGCCCCGTGGCCGTCTTGCACCGATCACGTGGTCAGGTGCGGCCGATGCGTGACACGGGCCGGACACCTGCCTCGCCTACGCTGCCCCGGACATGGAACTCCGTCCACCGCAGCCCGCTCCCGCCCCCGCGACCTCGTCCGAGGCCCGGGCGCTGCTGCGCGCCCTCACGCCCGCCCTGCTGCGGCTGTGCGACGACCTCACCGGCACGATGTTCTGCGCGAAGGACGTCACCGGGCGCTACGTCGTCGTCAACGAGGCGTTCGTGCGGCGCACCCCCGAGCGCTCCCGCCGGGCCGTGGTCGGGCGCACCGCCGCCGAGCTGTTCGAGCCGCACCTCGCCGCCCGGTACGACGCGCAGGACCGCGAGGTCCTCGACACGGGCCGGTCGCTGCACCGCGAGCTCGAGCTCATCCGGCGCCCCGGCGGGGCGCCGGGCTGGTACCTCACCTCCAAGGAGGTGGTCCGGGACGACGTCGGGGCGGTGGTGGGCCTGGTGAGCATCTCCCAGTCGCTGCGCGCGGGCGATGCCGATGGCGCGACGGTGACCTCGCTGTCCCGTGTCGCCGCGTTCGTGCAGGACCGTCTCGACGACCCGCCGACCGTGGCGGCGCTGGCCGAGGCCGCCGGGTGCTCCGCCTCGACGCTGGACCGCCGGGTCCGGCGGGTGTTCGCCCTGTCCCCGCAGCAGTACGTGCTGCGCGCCCGCGTCGACCACGCCGCCGCCCTGCTCGCCACCGGCGACCTGCCGCTGGTCGAGGTCGCGGCCCGCACCGGGTTCTACGACCAGGCGTCGTTCACCCGGACGTTCGGGCGGCTCACCGGCGAGACCCCCGCGCAGTTCCGCCGTGCCGCGCGGGGTGCGCCGTCGCCGATCACGGCGCTGCCCTCGCCGCCGGCGGGCGACTGAGCCACGATGGACGTCATGAGCACTCCGCACCAGATCCCCACCGTCGCGCTGCCCGGGGGCGCCATGCCCCTGCTCGGCCTCGGCACCTGGCAGGCCGAGGGCACGGACGCCGAGCGGGCCGTCACCGCCGCCCTCGAGCTCGGGTACACGCACGTCGACACCGCCACCGGCTACGGCAACCAGGCCGAGGTCGGCCGCGCGCTCGCCACCGTGGGCACCGACCGCGACGCCGTCTTCGTCACCACCAAGCTGCCGCCGGACCACGCGGGCCGCGAGCGGCAGACCCTCATGGAGTCCCTGGCCGAGCTCGGCACCGACCACCTCGACCTGTGGCTGATCCACTGGCCCCCGAACAAGCAGGCCACCCCGGCCACCTGGGAGCAGTTCATCGCCGCGCGCGACGAGGGCCTGGTCCGCTCCATCGGCGTCTCCAACTACTCGATCGCGCAGATCGACGAGCTCATCGCGGCGACCGGCGAGGCACCCGCCGTCAACCAGATCCCGTGGAGCCCGACCGACTGGGACGCCGACCTCGTCGCCGAGCACGAGCGGCGCGGCGTGCGCGTCGAGGGCTACAGCGCGTTCAAGCGCACCGACCTCGACGACCCGGTGCTCACCGGCATCGCGGCGGCGCACGACGCGAGCACCCGGCAGGTCGTGCTCGCCTGGCACCTCGCGCACGGCGTCGTGGTCATCCCGAAGTCGACCAGCCCCGAGCGCCTCGCGCACAACCTCGAGGCCGTCGACCTGACGCTGACCGCGGACGAGGTCGCCGCCGTCGACGCCCTGGGCGGCCGGTGACCGACCCCGCCGTCCCCGGGCCGCCCGGGCCGCACGAACCGCCCGGGCCGCCTGGACCGCCCGCCGGCCGCCGCTCCCTGCGCGAGCGGCGGCC
>NZ_RFFI01000234.1 GCF_003696205.1 Cellulomonas triticagri
CCGCACCCGCGCCCGCCGCCGCCCCGGCACCCGAGGCGGTCCCGACCGGCTTCGGCGCCGCCGCGGGCTACGGCCTGGGTGCCGCGCCCGTGCTGCCGGAGGACGACGACGTGACGGTCGCCGCCGTCCGCGCGACCGTGACCGGCCCGTCGGTGGCGGCCCGGCTCGGCGCCGAGGTGTTCGGCACGTTCCTGGTGATGCTCGTCGGCCTGGGCACCGCGCTGTTCGCGGCCCTCACCGGCACGGACAGCATGGGCACGGCCCTGGCGTTCGGCTTCGGCACCGTGGCCGCGTTCCTCGCGGTCTCGCACGTCAGCGGCGGGCACTTCAACCCGGCGATCACCCTGGGCTCGGCGCTGGCCGGGCGGACGCCGTGGGCGCACGTGCTGCCCTACTGGGTCGCGCAGGTGCTCGGTGGCGCGGTCGCCGCGGCGGTGCTGTTCGTCACCGCGTCGTCGCTGACCGCCATCGCGGGCAACGAGCGCGTGCTGATGACGACCCTCGCGAACGGCTTCGGGGAGCACTCCCCCATCGCGACCGCCGCCGGCGGCATGGGCTTCGAGCTGGTCGCCGCGCTGCTGATGGAGGGCGTGCTCACCGCCCTGCTGGTCGGGGTGTTCCTCGGGGCGACCGACCGTCGCGGCCGCCACCACCAGGCGGGCATCGCGTACGGCCTGGCGCTGACGGCGTTCGTGCTGGTGCTCACGCCCGTCACGGGCGGCGCCCTGAACCCGGCCCGGGCCACCGCCGCGGCGATCTTCGCCGAGGGCGCCTGGAGCCAGGTGTGGGTGTTCTGGGTCGCGCCGCTGGTCGGCGCCGCGCTCGCGGGCCTGCTGTACCGCGCGTTCGCGACGGCGCCCGCCGAGGACGACGTCCTGGACGAGGAGATCGAGCTGGACGAGGTCGACGTCGAGGTGCACGCCACGCGCTGACGTCCGCCCGAGCACAGCGACGCCCGCCCGGCCCCCGGCCCGGCGGGCGTCGCCGCGTCCGGGCGACGCCGTGCTCGGACGTCGGGTTCAGGCGGGGACGGGGACGATCTGGGACAGGATCCCGATGGTCAGCGCGAGCCCGGCGAGGACCGTGACGTCGGTGACGCGGCTGCGCACCACCAGCGCCGCGGGTCCGCCGCGGACGACGCCCCGCACGACGGCGCAGCACGCCAGGAACGCCGCGAGGAACAGCGCCCCGGTGGACGCCCCGGCCGCGACCGACAGCGCCACCGAGAACAGCACGGCGGCCAGGATGATCCACAGCGACCAGTTGCGGTCGGCGTCGAGGGACGCCCGGGCGATGGCGCGCGGGTCCAGCGGCCGGCCCTCGGAGTCGAAGCGCTCGTCGGTGGGCGGGGGCAGCGCGTCGTCGTGGCTCACGCGCACCTCCCGCGGTCGTCGGGCGCGGGCCCGGTCGGGTCGCGCTCCGCGGACGAGGGTACCGCGCGCCCCTGGGCCGCCGGCCGGACCCCTGGTGCCGCCGCGCGCCGGGGTTACGGTGGCGTCGTGCCTGGTCCCGGAGGTCCCACCGTCCCGTCCACCCACTCGTCCTCCCTCCCGTCCTCCGTCGGCAGCGCCGCGGCCGGCGACCGCGCTCCCGTCGGGTCGGTGGTCGTCGTGGGCGCCGGGCTCGCCGGGGCACGCACGGTGCTGGAGCTGCGGGCGCAGGGCTTCACGGGTCGGATCACGGTGCTGGGTGCGGAGGACGTCGCCCCGTACGACCGGCCGCCGCTGTCCAAGCACCTGCTGGACCGGCCCGCCCCGGCGTGGCTGTCCGACGAGCTCGGCGCCGACGCCCTCGCCCTCGCCGACGACGTGCGGCTCGGCGCCCGGGCGACGGGCCTGCGGGTGCGCCCGGAGGGCGTGGGGGTCCTGCTCGGCAGGGGTGGTGACGCCGCCGAGGTGGACGCCGACGCCGTGGTCGTCGCGACGGGCGCGGCCGCGGTGCTGCCGCCCGCCTGGTCGGCGGCGCTGACGCTGCACACCGCCGCGGACGCGGTCCGGCTGCGC
>NZ_RFFI01000235.1 GCF_003696205.1 Cellulomonas triticagri
CTCGCCGCCGGACGCCCCGCCGACCGCCGGGCGGGGGCCGCCTGATGCGCGTGCTCGCCGCCCTGTCCGGGGGCGTGGACTCCGCCGTCGCCGCCGCGCGCGCCGTGGACGCCGGGCACGACGTCGTCGGCGTGCACATGGCGCTGTCCCGCGACCGGGCGCAGCTGCGCAGCGGCTCGCGCGGCTGCTGCTCCATCGAGGACGCCGGGGACGCCCGCCGCGCCGCCGACGTGCTCGGCATCCCGTACTACGTGTGGGACCTGTCCGAGCGGTTCGAGGACACCGTCGTCGCCGACTTCCTCGCCGAGTACGAGGCCGGGCGCACCCCCAACCCGTGCGTGCGGTGCAACGAGCACATCAAGTTCGACGCGCTGCTCGACAAGGCGCTCGCCCTCGGGTTCGACGCCGTCTGCACCGGGCACTACGCCGCCGCGGGCACCGACGACGCGGGAGCGCCCGTGCTGCGCCGCGCCGCCGACCGCGCCAAGGACCAGTCGTACGTTCTCGCCGTCATGGGCCCCACGCGGCTGTCCCGCGCGATGTTCCCGCTCGGCGACGTCGTCAGCAAGGACGTCGTCCGCGCCGAGGCCGCCGCCCGCGGCCTGTCCGTGTCCGCCAAGCCCGACTCCTACGACATCTGCTTCGTCGCCGACGGCGACACCCGCGGGTTCCTGCGCGACCGGCTCGGGTCCCGGCCCGGCGAGGTCGTGGACGCCGACGGCACCGTGCTCGGCGCGCACGACGGCGCCTACGGGTTCACCGTCGGGCAGCGCAAGGGCCTCCAGCTCGGCCGCCCCGCGCCCGACGGTCGTCCGCGCTACGTGCTGGCCATCGAGCCCGTCAACAACCGGGTCGTCGTCGGCGCGGCCGAGGACCTCGACGTCGACCGCGTCGAGGCCACCGACGCCGTCTGGTTCGGCGACCCGCCGCAGGACTGGGTCGACTGCCGGCTCCAGGTGCGGGCGCACGGCGCCGCCGTCCCCGCCCAGGCCCGCGCGACCGCCGGCGGCGGCGTGGAGATCGCCGTCTCCGGACCGCTGCGCGGCGTCGCCGCCGGGCAGTCCGCCGTCCTGTACGGCGGGCCCGACGACGCCACCGTGCTCGGGCAGGGCACGGTCGCCCGCGCCGGGCGGACCGCCGCGCGCAACACCGACGCCGGGGCCCGCGCGTGACGGCCGTCAGCGGCACCGGGCCCTGGCCCGGCACCGACGTCCTCGAGGCGCAGCAGACCGTCCTCGGCGACGTCGCCGACCTGCCCGACGGCGTCGAGGGGCTGCCGTGGACCGTGCGCCTCCCGGAGCGCGGGCCGTTCGGCACCGCCACCGCCGCGGGGCTCGGCCTGCTGGTCGAGATGCCCGCCGAACTCGGCCCGCACGGCTGGCGGCTCGCCGACCGCCCCGGCGTCGACGCCACCCGGCTCGCGGCGCTGCGCCGCGCCGACCTCGATGCCCTCGCGATCGCCGCCCACGGCTGGGAGGGCCCGCTGGTCGTCCCCGTCCTCGGGCCGCTCAGCCTCGCCGCCGGGGTGTACCTGGCCCGCGGTGACCTCGCCGTCGCCGACGAGGGCGCCGTCACCGAGGTGGTCGAGTCGCTCGCCGCCGGGGTCGCCGAGCACCTCGCCGCCGTGCACCGCGCCGTCCCCGGCGCCCGCCCCACCGTGCTGCTGCACGAGCCGCTGCTCGCCGCCGTCGTCGCCGGGACCCTGCCGTCGTTCTCCGGGTACGCGCGGCTGCGCGCCGTCCCCGCGCCCGTCGCCTCCGAGCGCCTCGCCCGTGCCGTCACGCTGCTGCGCGCCGGCGGTGCCGAGCGCGTCGTCCTGCACGTCGGCACCGCCGCGCACGTCGCACCCGCCGCCCGCGCCGCCGGGGCCGACGCCCTCGGGCTCGACGTCGCGGGGCTCGACGAGCGCCGCTGGGAGACCGTCGCCGAGGGCGTCGAGTCCGGG
>NZ_RFFI01000236.1 GCF_003696205.1 Cellulomonas triticagri
CGCGCGCGACGCGCACCCGGCGGGGGCGGCGGCGTCCGTGGCGGGGCGGCCTCCGGCCCGACGGACGGCGGTCGGTGCGGCGCGAGCGCCGGTCGTGGCGGGGGGCGTACGGGGTTCCGAGGTCGGACGACATGACCCGGACGCTAGGGACCGCCGGGGAGAGGCCCCGGGGGGACCACGCGCAGGCCTCGTCCCGATCCTGCGGACACGACGTGAACGTGCGACATCCCGGACACCGGCGACCACTCAGGGCACGGCCGGGCCGGGTGCGCCCGCGCCACCCACGCTAGGAGGGAGCGCCGACGCGGGCCGGGCGTCGCGCGGGCGCGAGCCACCGCTCGACCCGGGTCGCCAGCGCGACGAGGCCCACCAGGACCACCGCGGCCGCACCGAGGTACGCGGGCCGGGACGTCCACCAGTCCCACGTCCACGGCTCGGGGAGCACCCGGCCCGCGGCGAGCAGGACCACGCCCGCGACCGCGAACATCGCGGTGAGGTGCCACAGGTAGAGCCCCATCGAGCGCGCCCCGACCCAGCGGACCAGCCGGGAACGGGTCGCCCACCGACCGAGGGCGTCACGGGCGAGCAGCGCCAGGGCCACCTGGGCGACGGCGAAGCCGACGACGGGGGCGGTCGGCGGCGCCAGGTTCGAGATCGTGTCGCCGGGCATCCCGATCAGGGACACCGGGTAGGGGCCGACGGCCAGCAGCAGCACCGTCGCCGCGAGGCCGGTCCCGGCGAGGGCCGCGAGCGCCCCGCGCTCGGCGCCGGTGGCCCGCACCGGGCGCCCGGGGTGCGCCGACGGGTGCCGCTGGGCGCGCAGCCGGTGCTCGGCGTGCAGCAGGCCGCCGAGGAACGGGACCGCCCACACCAGCAGGACGTTGGGCGCGCCGGGCACGGGCAGCTCGTCGGAGAACCGCAGCAGATCCACGACCACGGGCAGCGCGGCCGCGACGAGCAGCACCCGCGCGCCGCCCCAGCGGTGCAGCGCCCGCAGCAGCGTCGGCGCGAGGGCCAGCAGCCCGAGCTGGACGGCGAGGAACCACAGCGGCTGCGGCACGATGCGCGCCACCCGGTCGACCGCGCCCTCCGGGACCCCGGCGGCGGGCAGCAGCGCGGTGAGCCCGACCCACACCACCGCGAGCACCACGACGGGCGGGGCCATCCGCAGCAGCCGCGTGCCCGCGAACCGCCACCCCGGCTCCCGGGGGTTCCGGGCGAGGTCGTACCGGGCGGCGGCGCCGGCGGCGAAGAACAGCAGCGGCAGCGGCTGCAGCCACGTGAGCAGCCACGCCCAGCCGTGCCCGAGGGCGTTGCCGACCACGAGGTCCGCGCCGTCCCAGGTCGCCTCGACCATCAGCCAGTGCAGGGCGACGACCAGGACGGTGCCGAGCGCGCGGACGCCGTCCACGAACGGGTCCCGGGCGGGGCGCACCGGCGCCGCCGGACGGGCGAGGGTGCCGGGCCTGCTGGGCCCGCTGGGCCTGCCCGACGTCCCGGCGGGGGCGAGCGGGCGCGGCCGGACCGGTGCGGGCGGTGCGGGCCGGGTCGGTGCGTGCTGGACGGTCGGCATGGTGGCGCTCCCCGGGGCTCCGCGCTCTCGGCGCGAGCACCCGGCGATCGGGCGCACCACCAGCCTGGCGAGTCCCGCCGCAGGTCAGAACGGGTCCGACCCCCGTCCTGCGCGGCGGACCACCCGAGGCCGGACGGGGGTTGTCCCCCGGCCGGCGACCGCCGGTTACCGCGTCGGCGGCTCGGGCGCCGCGTCGGGGGTGGTGGGCGCGGCGCCGTCCGCGGGCGCGGTCGCACCCGGTGCCGGCGTGGCCGCACCCGGGGCGTACGGCGACACCGACGGCGCGGGGTACCCGCCCGCCGGGTACGCGGCGTACGGCTGGGC
>NZ_RFFI01000237.1 GCF_003696205.1 Cellulomonas triticagri
GGTCGCGCTGGCGCGCACGGGTGCGGGTGGCGGGGTCGGCGGCGGCGCCGTGGTCGAGGTGCGCGGGGCCGGGGCGGCGGTCGGTGACGCCGCCGCGCTCGGCCGCGCCGTCCGGAACCTGGTCGACAACGCCCTGCGGCACGCGGACGCCCGGGTCCGGGTGCAGGTCGCGGACGGGCGGGTCGCGGTCGAGGACGACGGCCCCGGGATCCCGCCCGACGACCGGGAGCGGGTGTTCGAGCGGTTCGTGCGGCTGGACGAGGCCCGGGTGCGAGCGGTCGGGCCCGAGGGGGCGGACGGCGCGGCGACGGGCAGCGGGCTCGGGCTCGCCATCGCCCGCGCCGTCGCCCGGGAGCACGGCGGCGACGTGCGGCTCGCCGACCGCGAGGACGGTGCCCCGGGGCTGCGCGCGGTGCTCGACGTGCCCGTTCGACGGTGACCCCGGGCGGACTGCGTAGGGGGTGGGTGCAGGGGCGGTGCCCGGGCGGGCTGAGTGGTGCTCCGGCTGAGAACATCCTGTGATGCATCTCACACGCCTTCTCCGTGACCGTCGCCGCCCCTCCTCGGATGTCCCGGGTGTGCCCACCTGCAGCGCCCGACCCGAGCGCCCGACCCGGCGCCCGCGGTCCGCGGCGCTCGCGGTCGCGGCGGTGCTCGTGCTCGCCGCCGCACCCGCCGCCCGGGCCGACGACGCGCCGGACCCCGACCTCGACGCCGCCGCCCGGAGCGCCTCCCAGTGCTCCCCGGGGGCGTTCTGCCTCTGGTCCGGGCCCGGCTACACCGGCACGTTCTGGTCCGTGTCCAGCGGCGGCACGTTCAACCCGCCGCTGACCCAGGCGAAGTCCCTGTGGAACCGCTCCGCCTTCGACGTCCGCACGTACAACGCGCCGTCCGGCGGCGGGTCCAGCGTGTGCTGGAACACGGGCGCGCAGACCTCGAACACCTCCGTGGCCACCGTCTCGGTCCGTACGATGGCGGCGACGACGTGTTGACGACCGGGTGCGAGGTGGCGTGGGGGCGCAGGGTGGGGACGTGGGTGCTGCGCCCGACGTCCCCGACGGATCCGACGCCGACCGCTTCGCCGACGCCTACCGCCTGCTCTCGCCCCAGGTCCGCGGGTACGCCCGCCGCCAGGTCCCGGACGACCTCGCCGAGGACGTCGTGGCCGAGACGTTCCTCGTCCTGTGGCGCCGCTGGGCCGACGCGCCCCACGGGCCCGACCACCTCCGCCCGTGGGTGTTCGGCGTCGCCCGCAACAAGATCCTCCGCGTGCGCGAGCAGCACCACCGCGCCCTGCGGTCGGTCGCGAGCGTCGCGGCGGCCGAGCCCGCCCGTCCGCACGGCGCCGACCCGGCCGTCGAGGTCGCCGCGGCCGACCGCGCCCGCCGGCTCCTCGACCACCTGCCACCCGCCGAGGGGGAGGCCATGGCCCTGACCGTCTGGGCCGGGCTGACCCCGGGCGAGGCCGCCGAGGTGCTGGGGTGCTCCGTCACCGCCCTCACCTCGCGGCTCTCGCGCGCCCGCGGCCGCCTCGCCACGCTCCTCGCGCAGGACGCCGCGGCCGACGCCGACGGGAGGGGGCGCGATGACCGACCGTGAGCACGACCTCGCCGCCGCGGAGGTCGCCGCCCTGCGCGCCCTGCTGGCGCCCGCGGGGCTCGGCGAGCCCGTCGCCGAGGCGCAGGACGCGTCGGACGTGCACGACGAGGGGCAGGTCGCGGCCGAGCTGGCGGCGATCCTCGGCGCGGGTCCGGCCGTGGCCGCCCCGGCGGACGCCGACGCCGACACCGACGACCCCGCCGACGCGCCCGTGCCCTCCGTCGCCCCCGTCGTCCCGCTGCGGCGGACCGCGCGGCGGCGGTGGCTCACCGCGGCGGCCG
>NZ_RFFI01000238.1 GCF_003696205.1 Cellulomonas triticagri
CCCCGCCCGCGGCGGCGGCGAGCGCTCCCGGCAGCCCGTGGGCCACGGCCTGCACCGCGTCGACCGTCCACCGGCCGAGCAGCCCGGCCCCGGACCCCGCGACGACGAGCACGAGCAGCGTCCGCCCGAGCCCGCGCACGGCGTCCGCCCCGGCGGCGGCTCGCAGCACGGCCACCAGCGCTGCACCGGCGACCAGCATGCCGACCGAGTTGCCGATCGCGAGGGCGCGCAGCGTCGCGGGGCCGTCCGGGGCGCCCGGCACCAGCACGGCGCAGGCGACCCAGGACGCGACCACGACCGTCAGCCACCCGCTGCTGGCCGCGAGCACGGCGAGGCGCCCCCGCTCCAGGGCGTACAGGGCGCGCGAGACGTGGAAGATCAGCCCCATGCCGAGCAGCCCGGGGGCGATCAGCGTCTGCGCGACCGCCACGGACCCGATGAGCTCGGAGTCGCCCTTGCCGACCGACTGCAGGACGGCCGTGGCCGCCGGGGCGACGGCGGCGAGCATCGCGGCCCCCACGCCGCCCGCGACCAGCACCGCGCGGGTGGTGAGCGCCGCGAGCGGGGCGTACCCGGCGCGGTCCGGGGCGGCCGCGCGCGCGGCGAGCCGCGGGAACGTGCTCGTCGCCAGCGGCACCGCCAGCACCGCGTACGGCAGCAAGTACACCGGCTGCACCATCTGCTGGTAGGCCGACAGCGCGCCGTCCCCGCCGTACCGCGTCGACAGCTGGAGCGTCGCGAGCACCGCGAGCTGCTGCGCCACCAGCCCGCCGATCCCGGCGAGCGCGAGCGAGCGCGCCCGCGCCGCCACCCCGGGCGGGAACCGCAGCCCCGGCCGCAGCCGGACGCCGGAGCGCCACACGGGCACCAGCAGCGGGACGCTCATCGCCACGACGCCCGCGGTGGTCCCCCACGCGAGCAGCCCGGCGGCCCCGTCCGGCAGCGCGCCGACGTCCGGCGTCGCCGCGTCCACCCGCGCCGCCGCCAGCACCCGGCCGTAGCCCAGGTACGTGCCGATGACGACGAGGCTGGACAGCACCGGCGCGAAGGCCGGCCAGAAGAACTTCCGCTGCGCCTGCAGCACGCCGGACAGCACCACCGCGAGCCCGTAGAACGGCAGCTGCACCGCGAACACCCGGATGAGGAACACCACGAGGTCGTGCCCGGACCCGGACTCCCCGACGCGCGCCAGCCCCGCCAGCGGCTCCGCCAGCGCGACCAGCAGCGCCGCGAGCAGCACCAGGCCCGCCAGGGTCCAGCCGAGCATCGCCGAGGCGATCCGCGACACGTCGTCGCGCATCCCGCGCGCGAGCGGACCCGCGATCACCGGGATCAAGGCCCCCGCGAGCGCCCCACCGGCGGCGACCTCGAACAGCACGTTCGGCAGCGTGTTGGCCCAGATGTAGGCGTCGCCGACCGTCGCGACGCCCACGGAGCCGGTGAAGACCAGCGTGCGCACGAACCCCAGCAGACGGCTCACGACCGTCACGACCGAGATCAGGGCCGCGGCGCCCGCCAGACCGGACAGGACGCCCCGGCGGCTCACCGCGCGGGCACCTCGTCCGCGGGGCGCCGACCCCACGCGTCGACCTCGCGCAGCACGGGCGTGCGGGCGATGACCTGGGTGAAGCTGATCTTCTCCGAGGCGACCGTCAGCGCGACGACGCCCGCGAGCAGCGCGAGCCGCACGGGGCGCGGGCAGCCCTGCACCGCGGCGGTGCCCAGCGCGGCACCCAGCCCGTTCGCCCCGGAGTCGCCGAGCATGTCCCGCTCGGCGAGGTCGTCGGGCAGCTCCGCCGCGACGGCGCCCAGCACGGCCGCGGACGTCCCGCCCGCGCGCCCGCCGAGC
>NZ_RFFI01000024.1 GCF_003696205.1 Cellulomonas triticagri
GGCGCGCGCCGCGGGGTCCCCGACGCCGAGGCGGTCGCGGTGCTCGCCCGGCTGGCCGACGCGGGCGTCCCCGGCGCGGACCCCGCCGAGTGGCACGGCCTCGCGGCCCCGTCGAGCGACGCCCCGCTGTGGGCACCCGGCCAGCGGGTCCCGGTGTCCCCGTCGCGCATCGAGACCGCGGGCACCTGCACGCTGCGCTGGGCCCTCGAGGCCGCGGGCGGGACCGCGCCGAGCAGCGCCCGGCAGTCGCTCGGCACCCTGGTGCACGCCCTCGCGCAGGAGCACCCGCGCGGCGGCCGGGCCGAGCTGCTCGCCGACCTCGACCGCCGGTGGCCGGAGCTCGGCCTCGGGCACGGTTGGCCCGCGACGCTGGAGCGGCGGCGCGCGGAGGCGATGGTCGAGCGCCTCGCGACCTACCTGGAGCGCGCGGGCGAGCCCCTGGCGGTGGAGGCGCGCTTCGAGCTCGCGCTCGACCGGGCCCTGGTGCGGGGCTCGCTGGACCGCGTCGAGCGCGCCGACCCGCCCACGACGTCGGATCCCCACCCCGATCCCGCCAGGGTGACCCCGCAGCCCGACGCCCCCGACGACGTGCCCGTGCGGGTGGTCGACCTCAAGACCGGCCGCACCGCCCCGTCCGCGCAGGAGGCGACGACCAACCCGCAGCTCGGCGCGTACCAGCTCGCCGTCGACGCCGGGGCGGTCGAGGGCCTGCCCGAGGGCGCACGCAGCGCCGGGGCGCAGCTCGTGTTCGTGTCCGACGTCAACAAGGCCAAGGCGGCGCTGCGCACCCAGCCGGGGCTCGGCCCCGAGACGCCGGACGCGCCGTCCTGGGCGCGCACCCACATCGAGGAGGTCGCGGAGCGGATGGCCGCGTCGTCGTTCGCCGCCACGGCGAACAGCCTGTGCGACCGGTGCCCGGTGCGCCGGTCCTGCCCGCTGCGCGACGAGGGCGGGCAGGTCGTCGGATGACGGAGCCCGTGCTGTCCGCCCGCGCCATCGCCGGGCTGCTCGGCCGCGACCTGCCGACCGACGAGCAGGTCGCGGTGATCGAGTCGCCCCTGCGCCCCGCCCTGGTGGTCGCCGGTGCGGGCTCCGGCAAGACCGAGACCATGGCCGCCCGCGTCGTGTGGCTGCTCGCGAACGCCCTCGTCGCCCCGGAGGAGGTGCTCGGCCTGACGTTCACCCGCAAGGCCGCGGGCGAGCTCGCCGAGCGCGTGCGCCGTCGGCTGCGGCACCTCGCGCGCGCGGCCGCGGAGCAGGGCGTGCACCTGCCGGGGCTGTCCGCCGCCGAGGACGCCGGGGGTGCCGCGCTGCTGACCGTGGCCCGGCCGACGGTGTCGACGTACAACGCCTACGCGGCGTCGCTCGTCGCGGACCACGGCCTGCGGCTCGGCGTCGAGCCGTCCGCGCGGCTGCTGGGCGAGGCCGCGCAGTGGCAGCTCGCCAGCGAGGTCGTGGAGTCCTGGACCGCGGACCTGGACTCCGCCGCCGCCGTCTCCACGGTCGTCGAGGCCGTGCTCACCCTGTCCGGCGCCCTCGACGAGCACCTGCTCGACGCCGCCGGGGCGCGCTCCGGGATCGACGCGATCGTGGACGCGATCGAGGCGACCCCGCCCGGCACGCCGCCGCGCGCTCCCTACGCCGAGGTCAAGCGCCTGGTCGGGTCGCTGCGGGAGCGGCAGCGGATGCTCGACCTCGTCGCTGCCTACCGGGAGCGCAAGCGCGCCGCCGACGCCCTGGACTTCGGCGACCAGGTCGCCATCGCGGCCCGGCTCGCCCGCGACGTCCCGGAAGTCGCGGCGGGGGAGCGCACCCGGTTCCGGGTGGTGCTGCTGGACGAGTACCAGGACACCTCGTACGCGCAGCTCGTGCTGCTGGCGGCGCTGTTCGGCGGCGGGCACCCCGTCACCGCCGTCGGCGACCCGCACCAGTCCATCTACGGGTGGCGTGGCGCCAGCGCGGGCGGGCTCGAGCGGTTCCCGACCGACTTCCCCGACGTCGCCCCCGACGGCGACCGGTCCCCGGCGTCCGTCTACGCCCTGTCGACGTCCTGGCGCAACGACGTCGCCGTGCTCGCCGCCGCGAACCACGTCGCCGCCCCGCTGCGCGCTCCCGGGCGCACGCGCGTCGCGCTGCCGACGCTCGACGCGCGCCCCGGAGCCGGGCCCGGGCAGGTCGTCGCGCACCTCGCCCCGACGCTGGAGGAGGAGGCGCAGGCCGTTGCGGAGTTCGTCGCGGACCGCTGGCGTCCCGAGGGCGGGCCCGGTGTGCGGGGCGGCGCCCCGGCACCGGGTGGCGCACGCGTGTCCGCCGCGGTGCTGTGCCGCAAGCGCGCGCAGTTCCCCGTGCTGCACCGCGCGCTGCGGGCCGCGGGCCTGCCGGTCGAGGTCGTCGGGCTCGGCGGGCTGCTCGCCACGCCCGAGGTCGTCGACCTCGTCGCGGTGCTGCAGGCCGCCCACGACCCGTCGCGCGGCGACGCCCTCATGCGGCTGCTCACCGGCGCCCGCACCCGGCTCGGGGCGGCCGACCTGCACGCGCTCGCCGACTGGTCCGCGCACCTCGCGCACGGCTTCGACGCCCGGGCCGCGGCGGCCGTCGCCCGCGACCGTGCTGCGGGAGCCCCGGGCGAGGTGGGCGCGGACGACGGGTCGGCCGAGGCCAGCCCGGTCGTCGCGGACGTCGTGGACGAGCGCAGCATCGTGGACGCCGTCGACGCCCCGCCCCCGCCCGGCTGGACCAGCCCCGGCGGCCGGTCGCTCACCCCGGGCGGGCTGGAGCGGGTCACCGCCGTCGGCGAGGTGCTGCGCGCCGTGCGCCGCCAGACCTACCTGTCCCTGCCGGAGCTCGTCGGCCACGCCGAGCGGCTGTGGGGCCTGGACATCGAGGTCGCCGCGCGGCCCGGTGTCTCGCCCGGGCGGGCGCGGGCGCACCTCGACGCGTTCCGCGAGGTGTCCGTCCGGTACGCCGACGCGACCGACGACCCGAGCCTCGGCGGGTTCCTCGCCTGGCTGGAGTCCGCCGACGCCCACGAGCACGGCCTCGACATGCCCGTGGCCGAGCCGGACCCCGACGCCGTCCAGCTCATCACCGTGCACGCCGCGAAGGGCCTGGAGTGGGACGCCGTCGCCGTCGCCGGGCTGGTGGACGGTGGGCTGCCCGCGACCCGCACCCAGGGCAAGGACGGGCCGACGGACTCCGCGTGGCTGACCGGGCTCGGCGAGCTGCCGTACCCGCTGCGCGGCGACCGGCACGACCTGCCGACCTTGGAGGTCGCCGGGGCCGTCGACCCGAAGGACCTGGAGGAGCGGCGCAAGCAGTTCCTCCGCGACGCCGGGGACCACCAGGTCGCCGAGGAGCGCCGCCTCGCGTACGTCGCGTTCACCCGCGCCCGGTCGGCGCTGCTGCTCACCGGGGCGTGGTGGGGCGACGGCAGCCGGGTGCGCCCGCCGTCGCTGTTCCTGTCCGAGGTCGTGGACGCCGGGCTCGCCCGGGTCGCCGGGTGGGCGGTGCAGCCCGACGACGGCGTGGAGAACCCCCGCACGCAGGAGTCCGCGTCGGTCGTGTGGCCCGTGGACCCGTTCGTCGTCGCCGGCGAGGACGCCCCGTCGCGCCGCGCGCCCGTCGAGCTCGCCGCGGACGCGGTGCGCGCGGCCCGCGCGGGCGGGACCGCCGACGTGCCGACGTCGTGGGACCGCACGGTCGAGCTGCTGCTCGCCGAGCAGGCCAGCGAGTCGCGCCCCCGCCCGGAGGTCGAGCTGCCCGCCCACCTGTCGGCGTCGGCCGTGGTGCGGCTCGCGGCGGACGGCGGCGAGTTCGCGCGGGCGCTCCGGCGTCCCGTCCCCAACCGCCCGTCCCCGCAGGCCCGGCGCGGCACGCAGTTCCACGCGTGGGTCGAGGGGTACTTCGGGTCCCCGGCGCTGGTCGACCTCGACGACCTGCCCGGCGCGGACGACGACTCCGTCCCGGTGGACGCCGACGAGGCCGCGCTGCGGGCGGCGTTCCTCGCGACGCCCTGGGCGTCGCTGGACCCGGTCGCGGTCGAGGTCGACGTCGAGACCACCGTCGCGGGCTACGTGCTGCGCTCCCGGATCGACGCCGTCTTCCCCGACCCGGACCGCCGCGACGAGCCCGGCGCGGTCGTCGTGGTCGACTGGAAGACCGGCGCCCCGCCCCGCGACCCGGCGTCCGCCGCGGTGCGCGAGCTGCAGCTCGCCGTGTACCGGCTGGCGTGGTCCCGGTGGACCGGTACGCCCCTCGACCGCGTGGGCGCGGCGTTCTGCTACGTCGGCGCGGGACGCACCGTCCGCCCGGAGCGGCTGCTCGGTGCCGAGGAGATCGAGCGCCTGCTGCTCGCGGTCACCGCCCCGGCCTGAGCCGTCCACCGGCCTCGCCCGGCGCGGGTCAGATCAGGTCAGAGCGGCGCGGTGCCCGGCTCGGGGACGTCGCGGGTCTGCTCGTCCAGCTCGTCCAGCATCTGCACGGCGTCCGCGACGACCTCGTCGTCCTGCGCCCGCACGCCGTAGAGCAGCCACCGGGCGAGCGCGAGCTCGCCCGCGAGCAGCGCCCGGTCCGCGAGGTGCGGGTCCGTGAGCTCGGTGCGGCGCAGCTGGTACGCCTCGAGGATCGAGTCGACCGCGTCCTGCGGGGCGGCGACCAGCAGCCACGCCAGGTCGTCGGCGGGGTCCGCGACCTTCGCCTCGCCCCACGACATGACGGCCGTGACCGCGCCGTCGGCCACCAGCACGTGGTCCGCGGACAGGTCGCCGTGCACCAGCACGGGACTGAACTTCCACATCGCGACGTCCTCGAGCCGCTCCTCCCAGCGCCGCAGCAGCGTCGCGGGGACACGGCCCGTGCGGGCGGCCTCGTCGACCTCCGCGAGGCGGCGGGCGCGGTACGCGGCGGCGTCGTACACCGGCAGCCCGGCGTCCTCCGCGACCGCGACGGGCAGCTCGTGCAGCGCCGCGAGGGACCGGCCCAGGGACGCCGCGACGCCCGGGCCGGGCGCGACGTGGTCCAGCGACACGGGGCGACCCTCGAGCTCGCGGTGCACGACGACGCGCCCGCCCTCCTCGAGCGGCGCGGTCCCGACGACCCGCGGGACGTCGAACGGCAGCGCACCGGAGTCCACGTGACCGGCCAGCGCGCCGAGCAGCACGAGCTCGGCCTCCAGCGCGGCACCGGCGGCGGCGCTGCGCGGCGCGCGCACCACCCAGCGGCGGCGCTGCCCGTCGGTCACCACGGCGACGTCGTCGTCGCCCGGCGCCGCGGTGCCACGCACCTCCCGCGCGTCGAAGCCGGGGACGGCGACGGTCGCGAGGGCGGCGAGAGCAAGGGGAGAACGCACCGCCCCAGGGTAGGCCGCGCGGCCCCGTCCGGGTGCGCCCGGGAGGGTGCCCGGCGTGTCCCGGGCGCTCGCGACGCGTACGGTAACGAGGTGTTCGCCTCCGACCTCCCCCTGTCGCGGACGGTCACGGACCGGGCCGCGGACCGCCGCGGCGAGGCCGACCTGCTCGCCGTGCTCCTCGACGACGACCGCACCCGGGTGCTCCTGGTCTCCGGGGGGCGCGTCGTCACCCGGACCCGTGGCCGGCGCCGCGCGCTCGCGTTCTTCGGCCCCGCCGAGGCCGCCCTGCGGGCGCCCACCGGCTCGCTCGAGGACCGCTGGGCGTTCCTCGGCCACGACGACCAGGACCGGGTCCCCGGGGTCGCGCCCGACGAGGTCCGTCCGGACCTGCCCGCCTACGTCGCCCACCACGTCCCCGAGGACGCGTCGGCGGCGCTGCCCGCCGGTCACGCCTGGACGTCCCTGCGGGAGGTCGGGTCCGAGCTGTCCGCTCGGGACGCCGGGCTCGCGACCGCCGCCGTCGCGCTGTTCGAGTGGCACGTCCGGCACCCGCGGTGCCCGCGCTGCGGCGAGCCGACCGTGCCCGTGCAGGCCGGGTGGGTGCGCCGCTGCCCCGCCGACGGCAGCGAGCACTACCCGCGCACCGACCCCGCCGTGATCATGGCCGTGGTGGACGACGACGACCGGCTGCTGCTCGGCAGCAGCGCGGCGTGGCCCGCGCACCGGTTCTCGACGCTCGCCGGGTTCGTCGAGCCCGGGGAGTCGGTCGAGCACGCCATCCGGCGCGAGGTCCGCGAGGAGACCGCCGTCGTCGTCGGCGACGTCGAGTACCGGGGCAGCCAGCCGTGGCCGTTCCCCGCCTCGCTCATGCTCGGGTTCCGTGCACGGGCGCTCAGCACCGAGGTCGTCGTGGACGGCGAGGAGATCCGCGAGGCCCGCTGGTTCGACCGCGAGGAGCTGCGCACCGCCGTCGAGTCCGGCGCGGTCGTGCTGCCGTCGGGCACGTCGATCGCGCGGGCGCTCATCGAGGACTGGTTCGGCGGGCCGCTGCCCGAGGACCCGCTCGGCGACGCGTGGGGCCGCGGCACCGCCCCCGCCGAGCAGACCGAGCACGCGGTCGAGGCCGACCGGGTGGCCGCCGAGGCCCCTGCCGAGGACGAGGCCCGGCCCTCGGACGGAGAGCCCACTCCGGCCCGGGGAACGGATGCGGAGCCGGACCCGGCCCGCGAGCCGGCGCCGCAGCGGGAGGGCGCTCGCCAGCGGAAGCGGGAGCGCCGCCCCGCGTCGACCGCCGAGCCCGCGTCGACCGCCGAGCCCGGGCCGACCCCGGAACCCGGGCCGACCCCGGAACCCGGGCCGACCGCTGAGCCCGCGTCGACCGCTGAGCCCGCGTCGACCTCTGTGCCTGCGGCGACTCCTGAGCCCGAGCCGACCCCCGCGGCGACCCCCGATACCGCGTCGACCCCGGAGTCGACCCCGGACGCCGACCCGGTCCCGGACCCGCGCCCCCGACGTGGCCGCCGCGCGGCCCCCGCCTCCGACGACACCCCCTGAGCCGGACAGCCGACGAGGTCGAGGGTTTCGCCCCGGAACGGGCGGCGAACCCCTCGACCTCGTCGGAAACCCTCGACCTCGGTGCGGTTACACGCCCAGGCGGTCGCGGACCTGGACCAGGGACGGGTTCGTGGCCGCGGAGCCGTCGGGGAACAGCAGGGTCGGGACGGTCTGGTTGCCGCCGTTGACCTGCTCGACGAAGGCGGCGGCGTCGGGCTGCTGCTCGATGTCGACCTCGGTGTAGGCGATGCCCGCGGAGTCGAGCTGCGTCTTCAGGCGGCGGCAGTAGCCGCACCAGGTGGTCGAGTACATCGTCACGGTGCCCGCGGCGGGCAGGTCCTGCGTGGTGGTCATCGTCTGCCTTCGGTCTCGCGCAGCCGGGTCGGCTGCTGGTCGTGCGGTCTGCCCGGGTCAACGCCGGGGCCCCGCCGGATCATCCCCGACGGTGCCGGACCACGGGGCTGGGGACCACGGGTCGGGCGTGTCGGCCGGAGGTGCGAGGATCGTCGGCGATGCCTGCCGACGACCTGCTCGACGCCCTGGACCCCGACCAGCGGGAGGTCGCGCGCGCCCTCACGGGGCCGGTGTGCGTGCTGGCGGGCGCGGGGACCGGCAAGACCCGGGCGATCACGCACCGCATCGCGTACGGCGTGCGGACCGGCGTGTACACGCCGACCAGTGTGCTGGCCGTGACGTTCACCGCGCGGGCGGCGGGGGAGATGCGCACCCGGCTGCGGGACCTCGGGGTCGCCGGGGTGCAGGCGCGGACGTTCCACGCGGCGGCGCTGCGGCAGCTGCGGTACTTCTGGCCGAAGGTCGTCGGCGGCCCGGTGCCGGAGCTCCTGGCGCAGAAGGCGCCCGTCGTCGCGGACGCGTGCCACCGGCTCGGGCTGTCCGTGGACCGGGTCGCGGTGCGCGACCTGGCCTCGGAGATCGAGTGGGCGAAGGTCTCCCGGATCACCGCCGAGGACTACGAGCGCGCGGCGGCGACCGCGGACCGCCCGGCCCCGGCGGGGCACGACCACCAGACCGTCGCCCGCCTGATCACGGCGTACGAGGACGCCAAGGACGTCCGCGGCGTCATGGACATGGAGGACATCCTCTGGCTGCTCGCCGGGATGCTCGTGGACAACCGGGCGGTCGCGGACGAGATCCGGCACCAGTACCGGCGGTTCGTCGTCGACGAGTACCAGGACATCTCGCCGCTGCAGAAGTTCCTGCTGGACCAGTGGCTCGGCGGCCGCGACGAGCTGTGCGTGGTGGGCGACCCGAGCCAGACGATCTACTCGTTCGCCGGGGCGACGCCGCACTACCTCACGCGGTTCACCGCCGAGCACCCGCAGGCGCAGGTGGTGAGGCTCGTGCGCGACTACCGGTCCACGCCCCAGGTCGTCGGCCTGGCCAACGAGGTGCTGCGGCGCGCCCCGCGCGGGGCGACCCGGTGGGAGCCCCTCGAGCTCGTCGCGCAGCGCCCGTCCGGCGGGCCCGTGCGGTTCGCGGTGTACGACGACGACGAGGCCGAGGCCGCCGGGGTCGCGACCCGCATCGGGCGGCTCGTCGCGGCGGGTACCCGCCCCAGCGAGATCGCGGTGCTGTACCGGACCAACGCGCAGTCCGAGGCGTTCGAGCAGGCGCTCGCGCACCTCGGCATCGGGTACGTGCTGCGCGGCGGCGAGCGGTTCTTCGCCCGCAAGGAGGTGCGCGACGCCATCGTGCGGCTGCGCGGCGCCGGGGTCGCGGCGGACCCGGGGACGCCGATGCCCGAGACCGTCCGGGACGCGCTGCGCTCGGCGGGCTGGTCCGACGAGCCCCCGGCCGCCCGCGGCGCCTCGCGGGAGCGGTGGGACACGCTCAACGCCCTGGTCGCGCTGGGTGACGACCTCGCGGCGAGCGCGCAGCGCAACGGCACGACCGCGACCATGCAGGACCTGATCGCCGACCTGGATGACCGCGCCGCCGCCCAGCACGCGCCGACGGTCGAGGGCGTGACGCTCGCGTCCCTGCACGCCGCGAAGGGCCTGGAGTGGGACGCGGTGTTCCTCGCCGGGCTCAGCGAGGGCCTCGTGCCGTGGATGTCCGCGGACACCGCCGCCGACCTCGCGGAGGAGCGGCGGCTGCTCTACGTCGGCGTCACCCGCGCCCGGCTGCACCTCGAGCTGTCCTACGCCCGGTCCCGGAACCCCGGCGGGCGGGCGACGCGGCGGCGCTCGCGCTTCCTCGACGGGCTGTGGCCCACCGAGGGGCGCGCGCGGTTCGGCGACGGGCGCGAGCGCGCGGTCCCGCGGCTGACGGGCGAGGTGGACGCGGAGCTGCTGGCCGCGCTGATGGTGTGGCGCGAGGACCTGGCCCGCAAGACGTCCAAGCCCACGTACACGGTGCTGGGGGACGCGACCCTGTCCGCCATCGCCGAGCTGAAGCCCGCGTCCGTGCCGGAGCTCGCCCGGGTGCAGGGGATCGGCCCGGCCAAGATCGACCGGTACGGGCCCGACCTGCTGGCGATGGTCGCGGGGCGCCGGCCCGCCTGACCCCGCGTCCCGCGCCCGGCGGTGGGCCGATCGGGGGAGCCGCGTGAGGTCCGGGAAAACTTCTTCGATAAATCGGTTGTGCGTCCCCGCGGGGCCGCTCTACGGTGAACGAGTCCTGATGGAGAGCCCCCCTGCGCCCGGCGCAGGACGGCCCGCACGAGTGAGGAGGTGGAGTGCTGTGAAGACCATGAAGAACGCGTTCGGCGCTGTCGCGCTGCCGTTCACCGCGCCCACCTCCGGGATGGTCCAGGGCACCGCTCTGTCCGCCACCGGCCTGCGTGGCCGGGTGTCCGCCCGTGGTCTGTCGGGCTTCGGCGGCGGCACCGCCCGGCTGCGTGCCCGCGATCTCGCGCCCGCTCCCGACTCCGTCCTCCTCGGAGGTCCGGTCATCTGAGTCGATGACCTGACCGTCCCAGGCCGCGGAGTCCACCGGATCCCGCGGCCTTCGTCTTTCCCAGCACCTGGTGCCGGGGTCGACGAGGCAGCAGATCCACCTGCTCCCTCGCTCAACCCGCAAGACATCAGGAGGACATCGTGCGGCTCACCACGCTGCTCGACACGGTCAACCAGGGTGGATCCGGTCCCTGGCCGCCCGCCTCGACGCCCGCAGACGCGGACGTGCAGTTCGACGCCCTCGTGGCCGGTCTCATCCCGTGCCGCTCCAACGACCCCGAGCTCTGGTTCGCCGAGCGCACCGCCGAGGTCGAGCAGGCCAAGGCGATGTGCCGGACGTGCCCGCTGCTCGAGGGCTGCCTCGCGGGCGCCGTCGAGCGTCAGGAGCCCTGGGGCGTCTGGGGTGGCGAGGTGTTCGTCGCGGGGCAGGTGGTCGCGGTCAAGCGCGGGCGCGGGCGTCCCCGCAAGGACGCCAGCCCGGCGGCTTGACGGCACAGCGCGGCCCGGTGCCTCGCACCGGCCGGCACCGCCCGTCGCTCAGCCGAGGCCGGTGCACCCGCAGTCCGGGTGCACCGGCCACCGGTCGAGCCGGGGCACCGCGTCCGGCACCGGCACCACGTACTGCCCACCCACCGTCCGGGGACGGTCGCCGTCGAGGTGCGCCAGGACCTCGGCGGCGACCAGCCCACCCACCACGCACGCCAGCACGGCCGTCGGTCCCGCGACCGGCGGCCGTCGTCGTGCCACCAGCTGCGCCAGCACCGCGGGCCACGCGGGGTCCGCGGCGGCGCGGTGCAGGTCGAGGCACCGCAGGCACGCCGCGCCGATCCCGACGGCACCGCCGGTGAACGGCCCGACCAGGGCGTCCGCCTCCCGCACCGCCACCGGCAGGTGCGGCACGTCCGCGGCCGCCAGGGCGAGCACCTGCGCGGGGTCCACGGCGTCGCGCGCCACCGTCACGGCCACGTCGGGCGGGTCGGACGCATCCGCTCCCACCACCCGCACGCGCGGGGCCCACCGGGCCAGTGCGGCGGTCAGGGCGGCTGCGCGCGGCGTACCGACGTCCGCCAGGCCCGCACCGACGTCCTCCGCCCGCACCGCGCTCTCGTCCACCACCCGGAGCCGGCCGACGCCGGAGGCGGCGAGCACCCGCGCGACCGTCACCCCGACCGCGTCCAGCCCCTCGACCCGCACCGTCGCGCCCGCGCGCCGGTGCAGCACCGCGTGCCCGTCACCGTCCGCGCGCACCAGGCCGTGCGCCACGACCTCCGGCTGCAGCGCCGGGACCGCGCGCCGCGTCCGCCGCGCCGGACCCCGGAGCAGCCCCGCCTGGTCCAACCGGTCCAGCACCGGCGGCGGCAGGCCGCCGTCGAGCGACCGGCCGCCGTCCGCCAGCAGCCGGTCCGCCTGCGCCCCGGACAGCCCTCGCACGCGCACCGCCCACCGCGGGTCCACACCCACCTGCACCTCGCACGGCCCGCGCCGCGCCACCCGCAGCCCCGGTCTCAGCCGCACCGCCGCACCTCCGTCCCGACCACCCGTGCCTCCCACGGTGGCACGTCACACGGGCCCGACCCCCGTCGTCCACAGGCCCGATCTGCGTCCGGCGCGCGGAAGATCAGCCGGACCGGCGCCCGGACCCGCTACCGTGCCTCTCGTGCAGCCGTCCACGGAGCACGACCCCGCGCCGGGCGACCGGCCGCGATCGGCCCTGCCCGGGGCCGCCGCCGAGGACGCCCTGACCGTCGACCCCGACCTCGGACCCGTCGAGGTCCGCCGGTCGCGCCGCCGCTCCCGGACCGTCACCGCGTACCGCGAGGGCGGACGCACGGTCGTCGCGATCCCCGCGAAGTTCACGCGCGCCCAGGAGCGCGAGTGGGTCCGCCGGATGCTCGACCGGCTGCGCACGCAGGAGCAGCGCCGCCGCCCGTCGGACGACCAGCTCGTGCGCCGCGCCGCCGAGCTGTCCAGCCGCTACCTCGGCGGCCGCGCCGTCCCCAGCAGCGTGCGGTGGTCCGGCAACCAGGGACGACGCTGGGGGTCGTGCACGGTCGGCGACGGCAGCATCCGCATCTCCGACCGGCTGCGCGGCATGCCGTCGTGGGTCACCGACTACGTGCTGCTGCACGAGCTCACCCACCTGCTGCACGCCGGCCACGGGCCGGAGTTCTGGGCGGAGCTGGAGGCGTACCCCCGCACCGAGCGGGCGCGCGGTTTCCTGGAGGGCTACGCGTTCGCGGAGCGGGCGCCGGGTGACGAGGTGGACGGGGACGGCACGCCGACCGGGGCGGGCGAAGCCCTGCATCCCCGTGGCGATCGCGACGGGTGACGGGCGACTCGTGGGGCGGCCACCGGCGCGATCGCCGCTGAGCTGTCGTCGCGACGAGGGGGCAGCACGCAGATTCTCGGTAGTTTTCCACCAATGCGCAGCGCCGATCTTTGACGCCTTCACGAACCTGCTGCCACGGTGCAGTGCGATCGAGAGCCGATGCTCAAAGACCTGATCGCCTGACTGTGCAGGGGTAGAGAAATCCGTGAAGAAGCAATGTCGTGCTGCCATGGCGGGCGTGATCAGCCTGTCGATGATCGCTCTGGCGACGCCTCGAGCGCTCGCCGTCGAGGACCGGGCCGAGTCGGTCGCCTCGCTGATCTCGCGGGTAGCGCCGGATGAGGGGCCCGCTCTCGCGGGCACCCCGTCGGCAGACGGGGTCGGGTTCCAGACGGAGGACGTCGCGATCGCCGTCCCGAGCCAGATGTCGGACGGTGTCGTGATCTCCAGCGACGAGGGGCAGATGGTCGCGCCGTTCCCCTCCGGGCTCTCGGTGGGGAACGGGACGACGGCCGACGACGGCACGATCGTCTACCCGAACGACGGGCACGACGCGGACGTCGCCGTCCAGGCGCTCGACGACGGGTCGGTGCGCTTGCAGACGATCATCCCCAGCGCAGATGCGACCCACTCGTTCAGCTACCAGTTCGACGACGACGTCTCGTTGGTGCAGGTCCCCGAGGGCATCGAGCTCCGCCGCGAGGGCCCGGACGGAGGTGTCAGCCTCGGGGTCATCGCGCCCGCCTGGGCGCGGGACGCTGACGGCAACCAGGTTCCGACCCGCTACGAGGTCGACGCGAACACGCTGGTCCAAGTCATCGACGCCTCACCGACGGCGACCTACCCCGTGGTCGCCGATCCGCGCGTCTCCTTCGGGGTCGGTGTGTACTTCTACGGTTTCGGAGCCGAGTGGATCGCCCTCGCGACCGCTCTCACCGCAGCCGGCGGCGGCGCGGTCGTCGGCGCGTGCCTGGTCGTCAACATCCCGAATCCCTGGGCCGCGGTCCTCAAAGCCGCGTGCGGCACGATCGGCGCGTCCAACATGAATAACTACCTTGACTGGGTGAGATCGGCGATCAACAGCTCACAGCTCAAGCCGCAGACGTGTTACGAGTTCCGTCGCTTCACCACCGTGTCCGGACCGAAGGCCGTCAAGCGGTCGCACTGCCTGAGATGAGATCACCGTGACCGTACGAACGCAGCAGACGATCGCCACGGTGATCGCGATGATCGTGGTCGGCGCACTGAGCGTCGTGGTGTCGTGGCAGTGGTGGCAGCTCGGTTTGGTGGTGTTCCCGGTCCTCGTGACCGTGCTGCTGATGATCTGGTGGCGTGACAAGGAACGCGCGCGCAGCTGAGCGCCGGGAAGAGACGCGTCGGGCTCTCTGCCGGGTAGCACCTGCCGAGAGCCCGGCCGCTGACCCAGGGGGCGTGCTCGTGCGTCGGACGCGCGCTACTCGCTCGTCGCGGCGTCGGCGCCGTCGTCCTCCGGCCCGTCCTCGCCCAGGATCTCCGCCAGCGCGCGGTCCAGGTCCGCGTGCTCGCCCTCGGCTGCCGTCCGGCGCGCCGCGTAGCCCGCGGGGTCGTCCAGGTCCTCGGCGGTCGGCAGCAGGTCGGGGTGGTCCCAGATGGCGTCGCGCGCGTCGGGCCCCTGCTCGCGGGCGATGCGGGCCCACAGCGCGGCGGCGTCGCGGGACCGGCGGGGCCGCAGCTCCAGACCGACGAGCGTCGCGAACGTCTGCTCGGCGGGGCCGCCGGCGGCGCGGCGGCGGCGGATCATCTCGCGCAGCGCGACGGCGTGCGGCAGGTGGGGGAGCGCGGCGGTCGCGGTGACCTCGTCCACCCAGCCCTCGACCAGCGCGAGCGCGGTCTCCAGCCGGGCGAGCACGGCCTGCTGCTCGGGGGTGGTCTGGGGCGCGAACACCCCGGACGACAGCGCGCCCTGCAGCGCGGCGGTGTCGGTGGGGTCGATCGCCCGGACGGACTCCTCCAAGCTCTCGACGTCGATCGTGATGCCGCGGGCGTACGCGTCGACGGCGGTCAGCAGGTGGCCGCGCAGCCACGTGACGTGCGTGAACAGGCGGGCGTGCGCCGCTTCGCGCAGCGCGAGGAACAGCCGCACCTCCTCCAGCGGGACGTCCAGGCCGTCGGCGAACTCGGCGACGTTCCCGGGCACGAGCGCGGTCGCGGGCTCGGCGACCAGCGGCAGGCCCACGTCGGTGAGGCCGAACACCTCGCGGGACAGCGAGCCCGCGGCCTGGCCGACCTGCATGCCGAACACCAGCGCGCCGAGCTGGCGCATCATCGCGGCGGGATCGGGCGCGGCGCCGCCGGCGGTGAGACCCGGCGGCAGCGCCATGCCCTCGGGGAGCTGGTCGGCGAGGGTCGCGGCGAGCGCGGTGGACATCGACGTCGCGACGGGCTCGGTGAGCGTCCGCCAGGTGGGGAGCGTCCGCTCGACCCACTCCGACCGGGACAGCGCCCGCGCCTGCCCGCCCGCGGGCGGCAGCTCCGTCGCGGCGTCGAGCCACAGCTCGGCCACGCCGAGCGCCTCGGTCGCCTGGCGCTCCTCGGCGGGGCTGAGGACGGGGTCGCCTCCCTGGACGGCCGCCTGGCGGGCGATGTCGTGGGCCACGTCCCAGTTGACCGGACCGTCCCCGCTCGACGACAGCATGCGCTGCACCTGCGCGACGACCTGGCTGAGGACGGCGGGGTCGTCCGGCAGGCCGGAGGCCTTCGCCATCTCGGCGGGGTCGAGGCCCTGCGCGCGCATCTGCGCCAGCGCCTCGTCCGCGTCGGGGCCGAACATCTGGCGCAGCATCTGCTCCCAGGCGGAACCGCCGGGCATGTCGGGCTGGCGCGGGTCGTCGGTGCTCATCGGTGCTCCCGGGTGGCTCGTCGAGATGCCACCGTAACCACACCCACCTGTCCGGACGCCGGGAGCAGGTCCCGGTTCGCTGAGGGCGCACGCGGTGCCCAGGTGCGTGGGGCATGATCGTGCGGTGCCCGACCAGCCCCACCAGCCCGCGCAGCCCCACCTGCCCGCGCAGCCCGACGCCGCCGCGGAGCCGTCCGTCGACCTCGTCGACGAGACCGAGGTCCCGTCCCCGCCCGTGACGCGCCGCGCCGCGCTGCTCACCGGCGGCATGCTGCTGACCGCCGTGCTGCTGGTCGTGCTGCTGCTGATGCCGGTGCCGTACGCGGTGAACTCGCCCGGTCCGACGCTGGACACCCTCGGGGAGCACGACGGCACGGCGCTCATCACCATCGACGGCGCGGAGACGTACGAGTCGACCGGGGAGCTGCGCCTGACCACGGTGTCCAGCACCGGCGGACCCGGGTACCCGTCGAGCGTCCTGGGCGTGCTGGCCGGCTGGGTCGCGGGGGACCGCGTGGTGCTGCCGGTGGAGTCCGTGTTCGCCCCGGACACCACGCAGGAGCAGCTGGACGAGCAGAACACCGCGCAGATGGTCTCCTCGCAGGAGAACGCGACGGTCGCGGCGCTGGAGGAGCTCGGCTACGAGGTCCCGGTGACGTTGACGGTGCACGACGCCGTCGAGGGCACGGGCGCCGTCGGGGTCGTGGAGCCCGAGGACGTGCTGGTGTCCTTCGACGGCACCGACCTGACGTCGTACGGCCAGCTCATCGACCTGCTCGACGGCACCGAGCCGGGCACCACGGTGACGCTGGGGGTGCTGCGCGGCGGCGAGCCGCTGGACCTCGACGTGGTCACCGGGGCGCGCGCGGACGGCGAAGGCAGCCAGCTCGGCGTGTTCATCGACCCGACGTTCGACCCGCCGGTGGACGTCGACATCCAGATCGACCGGATCGGCGGCTCCAGCGCGGGCACGATGTTCGCGCTCGGCATCATCGACAAGCTCACCCCCGAGGACGAGGCGAACGGGGAGGTCATCGCCGGGACCGGCACGATGGACCTCAACGGCGCCGTCGGCCCGATCGGCGGCATCCGGCAGAAGATGGCCGGGGCGCTGCGGGACGGCGCGACGTGGTTCCTCGCCCCGGCGGACAACTGCGGCGAGGTCGTCGGGCACGTGCCGGACGGGCTGACCGTCGTGCGGGTGGAGACCCTGCACGAGGCGCGCGAGGCCGTCGAGGCGATCGGCGCGGGCGAGGCCGCGGACCTGCCGACCTGCACGGCGGCCGACGCGGGCTGAGCCCGCACCGCCCCGTCGACCCCCGCCCGGTCAGCGGAAGGTCGCGACCAGCGCGTCGGCCAGGCCGGGCACCACGTCGGGGCCCTGGCCCACGGCGCCGTCGGCGTCCAGCGCGCGCTGCCGCACCGCCGACCAGGTGGTGCCGTCGCGCAGCACGCCCACGGCGATCCGCACGTCCTGGCGCTGCGGGTGCGCGAGCAGCGCGGCGAGCGCCGCCTCCGGGTCCTCCGGCAGGCCGTCCTCCGCCTCGGGCGGCAGGACGATGCGCTCCACGGTCACCGCGGCGCCGTCGACGCCGTCCGGCCACGCGATGCCGCCGAGCAGACCCTCCAGGTCGTCGCCGGCGGGCAGCCCCTCCTGCTCCACGGACGTCAGGTGGTGGGGGTCGGCGGCCGCGGCGGCGAGCACCTCGGCGGGCAGCTGACCGGCTAGGGCGGGCTGCGCGTCCAGCGCCGCCTGCGTCCGGACCAGCGCGAACACGCGCACGGGGCCGTCCCAGCCGCCGGTGGCGACGTGCCGCTCGATCTCCACGACCGCCTCGGCGAGCGCCTGCTGGGCGGGCGGCAGGTCGGCGGCGGGGGAGGTGGGGGAGTCGTCGGGGCCGGGCGCGGCGGGGGTGGTCGTCACCCGCTCATCCTCGCACCCGGGCTGAGTGGCGCGGGCTGTGGGAACCTGTGCGTCACCTGGTGCGTTGTGACCCACGTGCGTACCGCCCGTGCGGGACCCCGGTCCCGCCGCCCGCGGTCGCGCGCACCGAACCTGAGACACCCGACGACGAGGACCTCGAGGCCGTGACCTTCGCCAACCCGTCCGCCCGACAGCCCCGGGGCCCCCGCCCGCCCCGGCCACCCCGCGGGGCAGCGCCCCGGCGGCGCCCCAGCCCGATCGCGATCACCCTCGTGGTGCTCGCGGTCGTCGTGCTGGCCGTGCTGCTGGCGGCCCAGCTCTGGACCGAGGTGATGTGGTTCGACCAGCTCGGCTTCTCCGGCGTCATCTGGACCCAGTGGCTGACCCGGGCCGCCCTGTTCGTCGCCGCGTTCCTCGTGATGGCCGGTGCCGTGTTCGCGAGCCTCGCGATCGGCTACCGCACCCGCCCGGTGTACGCGCCGTCCAACCAGGAGCAGGCGAGCCTGGACGCGTACCGCGAGGCCGTCGAGCCGCTGCGCCGCGTCGTCCTCGTCGCCGGTCCCGCCGTGCTCGGTCTGTTCGCGGGCATCGCCGCCTCGCAGCAGTGGAGCACCGTCCAGCTGTGGCTGAACGCCACCGAGGTCGGCCGCACCGACCCGCAGTGGGGCCTCGACATCGGCTTCTACATGTTCCAGCTGCCCGGCATGCGGTTCGTCGTCAGCTTCCTCATGGCCGTCGTGGTGCTGTCCGGCATCGCGGCCGTCGCGACGCACTACCTGTACGGCGGCTTCCGGATCGGCGGCTCCAGCAGCACGCCCCGGATGACCACCGCCGCCCGCGTGCACCTGTCGGTCGTCGGCGCGGTGCTCATGGTCCTCATCGCGGCCAACTACTTCCTCGACCGGTACTCGATCCTCACGCAGGAGGGCGACCGGTTCGCGGGCGCGTCCTACACCGACGTGAACGCGGTCATCCCGTCCAAGAGCATCCTCGCGGTCATCGCGCTGCTCGTCGCCGTGATGTTCGTCGTCACCGCCGTGCGCGGCAGCTGGCGCATCCCGGCGATCGGCGTGGGCCTCATGGTCGTCGGCGCCGTCGTCATCGGCGGCGTGTACCCGGCGGTCGTCCAGCGGTTCCAGGTGAACCCGAACCAGCAGGACGCCGAGGCGGAGTTCATCCAGAAGAACATCGACGCGACGCTCGCGGCCTACGACCTCGAGGACATCCAGATCTCGCCGTACGCCGCCAACGTCACCGCCGAGCCCGGCGCGCTGCGCGCCGACGCCGAGACGACCGCGTCGATCCGCCTGCTCGACCCGCAGGAGGTCTCGAACTCCTTCCGGCAGCTCGAGCAGGTCCGCGGGTTCTACTCGTTCCCCGACACCCTGTCCGTCGACCGGTACGAGATCGACGGCGAGAGCCGCGACACCGTCATCGCGGTCCGCGAGCTCGACCTCGAGGGCCTCGACGGCCAGCGCCGCAACTGGACCAACGACACGACCGTGTACACGCACGGGTTCGGCGTCGTCGCCGCCTACGGCAACTCCACCACCTCGACGGGCGCGCCGGAGTTCTGGCAGAGCGGCATCCCGTCCACCGGTGAGATGGGCGAGTACGAGCCCCGCATCTACTTCGGCCAGAGCTCGCCGCGCTACTCCATCGTCGGCAACCCCGGCGAGCAGCAGTGGGAGCTCGACTACCCGGACGACGAGTCCGGCGGCGCCGTGAACACCACGTTCCCGACCGACGAGGTCTCCGCCGGTCCCGAGATCGGCGGGTTCCTCAACAAGCTGCTCTACGCCATCAAGTTCGGCTCCGAGCAGATCCTGTTCTCCGAGCGCGTCACCGACCAGTCGCAGATCCTGTACGACCGCGACCCCAGCGAGCGCGTCCAGAAGGTCGCCCCGTACCTCACCCTCGACGGCCGGGTGTACCCCGCGGTCGTGGACGGCCGGGTCAAGTGGATCGTCGACGGCTACACCACGTCGGACCAGTACCCGTACTCCGCGGCGCAGTCGCTCGAGGACGCCACCACCGACTCGCTCACGCTGACCTCGAACACCATCGAGGCCCAGCAGCCGCAGAAGGTGAACTACATCCGCAACTCGGTGAAGGCCACGGTCGACGCCTACGACGGCAGCGTCACGCTGTACGCGTGGGACGCCGAGGACCCGGTCCTGCAGGCGTGGAGCAACGTCTTCGACACCTCCCTGCAGCCCGTGTCCGAGATCAGCGCCGAGCTCATGAGCCACATCCGGTACCCGGAGGACCTGTTCAAGGTCCAGCGCACCCTGCTCGGCACGTACCACGTCACCGAGCCCGCGCAGTTCTTCTCCGGCAACGACGCGTGGCGCACCCCGAACGACCCGACGGCCGGCGGGGACACCTCCGTCGCGCAGCCGCCGTACTACCTCACGCTGAAGATGCCCTCGCAGGACGAGGCGTCGTTCTCGCTGATGTCCTCGTACGTGCCCGCGGGCGGCAACGCCCGTGACGTGCTCACGGGGTACATCGCCGTGGACGCGGAAGCGGGGTCCACGGCCGGTGAACCCGCGGAGGGCTACGGCAAGATCCGGCTGCTCGAGCTGCCACGCGACTCGACCGTGCCCGGACCGAACCAGATGAACAACAACTTCACGTCGAACCCCGACGTGTCGAACGAGCTCAACATCCTGGCCCGCGGCGAGTCGCAGGTCATCCGCGGCAACCTGCTCACCCTGCCCGTCGGCGGCGGACTGCTCTACGTCCAGCCCGTCTACGTCCAGGCCGCCTCCGGCACCCAGTTCCCGCTGCTGCAGCGCGTGCTGGTCGCCTTCGGCGACGAGATCGGGTTCGCCAGCACCCTGGACGAGGCCCTCGACCAGGTGTTCGGCGGCGACAGCGGCACCTCCGCCGGTGACGCGGGCAACGAGATCGAGACGCCAGCGCCCGACCCCGGCGACGGGACGGGCGACGGCACCGAGGAGCCGACGCCCGCGCCCACCGACGGCGCCACCACGCCGCCGGCCACCGGCGACGCGCAGCAGCGCCTGACGACGGCCCTCGACGCCGCCAACCAGGCCATCCAGGACGGCCAGGCCGCGCTCGCGGACGGCGACTTCGCCGCCTACGGCCGGGCCCAGTCCGCCCTGGAGGACGCGCTCGCCGAGGCGGTGGCCGCCGACCAGGAGCTGAACGGCACCGCCGGCGACTGACCGGTCGCCCACGGCTCGACGGCCCGGTGCCCCCTGGTGGGGGGAGCCGGGCCGTCGGAGTCCGTGTGACGCAGCGCACCGGGTCAGGATTTGGCCTGGTCGTCACGCTGGCGTAACGTAGACATCACCGACGCGGGGTGGAGCAGCTCGGTAGCTCGCTGGGCTCATAACCCAGAGGTCGCAGGTTCAAATCCTGCCCCCGCTACAACGCAGATCTGCGATCGCAGGTTTGGCCGATGGCCCCCAGGGATCTCCCTGGGGGCCATCGGCGTTTTCATGCGGATGTGGCTCGCGTCCGGGCGGTTATCGGGCCTCGTGCCCTGCGATCGAGGGTTGGGCGTCACCCGGTGCGTGTCTAGCGCGCCGGCGTCCACCCCGTGCCACCCCCGCCTCACCCGACATCTGGTGATGGCTGGTTGCGCGCAGGGTGGGAGTCGGGGGTGCACCCTGCGCGAGCCGGCAGACCTGATCGGTCTGTGCTCGCTTCGGCTGGGGCCGGCATCGTGGACGGACCGAGGCGCTGGAGGCGTCGCGTCTCTCGCTAGCGCGGATGGGTGCGCGCCGGCGTGCGGGTTGGTCGGCTCGCGTCGGCGGTCGTCGCACGCCCCGTGCGTCGACTGGCCTGCCGGGAGCGACGCCCCGGTCCGGAGCGTGCGGAGATTGCGGCATCTGCCGCGCTCTCGACTGTCGCTCTGCGAACGCGGCCATCGGGGCCGCCGCGCGAAGGAACGGCACGATGTCGAACGCTGTCCGAGGGCTCGACCGCGACGAGTGGTTGTCCCGCGACGACCTCGCCCAACTGATGGGGCGCATCATCGACACCGTGCGGCGGGTGCAGCGCGAGAACAACCTGCAGCTGGCTCGCCGTGTTGACGATCCTCCGGTGGGACGAAAGGCCGGTGACGCAGCCCGGGCTCGTGCAACAATCGCAGCCGACAGGGGGGACTCATGGCCAAGGCGCGCTCGTTCTCGATCTATCTTCTCAAGTCCGACTTCGCGTCGCCTGATCGCGCGCTGAAGTCCGATCATGTCCTGAAAGAGGTAACGGCCGCCGACGGCTGGCCCACCTTCCTGGCGTCACGCGACCTCAACGCGCCATGGTGGCAGTATTACTTCGGTATCACCGATGCGGTCCGTCAGGGATTCGCGGGCGCGATCGTGTTCGTCGAAGCAAGCGGTCGAACCTTCGCGCTGACGTTCGGGCACACCGCGCACAACCTGCGCGACGAGGCCTATGAGTACGACTTTGGGCTCCGAACGACGCTCAACGCGGTCGAGCCCGGCGAGATCCGCAACACCGACGAACTTGACCCGTCGACCTCGCGGCGTCGGCGTACGCAGCTGCCCGAGCACGCGGACCTCACGTACTTCGACTTCGACGGCGACAGCTCTGTCCTTCGGTCGTTGACGGGAGCGATCCGGCCCGAGTACCGGGCGCTTTTCTCGCATGCCACTGGTGCGAGCAACCTGCGTGTGAGCGCGAAGCAGCCTCGCGCGGAGCTGCCGGCGCTGCTGGGGAGCATCTACGAGGTGTACCGCAAGACCACCTACACGACGGCGTTCCCGGATGCCAACAACATCCAGCCGGTACGCGATCCGTCAGTCCTCGACAAGCTCAATGACCAGCTTCTTGAGTCTGTGGCCACACGCGACGAAGCGCTGGTGCTGACTATCCCCGAGTTGGTCAGTTTCCAGGACGACTTCGAAGTGAGCTTTGCGGGCGTGGGTCGTAGCGAGCTGTACTCGGACGTTTCCCTCGACGGGTACTTCGGATACGTCACCGCCGGCGGTGCTGTCGTCGCGGAGCTGTCACTAGATGACCTGAGGCGGCACAAGTTGAACGTCGTGGACGCGAATCAGGTGACGCGCGCGACCTACTCGATCTATCGCAGCCTGGTCTTCGAGACGACGCTGGAAGACCTTGACGGGACGTTCCACCTCAGCGAGGGCACCTGGTACCGCGTCGCGGACGACTACCTCGCCACGTTGACCGAGTACCTGGAGCCCGTGTTCGCGGCAGTGCAGCTCCCGGCCCGGACGGCGGCTTCGGAGTATGCGTACAACGACGGGCAGCTCGTGCCTCACTGGCCGGGGTCGGTGCTGCTCGATACCTCGAACACCAGCCCCGAGGGCCAGACCGCGGTCGAGCCGTGCGACGTGGCCCGGGTCGAGGGAAATGACCTTGTGCTCACCCACGTCAAGCTCGGTGTGAAGGCCTCGGACCTGAGCCACCTCTTCAATCAGGGTGTGACCTCCATCGAGCTCCTCTCCGGAGACGGCGCCGCGCGTGAACGGCTCAAGAAGCTCGTCCGTCAGCGGGATGCGGAGTTCGACGTCACCCCGATCGACGAGCTCAGCTTCCGCGTCGAGTACGTGATCGTCACCAAGAAGGATGCTGGGTTGGGGCCGGCGGCGCTCCCGCTCTTCTCCCGCATCAGCCTGCGGCGGGCGCACCGGACCTTGACGAACATGCGGGTTCCGGTGCGGGCCATGCTCGCGGGTGACGAGGTTGAAGTGACGACGAAGGCGAAGCGGCGCAAGCCGCGGACCCGCTCGGCTCCGGGGGGTGGTGACGGCGACAGGTAGTTCCATCAATTGCTCGCGCCGGGACGAGCACCAGGCGTAGTGACCTTGCCCGTGGTCCTGACCCAATTCCGGACCACGACGGCCTCGTCGATGGCGGACTGATCGCCTTGACCTCGACGTTCGTCGTGATGATGCCAGTCTTGAGCGCGCACGACGAAAGAATGGGGCGAGTGCGATGGGTCGAGGAGAGGTCTTCGTTCTGGGAGCGGGGTTCTCCCGCGCCGTGTCGGGGCACATGCCGCTCACCGATGAGCTGGGGGCGCGCCTCGTTCATCTCGACGAGCAGACGTTCGGCTCCGTGCGGGGGAGTTCGTTCGAGACGTGGCTGTCTCACCGCGCAGAGCCCCAGCCGTACCTGACCGCAACCGAGAACCTCGGGCGGCAGGCCGTGTTCAGCCGTGCCACGTCATTGATCGCGGGTGAGCTCGACGAGAGCATTGCGCGCGCCCTCGCGGAGCCGATGCCGACGTGGCTCGGCGAGTTGGTGAGCGTGTGGCACTTGCGGCGTTCCCACGTGGTGACTTTCAACTACGACACCCTCGTGGAGTGTGTGCTCCCGACGATGGAGTTCTGCGACTGGCGCACGGGCAGCCAGTTCGCGTGGGGCTCGCTGCTCGCATTCAACCCCGGTGGACCGGCCGGAAGCTCTTACAACGAGGTTCAGGGCAGCGCCGCGCCGGTCGACACCTTTCGGCTCTGGAAGCTGCACGGTTCGACGAACTGGTTCTGGGTACCTGGCGACACTTCGGGCGCGAGTGCTCGTCGGGTGATGCTGCCGGGAGCCTTCAGATCTCCTCGACCGGTCGATGCCGAGGAGTACCACTGGATGGCACCGGGCCGTGAGCGGCTTCTGGTGCCGCCCTCGGCGCTGAAGTCGCCGTACTACGCGAACCCTGTGACACGCGAGACGTGGTCGAGCGGGTTCCGTGCACTGCGCTCTGCAGACATCGTCACCTTGATCGGGTACTCGCTTCCGGCGACGGACCTCACGACCGCAGGCATGCTGGGCGAAGCGCTGCACGGCGGAGTTGTGCGCGAGGTCCGGATCGTCGACATCTGTCCGGAGGCGGTGGTCGAGCGTGTGCGGGACCTGGCTCCTGCGAACGTCGATGTGCATGCGGTGTCTGCGGTCGATCCCGTGGCGTCGTACGCTGCGGAGCTGCTGGCGGACGCCGCTCGGTTGTTGGTCGCCGAGCTTCGAGCCACGAGCGACGACGACGCGAGTCTGCTTCTCGTCAGTTGGGGAGATCTCGCGCGGCAGGGGAGGAGCGCGCCCATCGTGCACCTCGAGCAGTCCGATGAAGGCCGTTCAGTCCATCTGCACGCCGGCGAGATGACCACGCTCCAGGGCGCGGTGGGCGCGCCGCAGTTCTCGTCTGAACCAATCAGCCTCTCGACGCTGCGAGCAGCGATCACGAACGCTGAGCGCCTCACGGTGTCGGTCGCCGCATCCGACGGGCGTTCCACGCTCATCGCCGCGCAACCCCACCACGCGTCGACAGGCTACGGGGACGGCCGGTGGTGGGTCCTTGTTCCCGCGGGCGCAGCTCCGGCGCCGGTCGAGCACGCTTAGCCCGGAGCTTCGTCCTGCCAGCGCCTTACCAGCGCAATGGCGTGGTCATCGCCGCAGGCGCGGCGGGACGTCTGTCCCCAATGCCGTTCGAGGATGCTCGGGTGCCGAAAGCTGCTGTCGTAGCGCTGACCTGTCGATACGGTGCGTGTAGGTGCATTCAGACGTTGGGGGCGCGCGATGATCCCGGAGCCGACCGGTCCGTACGGGCTTCTGCCCGCAGGGTGCCACCGAGCGACGCTGGACGAGATCGCGGATGTGTTCGTCAAGCGAGCACCTTTCGCAGGAGCGCGCGACAAGCTGTGGTCGACTTTCCTCACCTATCTGGACGGGGTCTGGGTGCACCTGCCGTCCGCTCGGCTCTGGATCGACGGCGGCTTCGTTACCCACAAGGCCTGGGCCGCGCCCCACGACGTCGATGTGTGCCTCGTGGTGCGTAGCCGCGAGCTCGACGCGGTGCCGGATGCGGTGCTCGATGGCATGCTGACGAAGTTCTCGTCATCAGGAGGACGAATCCAGCCCATGGCGGGTGCCGTCGATGCGTTCGTCGCGATGCGAGGCAGCGCAGAGGACCAGCAGTACTTCCGCAACCAGTGGTCTCGGGTGAAGGGCCCGGACCAGAGCGAGGTGCCGGGTACGGAGAAGGGGTACGTGGAGGTGCTGGCGCCATGAGCTCCACCGACCGACGCGAGGCGTTCGAGCGAGCCTGGAAGGCATCCTCCGGCAGCGCGAAGATGGACCGCTACCGGCGCCAGGGCTTCATGGCGATAGCGAGCGATGATCCCGAGCTCGCTGACGTGGCAGATCGGCTGTCGGCGGGCGGGCGGGCCCAGCTCGAGCTACACATCGACGAGCCCTCGTCCGCGGACCATGAAGTTCGAGCAGGTGTGCTTGGCGCATTCATGTCTCGCGCGACCCGTGCGGTGAACGAGCTGACCAAGGCGCAGCTGGGCCGGGACCGTTGGCGTCAGGGTCTCCGGGTCCTGGCGCCTGCGCTGGGCTCGGTGCAGATCACCTTCGTGGAGCCACCCCCCAGGGACTCGACCGGTGGGCAGCTGGGCGTCGGACACGTCCCAGCTCCTGAGGCAGAGGCGATGCGCCAGCTCACCGCACTTCTCATCCTCGCGGAAGCCGATGACGAAGCGCTGGACGCCACTGTGTATCGCCTACGCGGGCCGGCTCGACGCGCAGTGCGCCTCATGAGCGAGACCGTCGTCGATGCGTCGTGGACTGTCGAAGGCGAGCTGCGCCTGCTTCATCGTGATCCGGTTCGTTTCGCGATCACGACGGAGGGTGTCAGTCGTCTGGCTCGGGCGAGTAAGGAGACTGAGGACGAGCCCGTGCGTGCGGATCTGGCGGGGCAGGTCGATGGCTGGACGTGGTCCACCTCGTCGATGCGGTTCCTCCCGGACAGCGGACGGGCGTTCGACGTCGCTGTCCCTCCAGAGTTGGAGGACCTTGCTGCAAGGGCCAACGCGGGAAGAGAACGCGTGCACGTCCGGCTGTCTGGCGTTCGGGTCCATCCCGCCGGCGACTCGGCGACGGTTCGTACGAGCTATTGGCTGGATGCGCTGGAAGTCGACGCTCAGCTCGACACCGGGCTGTAGGCCTGGTCGGCCGACGAGATTGCTCGACGTTCGCGGCTCCCCCTGCGCGGGAGGTCGGACCGAGGCCTGCGGACTCGTGCGTGATCGCGTCCTCGCTGCTGCTTCGACCTACTCGTGACTCTGAAGTGTGCAGATGCCGGAGCACGATCCTCTGGCCAGCACAGACGCGCGTGGACGACCACAGTGCTCACACAGCAGGAGGATCCCCCCGCTACACAGCCTGACGAGAGTCGGAGACGAAGGCCCCCAGGGATTCCCTGGGGGCCTTCGTCGTTCCTGCGGGCGCGGTCCCGCGGCGGCTGGTGGCGAGGCCCCGGGGCCCGGCGGTGCGCCGGCCCCCGGGGTTCCCTCAGCCGGCGACCGGCCTGCGGCGCTGCCGTGCGACGAGGACGCCCACGGCGCCCACGACCAGGAGCGCCGAGGCCCACAGCCACAGCACCGGCAGCGCGTCGGAGCCGGTCACCGCGAGCTCGGTCGTCCCGACGGCCGTCGGCGCGGCCGAGACGCTGAGCGCCGACCACCCGAGCAGGGTGCCGTCCGCGGCGAACACCGCGAGCCGGTGGTCACCCGCCGGGGCGTCCGCCGGGATGCGGACGGTGATCGCACCCGTCGCGTCGGCCTGGGTCCAGCCGCCCCCGAGCAGGACGGGGGTGGAGAACATCCACGCCGCCACCCACTCGCCCGCGTGCTCCGCGCCGAGTGCGACGCGCACGACCTGGCCGGCCGCGGGGGAGTCGTCCGAGACCGTCACGCCACCGGGTGCCGTCGTGCCGAGGTCGGCCGCGGTGCGCGGGGTCGGCGCGGTGGCGGGACGGTCCTCGCCCGTGCCGGGCAGCGTGCCCGGGTCGGTGGGCTCCGGGGCCGGCTCGGGCGTGGTGCCCGGGTCGGTCGGGTCCGGGGTCGGCTCCGGCGAGGTGCCGGGGTCGGTCGGCTCGGGCGTCGGCTCCGGCGAGGTGCCCGGGTCGGTCGGCTCCGGGGTGGGCTCCGTGCCGTGGTCGTCCACCACGAGCGTCACCGGCTGCGACTCCCGGTAGGCCGCGATCGGCGTGCCGTCGGGGTAGACCGGCTGGGCGACGAACGCGGCCCCGTCGAGGTCGGCGGTGGCCGTGAACGACAGGGTGTCGCCCGTGACCGGCGTGCCGGTCCCGTCGACGACCACGGACGGGGCGGGCTCGCCGTCCTTCTGGACCCACCAGCCGAGGTCGAACACGGTGCCGGGCTCGACCGAGGCCGTCAGCTCGACCGTGTCGCCCGAGTGGTAGTGGTCGGCGGGAGCCGCCACGGTCGTGACCTGGCGTGCGGCGGCGCCGTGGTCGTCGTGCTGGATCGTGCCCGGCTCGCTGGTGGCGAGCGGCTCACCGGCGGCGTCGAACATCTCGACGCGGACGCGCGTGCCGGCCAGCGCCTGCTCGGCGACGAGGTCGAGCGTGGCGGAGGTCGCGCCCTCGATGTCGACGAACTCGTCCGAGCGGGGGAGCTGCCACGACCACTGGTAGGTGTCGGTGGCCGACGCCTCCGGGAACGCGGACGCGGTCAGTTCGATGTCCCAGCCCTGGTGGTAGTGGTCGGAGAGCCCGCCGACGAAGAGGTCGTACTCCCCGGGCTGCGCGTCGGTGAGGCGGATCGGCACGGAGGCGCCGCCCACGAAGTCGCCGGTCGAGCCTCGGTCCACGTCCAGGCGGAGGAGGCCGTTGTCGCCGAGCCCCTGCGTGATCTCGATCTGCGCGGAGGCGTCCGCGGTCTCGAGGAGCGTCGTCTGCGTGTACTGGTGGCTGGTCGGGTCGACGTCGACGTAGTACCACGTGTACCGCAGGTCGTCCGTGGTGGGGTCGACCACCGCCGCGACGTCGGCGACGTCCCCGAGGCGGTAGGCGGCGCCGTTGCCCGTGATGCCGACGTGCCGGTTCAGGACCTCGGTCGTCACCGCCGGCGACTGGCCGAGCACCTCACCGGTGGTGTCGTCGACGAGCTGGGCGACCAGCTCGTCGAGGTACAGCGAGCTGGCGGGGACGGTCAGGCCGTCGGCCGTCGGCTGGAAGCCCTCGGACTCCGACGGGGCACCGTAGGTGGTGGTGTACGCGAACGTCCGCGTCCACCAGCGCACGGACTCGCCCGCGGCCGGGGCGCGGCCCTCCAGTCCCGCGACGACCTGGTCGCCGCGGAAGTACTGGTCCTGGATGCCGGTGATGCGCAGCGCCTCGCCGAAGCCGACGTTCTCACCGGTGACCTCCAGCGTGACGGCCGGGGTCTCGTGGAGCTTCGTGTACGCGTCGGCCGGGGTGACGACGGCCCGGAGCCGGGCGCCCGCCAGGGCCTCGGTCGCGTCGCGCACGAAGTGGCCGTTCGCGGCGATGTCGGCGTCCCGGACGTAGGACGAGCCGAGCTCGCCGAGGTCGAGGATCCAGCGGAACCGCTCGCCGTCGGCGAGGTCGTAGCCGCCGATGCGCAGGTCGATGGTCTCGCCGGTCGCGTAGGCCAGGTCCCCGTAGATGCCGAGGACCTCGTCCTGCCCGTCCTCGGCGACCGTGACGGTCGTCGCCGCCGAGGTGGAGATGTCGGACAGGTTCTCGACGGCGGGCACGTACCGCGCGGTCAGCGACCGGGCGCCGAGCCCCAGCGACGACGTCACGAACGACGCGGTGCCGGCCACGACCGGCTCGTGCCCGAGGACGGTGCTGCCGTCGAGGAACTCGACGTACCCGTCGACCGCCGGGGTGACGGTCGCGGTCAGCGTGACGGCGTCGCCCGGGGCGATCTGCGCGGTCGACGCGGCGAGCGTCGTCTGCGTGGCGACGTCCTCGGGGAGGTCGCCGACCACGAACGTCCACACCCCGGTGTCGGACAGCGTCTGCCCGCCGCGCTGGGCCGAGGCCTCGACGGTGAGGGCGTACGTCCCCGGTGCGGTGAACGCCCAATTGGCGTGCAGGTGCACGCCGCTGCTCGGCCGGGAGAACGACTTCAGGTCGGGGTCCGACGCGGAGGTGTCCTCGTCGCTCGACCACAGGCGCTCGCCGACCGGGGCCGTCGTGCCGTTCAGGTAGAGCTCGACGTCACCCGGGCCCTCGACGTCGACGAGGCGGAACGTGGTGTCGCCGTCGAAGGTGCCTGCCGGCACCGACTCGGTCGAGAACCCGGGCCAGATCAGGGCCGGGTCCTGCGTGATCGGGGCGAGCCAGACGTCGCTGCCGCCCGGCGCGATGAAGTCGAAGGCGTCCGTCGTGGTCGGCAGGGTCGTCCGCGCCTGCTCGGCGAGGTGGAACCACAGGTCGTCCTCGTCGTAGCGCGTGCCGCGCTCGGGCACGTCGGCCTTCGCGCCCAGGACCAGCGCGCCGTCCTCGAAGAACGTGGAGACGGCGTCGCTGTGCACCGCGCCGATCACGGTCTTCTCGACGGGGGCGGGCGCGGAGCCCTCCGCTGCTGCCGCGGGTGCGACGGGCAGGGCCACGAGGCTGGCCCCGGTGGCGAGCGCCGTCAGCACCCCCGTCCTGCGACGCCGTCCGACCGGTGGTTCGTTGCGCATCCCTCGTCCTCTCCTGCTGCTCTGGTGGGGCCTCGCCCACCTCGCTACGGCAGGCGTCGGTGACGCGCGCGGGAGGGTGAGCACCCCTAGGTATACATGATAATGAGTATCGACATCGCACAGTCGGGTCACCGCGACGCCATTGGCCGTCCTCAGAGGCGACTGATAACCGGTATCGTTAGCGACGTGAGGATCGTGAGCAGGCGTGCGCGCCGACGGACGGCGGCGCTCGGGCCGGTGGTCCTCGCGACCCTCGGGCTCGCCCTCGCCGGGTGCGCCGGCACCGCCGGGACGCCGGACGACCGGCTGCAGGTGGTGACCACCACGCCGGTGCTCGCCGACCTCGCCCGCCAGGTCGCCGGCGACCGGGCCCGGGTGACCTCGATCGTCCCGGACCGCGGCGACCCGCACTCCTACGAGCCCTCGCTCCGCGACGTCCGGGACGTCGTCTACGCCGACGTCGCGTTCAGCAACTACATGCTGCTGGAGGAGCACGCGATCATCCGGACCCTGGACGCGAACCTGCGCCCGGGGGTGCCCAACGTCTCGCTGGCCGAGTCGGCGGTGAAGTACGCCGCCGAGGTGATCCCGCTGGTCGAGAACGTCAACCTGGACACGGTCTGGCTCGGCCTGCGGGTCGCCGGGTCGGGCGCCGAGCACGGGGCCACCCGCGCCTCGCAGGTGGAGATCACCGCCACCCGGGTGGACGGGCCGGGCCAGCTCACCGCGTACCTCACCGAGACGTTCGGGTCCCCGCGGGTCTACGTCGACTCGCAGGACGGCGTCGGCACCAGCGCCGACAGCGTCACGCTCCCCGCCGAGGCCCACTCGCACATGTCGTGGACCTTCTCCGAGCCGGGCGTCTACCGGCTCGGGCTCGCGGCGCGCCTCGCGGTCACGGACGACGCCGACCCGGTGGACGTCGGCAGCGGGACCTTCACCTTCGTCGTGGGGGTGGACCCGCACGCCGTGGCCGGGCAGGCCGGCGCCGCGGTGCTCGACGCGGGCCACGCCGACCTGACCGTCGACCTCGACTCCGGCGAGCTGGTCGTGGTCGCGGACGAGGCGCCGGGCGGCGCCGCGCACGACCACGCGCACGACGGGGACCCCGGGTCGGGGCAGCGCACGTACGCCGCGGACGAGGTCGTGATCGCGGTGCCGGGCAAGGCGCTCGCCCCGGTGCCGGCGGGCCAGGGCTTCGGGTTCCTCGGGCGCGGCGACGAGCAGATCTACCAGCTGCCGCAGGCCGTGCTCGGCAAGCACGTGCACGGCGAGATCGACCCGCACCTGTGGCTGGACGTCCGCAACGCGCGCGCGTACGTCGAGATCATGCGCGACACCCTGGTCTCGGCGGACCCGGCGGGCGCCGCGGACTACCGGGCGAACGCCGAGGCGTACCTGGACGTGCTGGCGCGGACCGACGCGTACGTCACCGAGCGGATCGCCTCGATCCCGCAGTCCCGCCGCTACCTGGTGACCACCCACGACGCGTTCGCCTACCTCGGGCGCGCCTACGGGCTCACCGTCGCGGGCTTCGTCACCCCGAACCCCGCCGTCGAGCCCAGCCTGGCCGACCGGCGCAAGCTCGCCGAGACCATCGACGCCCTCGAGGTGCCGGCGGTGTTCCTCGAACCCGCGCTGGCCGGACGGTCCTCGGTGCTGGCCGAGGTCGCCGCGGACGCCGGCGTGCAGGTCTGCCCGATCTACTCCGACTCCTTCGGGCCGGACGTGGGCTCCTACGTCGAGCTGATGCGGTTCGACGCCGACTCCCTGGCGCGGTGCCTGGGATGACCGACCGAGAGGTGCCGATGACGACCCCCCGATCCCGTGCGCGTGCCGTCCCCCTCGCGCTGACCGCCGTCGCCGCGCTCGTCGCGCTGGCGGTCGCCCCGGGGACCGCGTCCGCCGCCGGCGACCAGGACCCCGCGCTCGACCAGGAGGTCGACGGCGGCGAGGTCACCGCCACCGAGCAGTCCGCGATCGGCACCGGCCACGTGGACCTCGGGCCGCGCTTCGTCGACGGGCGGTGGCGGCTCCAGGCCCGGGACGACCGCGCCGTGCCCGCCGTGTGGCGGGACCCGGCCGGGACGGTGCTGCAGGTGGTCGACGCCGCGGCGCTCCCCGTGCCCGACAGCGCCGACTACGCGTTCCTCGGTGCCGAGCCGGGGGACACCGTGCACGTGGTCCCGCAGACCCAGGCGTCCGACGTCGTGTGGCTCGGGTGGAACACGCAGGACCCGGAGGTGGTCGAGCGCATCGACCGCGGCGCGACGCTCAGCCTGCACGGGGTGCAGGGGCCGGGGGACGTCGTGGTCTTCCTGCAGGAGGGGGTCGCGGGGGCGCCGAACGTGCTGTGGGACTCCGCGCAGGCGTTCCCGCAGGACCTCTGGATGGACGTGAACACCCACGTGCACGCCAACTGGGTGTTCACCGAGCCGGGGGTGTACGTGCTCGACGTCGACGTGCACGCCGACCTGGTCGACGGCACCCGGGCGACCGACCGCACGGTGCTGCGGTTCGCCGTCGGCGACGCGACCGACCCGCAGGCCGCGCTGGACGCGGCGCTCGTGAGCACGCCGGACGCGACCACTGCCGCCCCCGACGCGGACGCTGACCCGGCCGCCGCCGCGCCCGAGGAGCAGACGGGCGGCGTGCCCGCGGGTGTCGTGGGCGCGCTGGCCGGTGTCGGCGTGGCCGTGGTCGTGGTGCTGGTCGGCGGGGGAGCGCTCGCGGCACGCCGCCGCCGTGCCCTCGTGGATGCCGAGTACGCGGAGCCGCGGGAGGACGGTCGGTGACCGCCCCCGACCTGGGCACCCCGGCGCTGGAGGTGCGGGGTGTGCGCGTCGTGCTCGGCGGCCGCCTCGTGCTGCGCGACGCGGACCTGGTGGTGCGCGACGGTGACTTCCTCGGCCTGATCGGGCCGAACGGCGCCGGCAAGACGACGCTGCTGCGCGCGGTGCTCGGGCTGGTGCCGGTGCGCGACGGCAGCGTGGCGGTCGGCGGCCGGAGCAGCCGCGCGGCCCGCGCGGGCATCGGCTACGTGCCGCAGCGCCACGAGTTCGCCTGGGACTTCCCGATCAGCGTCGAGGACGCGGTGCTCAGCGGCCGCACCCGGCGCATCGGCCTGCTGCGGCGGGCCGGGGTGGACGACCTGCGGGCGGTGCGGGACGCGATCGACCGGGTCCGGCTGACCGACCTGCGTCGCCGTCCGGTGGGGCAGCTGTCCGGCGGGCAGCGCCAGCGGGTGCTGGTCGCGCGCGCCCTGGCGCTGCGGCCCCGGGTGCTGCTGCTGGACGAGCCGTTCACGGGCCTCGACATGCCCACCCAGGAGCTGCTCACCGACCTGTTCTCCGGCCTCGCCGCCGAGGGCGTCGCCGTGGTGATGACCACGCACGACCTGGCCGGCGCGCTGTACTCGTGCAGCCGGATCGCCCTGCTGAACCGCACCGTCCTGGCGACCGGGTCGCCGGACGAGGTACGCGACCCCGACCTGTGGTCGCGGGCGTTCGAGATCTCCCCGGACTCCCCGCTGCTGCGCGCGATCGGCCTGGAGGTGCCCGCGTGATCTCCCCGGTGGACTTCGTCGCCGACCTGCTGAACCCCGACCTGGCGTTCCTGGGCAAGGCGCTGCTGGTGGCGCTGATGTCCAGCGTGGTGTGCGGGGTGATCGGCACCCACGTCGTGCTGCGCGGCATGGCGTTCATCGGCGAGGCGGTCGCCCACGCGGTGTTCCCCGGGCTGGCGGTCGCGTTCCTGCTCCAGGGCTCCCTGGTGCTCGGCGGGGCGGTCGCCGGGGTCGTCACGGCGGTGCTGGTCGCGGTGTTCTCGCAGAACCGGCGGCTCAAGGAGGACTCGGTCATCGGGATCTTCTTCGTCGCCGCGTTCGCGCTGGGCATCGTGATCATCAGCCGGGCGCCCGGGTACGCGGGCTCGCTGCAGGACTTCCTGTTCGGCTCGATCACCGGCATCCCCGACCGGGACGTGGTGACGGTCGCCGTCGCCGGGGCGCTGCTGGTCGCGGGCGTGCTGCTGCTGCACAAGGAGCTCGTGACGGTCAGCCTCGACCGGGAGATGGCGCGCGCCTCCGGCCTGCCGGTCTTCGTGCTCGACCTGGTGCTCTACGTGATGGTGACCATCGCGATCGTGGTGTCGGTGCAGACCATCGGCAACATCCTCGTGCTGGCGCTGCTGATCACCCCGGCGGCCACCGCGCGCATGCTCACCGACCGGCTCGGCGTGATGATGGCGCTCGCCCCGTGCTTCGGGGCGCTGGCGGCGCTGGTCGGCGTGTACCTGTCGTGGAGCCTCGACCTGCCGACGGGCGGCACGATCGTGCTGGTGGCGACGGCGGTGTTCCTGCTCGCCTGGTTCTTCGCCCCCCGGCACGGTCTGGCGCGGGCGCTGCAGCACCGGGCGGGCCGGCGCGCGGAGGTGCTGGCGTGACCGGGCGGGAGCCGGAGGCGTCCGAGCGGCGCAGCACGCGGCAGCGCACGGCGATCACGGCGGTGATGACGGAGGTCGTCGACTTCCGCAGCGCCCGGCAGATCCACGCGGTGCTGCGCGAGCGCGGGCACGAGATCGGGCTCGCCACGGTCTACCGCAACCTGCACGACATGGAGCAGCGCGGTGAGGTCGACGTGCTGCGCGCGGGCGGCGGGGACACCGCGGTCTACCGGCGGTGCGAGCGCCACGAGCACCACCACCACCTGGTGTGCCGCCGGTGCGGGCGGGCGGTGGAGGTCGAGGGGCCGGTGATCGAGTCGTGGGCGGCCCGGGTGGCCCGTGACGAGGGGTTCTCGGAGGTCACCCACGCGATGGAGCTGTTCGGCACCTGCGGGGCGTGCACCCGTGCCGAGCGGGGTCGGCCGCGCCCCTGAGGCGGCAGCGGGCGCCGGGGGTGCGGGGCGAGGTCAGTGCTCGTCGACGTGGTCCCCGTGCAGCGCGTGGTGGTGCTCGCCGTGCACGTAGTCGACGTGGTCGCCGTGCGGGACCGTCGCGTGGCCGCAGCCCTCCCCGTGCTGGTGGTCGTGCGCGCCGTCGGTGGCGTGCACGTCGGCGTGGTGCTCGTCGACGTGGCCCGTGTGCACGTGGTGCAGGTGGCCGTCGTGCAGGTAGTCGACGTGCCCCTCGTGCTCGACGGCCGCGTGGCCGCAGTCGGCGGCGTGGACGTGGGTGTGCTCGGTGTGCGTCTCGTGCTCGGTGGTGGTCATACGAGCAGTGGACCACCGGACCGCACGGCCCGCACGGGGTGTCGGGCGGCGCGGGCATTACTGATAACGACATCGACTATCATATTGTGTGGTCGCTGAGACCGCTCCCCCCGAGAGGCGTGCTCGCGCGCCGTGGAAAGGACCTCGATGACCCCGCGTCCCCGACGCAGGCCCGCCGCGCTGGCGGTGGTGGTCGGATCCCTGATCCCGCTGCTGATCCTGCCCACTGCGGCGGCCGCCGCCCCGGTCCTCACGGACGCGGTCGTCACCCGCCCGGTCGGCCCCCCGGAGGACCCGGACCCCGGCGCGGGCGAGGGGCCCGCGCAGGCCGTCGCGACCACGGTGACGGTGCCGACGGCGAGCGCGACCTCGCTGCGCGCCGGCGACCCGCTGACCCTGAGCTCGACGGTCGCGCCGGCCGAGGTGCCGGGCTGGGTGGAGTTCGTGCACCAGTCGGGCTCCGTCGGCGGCGCCGCGGTGGTCGACGGCGAGGCGACCCTGGTCACGACGGCGCTGCCGATCGGCGAGCACCTGGTGACGGCGGAGCTCTGGCCGGACGACACCGAGGCGTTCGCGCCGAGCACCTCCGCCGGGGTGCGGGTCACCGTGACCCCGGCGCGCGACACCGCGCAGCTGTTCGTGGCCGGGCTGCAGCCGCAGTACGACGACGGCGCGACCATCACCCTCACCGCCGCCGGCGACCCGCTGGGCGAGGGCGAGAGCTACCGCTGGGTCGAGCGGCCGGTCGGCGGCGACCGGTGGGAGACGGTCTGGGACGACGCGGCGGGTCGCCTCGAGACGGGGGCGAGCCTGGTCCGCACCGCCACCCGCCACTACAACGGCCACGAGTACGCGGTGCAGGTGCTGAAGGACCGCGGTGTGCTCGCCCAGTCCGCGCCGGTCGCCCCGGTCGTCGTCGGCGAGAGCCGGGGCAGCGGCATCGACGTGCGGATCGACGGCGTCGCCGCGAGCTACCCGTACGCGACGTACACGACGCTCCGGGCCGTCGGCGCGGCGCTGCCGGACGGCGCCCGCTACGAGTGGTTCCAGCACCAGCCCCGGTGGACGGACCCCGACCAGCCGAGCGACCTCGGCGACCCCGCCGGCACCGACACCAAGACGCTGTACGTCCCCGAGTGGGGCGTGCTGGACATCGGGGTGCGGGTCGTCGGCGCCGACGGCACGGTCCTCGGCACCTCGCCGCTGTACACGCTGGTGTCGCAGGCACCGCCCGTCCTGGCCATCGAGGGCCTGCTGGCGGTGTACGCCCCGGGCGACGTCATCCGCGCCACCGCCGTGGTCGACCCGGCGGACGCCCCGTTCGACGAGTACCGGTGGACCCTGCAGCAGGGTCGGCAGTCCCGGGTCCTGGACGCCACCGGACCGGTCGTGGAGATCCCCGCGACCACGGACCTCGACCGGGCGTCCCTCAGCGTCTCCCTGGTCGAGCCGACCCGCCGCGAGCGCCAGGTCGGCTACGCCTCGGAGCAGCTCGTCGTGTCCGAGCCGGGCGCCGTCCCGGCGCTGTTCTTCGGCCCCATCGCCCGGCACTACCACTCCGGCGAGGCGCTCGGCATCCAGGTGACCTCGACCGTCCCGCTGACCGAGGGGATGCACTACCGCTGGTACCTGCAGCGCGCGGACCAGGCCGAGGAGCACCTCGTCGACGGGGCGACCGGGTCGCGGCTGGACGTCGTGGCCGAGGTCGCGCTCGCGGGCAGCCAGATCCGCGTCGAGCTGGTGGATGCGCAGGGCGCGGTCGTCGCGGCGCTCGGGCCCCAGGGGATCGCGGTCGACGACCACGGCAACCCGCCGGTGCGCACGCTGGGCCTGGTCGCCGAGCAGGACCCGGGCGCGGGCGACGTCGTGACGTTCCGGGCCGCGGCCAGCCCGGCGACCGTGGTCGACCGCTACGAGTGGTGGGTCACGCCGGCCGGCGCGACCGAGCCCGAGCTCCGCGAGGTCACCCGCACCCCGCAGTGGTCGCTGCGCCGCGTGGCAGCCGACGACGGGGCGCAGGTGCACGCGACGCTGACCCTGGACACGGGCGCCACGTACATCCGGTCCGCGGCGGTCGCGATCGACCCTGTCGATCCGGGCGACCCGGATGAGCCTGACGACCCCGGGACCCCGGGGCCGGGCGCGGGGTGGGCGGACCTGCCGCTGTCCGGCCGGTCGGTGCTGTCCGTGGGGCACATGGACGTGCTCGCCACCGTGACCGCGGACGACCTGCACGTCGACATCCACGACGGCAGCAGCGCGCCCGCGCGCACCCACGAGGTCGACGACGCGGCGTTCTACGCGGCACCGGGCTCGTTCCTGGCCTCCGACCGGCTGGCGGAGGTGTTCGGCGCGGGGGTCTCCGAGGCGTGGGTGCTGCCCCAGACGCAGAACTTCTCGCTGGTCTGGCCCGGCTGGAACGTCGCGCCCTCCGGCACGCCGGTGACGTGGACGCTGGACGGCGTGCGCGGCCCCGGCCGGTTCGCGCTCTTCGAGACCGGCAGCTTCGGCGACCTCCGCCTGCTGCTCAGCGACACCGGCAGCCCGGACGCCCTCACGTACACCGAGCACGCGCACGGCTCGTGGGCCTTCACATCCGAGGGCGTCTACTGCCTCGACTCCACGTACTCGACCGGGACGGGCGCGGCGCGCCGGGCGGAGTCGGCGACCCTGCTGGTCGCCGTCGGCGACGTCGACCCCGAGCGGGTGACGGAGCAGATGTGCGGCCGGACGCCGGAGCAGATCGTGGACGACGTGCGGCCCGGGGTCGCGCCCGACCCCGTCGACGCGGCTGCGCTGACCGACGCGGCCCGCGGCGGGGTGCGGGCCGCGGGGTCGACCGTCACCACCGGCGGCGGCACGGTCGACGTCTTCGTCGGTACCGGCCAGGCCGGGCGCTGGGTGTCGCTGTGGTGGTACTCGACGCCGCGCGACCTCGGCTGGTCCCGGGTCGCCTCCGACGGGTGGGTGCGGGGCGTCCCGGTCGGGGCCACGACCGTCGGCGACCACCGGCTCGCCGTGCTGGACCGGGACGGCGAGCTGGTCGGCTGGGCGCCGGTGCGGGTCACCGTCCTGGAGCCGCCGCGCGACCCGGTGCCCTCGCCGGGCCCGGCGCCGGCGCCCGTGGCCCAGCCCGCCTCGACCGAGGTCTGCACGCCCACCCCCGTCCAGCGGCAGGTCGCCGCCGGGGACGCGGCGGTCGTCGCCGCGGGGCACCTCGACGTCGGCGCGCAGCTGGTCGGCGGCGACCTGGTCGCGCGGATCAAGGACGACCACCACGTGTGGCGCGACCCCGCGGGCATGGTGCTGCACGTGTCCGACACGGCGCGGGGCACGGTGCCCGCCGGGTACGGGTTCCTCGGGGCCCCGGGGTCGACGATCTGGACCATCCCGGAGGCGCAGGCCGCCGGCGTCCCCTGGCTGGGCTGGAACACCCAGCACCCGTCGGTGACGTCGGGCCTGACCGGCGGCGTGACCTTCTCGCTGACCTCCGTGTCCGGTCCCGGGGACGTCGTGGTGTACATGGGCGGGACGCTCGGCGGTGCCGGGCAGCGGGTCTTCGACACCGTCGGAGGGCCGCGGTCGACCACCGTGCCGCTGAACACCCACCAGCACGCCAACTGGGTGTTCACCCGCCCGGGCGCGTACCACCTCACCCTCACGCAGACCGGGACGACCACCGCCGGGCAGCGGGTCTCGGCGACGGGTGTGCTGCACGTGTTCGTCGGGTCGGGCGACCCGCGGTCCGCCGCGGCGACCACCACCGTCACCGAGTGGGTGGGCCGGACGGCCTCCGGCGCGGAGTGCGCGCTGTCGCCCGACCAGCTGGCCGCCGTCGGTGGCTCCGGCGCCGGCAGCACGGCGCTGACCGCCCGCTCCGCGACCCAGGCCGCCGCGCTCGCCGCGGTGCTCGCAGTGCCGGAGCCGGACCCCGGACGGTCCGGTGACGACGGGGCGGTGCGTGCCGACGGACCCGTGGCGGACCCCCCGGTGGCGCAGCGGGGGATGACCGGTGTGCTCGTGCTCGGGCTGCTGGCCGGGCTGGCGCTCGTCGCCGCCGCCGTGACGGGCCGCCGGTGGTGGCGCGCCCAGGGACCGACGAGGAGCGGACGATGACCACGCAGCACAGCCGGACGACCGGCGCAGGACGCACCGTGGGCCGCTGGCGCGGTCCGGTCACCGCGGGTCTGGTGGTGGCCGGCCTCGGGCTGGCGGGCGCCGCCGTCGCGGTGGCCGCGAGCGACGACCCGGGTCCCGCGGCCGAGACCCGACCCGCCCCGACGGCGCCCACCCCGTCCGCCACGCCCCCGTCCGCCACGCCCCGGCCGACGGCGAGCGCGTCGCCGCAGGCCGCCGCGACCCGGTCGACCGGCGACCGGGTCGACGCGGACTGGCTCGCCCGCACCGCCGAGCGGTCGGGGATCCCCCCGGTCGCGCTGCGGGCCTACGCGGGAGCCGCGCTGGCGCTGGGGGAGGAGCAGCCCGGCTGCGGGATCGGGTGGAACACCCTCGCCGCGATCGGGCTCGCCGAGTCGGACCACGGCACCGCGGGAGGTAGTGCGCTCGACGCGCGGGGTGTCGCGGTGCCGCCGGTGCTGGGGCCCGCGCTCGACGGCAGCGCGGGGCGCGCCCGGATCGCCGACACCGACGCCGGGGCCCTCGACGGCGACACCCGGCTGGACCGTGCCGTCGGGCCGATGCAGATGATCCCGCAGACGTGGGCCACCTGGGCGGCGGACGGCGACGGCGACGGCGTGGCCGACCCGCAGAACGTCACCGACGCCGCGCTCGCCGCCGCGCGCTACCTCTGCGTCTCGGGGGACCTGGCGGACCCCGAGATCTGGGTGCAGGCGGTCGCGAGCTACAACGACGACCTGGCGTACAACAACGCCGTCGCGGACGAGGCGGAGCGGCTGGCGGGACTCGGCTGACGAGCGCGAATAGGTCCTGCGGCCGGGCTGACGTAGACTGGTGCCACCGACGCGGGGTGGAGCAGCTCGGTAGCTCGCTGGGCTCATAACCCAGAGGTCGCAGGTTC
>NZ_RFFI01000239.1 GCF_003696205.1 Cellulomonas triticagri
GCGGGCGCGGGTGCGGCCGTTCGCGTGCTCCGACCAGCGCGGGACCCAGCGCGCCAGCGCCCCGGCGGCGAGCAGCCCGGCCGCCCCGATGGTCACCACGCCCGCCGCGAGGCTCCCCGCGGCCGCGACCGCCGAGACCACCAGCGGTCCCGCCGCCGCCCCGGAGTCCTGGAACACCCGCCACACCCCGAGGAACTGCGCGCGGGCGTCCGGCGGCGCGACGTCCGCGCCGAGCGTCATGAGGATCCCGGACCCGATGCCGTTCCCGAGGCCCATGACCATCGCCACCACCGCCAGCGCGGGCACCGTCGTCGCGAGCGGCAGCGCGGCGATGGCGCCGCCGAGCACCACCATCGACGGGATCGCCACCCACAGCCGCCCGTACCGGTCCATCACCTTGCCCGCCGGGTAGAACAGCAGCATGTCCACCGCCCCGGACAGCCCGAACACCAGCGACGTCGTCGCGGGCGCGAGCCCCAGGTGCTCCGACCACAGCGGCAGCACGACACCCCGCGCGGACCGCACGGCACCGACCAGCACCACCGCGAGGCCGAGCGTCGCCAGCAGCCGGGCGTGCCGGCGCACGAGCGTGGTCGTGGGGACCGTCGGGCGTCCGCGCGGGACCCGCCCGCGGTCGTCCACGTCGCGTGCCAGCCCGACGACGAGCGCCGCGACCAGGGTCGTGCCGACGGCCAGCCAGAACACCGACCGCAGGTCCCCGACGTGCAGCACGGCGGCACCGAGGAACGGCCCGAGGAAGATCCCGATGCGGGACACCCCGCCGAGCGTGGACAGCGCTCGCGCCCGGTTCACCACCGGCACGACCTCCGTCAGGTACGCCTGCCGGGCGAGGTGGAACACGGCCGACGCCGCCCCGAGCACGAGCACCGCGGTGGCCAGCAGCGGCAGCGTCGGCGCGAGCGCCCCGCCGGTGAGGGCGACGCACGCGACGACGGCGGCCACCAGCATCGCCCGGCGGTCGCCGATGCGGGCGGCGAGCGCTCCCGCGGGGACGTCGCCGAGGATCTGCCCCAGCCCCACGAGCGCCACCACGAGCGCCGCCTGGTCCAGGCGCGCCCCGAGGCCCGACGCCACGAGCGCGATCACCGGGGTGACGGCACCGAGGCCCGTCTCGTAGAGCAGGGCGGGCAGGTACGCGGAGGTCAGGAGGTTGCGGTTCATCGACCGCCCATCCTGCCCCGGCGGCGGGCGGCGCGCGCGGATCAGGCCCCGGGCGCGGTGGGGACCTCGTCGCCGACCTGCTCGACCGCGAGCTCGCCGGCGCGCGCGGGCTCGACCAGCACCAGCGCGACGGCGTGCCGGCGCGGCCACGCCCCGGCAGCCTGCGCGAGCCCGCGGGCGAGCCCGGCGAGGTGCGTGGCGTGCACGACGGCGTCCGGCCCGGCCCCGTCCACCCACCAGTCGACGGGCACGCCGTCCACCCGCAGCGCCTCGTGCTCCACCCACGTCCTGGGCGCGCCGGGCAGCACCGTGGCGACCTCGGGCGCGGTCGGCAGCAGGTCGCCGTCGTCGTCGGCCGTCGACCCGTCGGCGAGGTCCGCCGCGGTCGGCAGCCCGAGGACGTCCGCGAGGTCGTCGGCGTCCACCCCGACGGCGGGCACCATCGCGGCGACGTCGGTGCGCTGCCACCACATCGGACCCGGAGCGACGGCCGCGTCCTCCGCGTGCACCAGCGCGACCCGGTCCGGCGCGACGAGAGCGGGCACGACGTCGAGGTCCGGCAGCGGCGCCGCGTCCCCGGCGGCGACGGCGGCGGCGTGCCCGGACCAGGCCCGCCACACGGCGGTCGCGAGCCCCAGGTCGACCGGACCGCCGGGCGCCGCGGC
>NZ_RFFI01000240.1 GCF_003696205.1 Cellulomonas triticagri
GTCGCCCTCGCCGACGGTCGTGGCGCCCAGGGCGTCTACCACGGCGACGTGCGCGTGCTGCGGGGCGCGCACCTCACCGTCGACGGCGCCGCGCCCGCGGCGGTGGCGTCCGGCGCGGACGGCCCCGGGCGTGCCCGCGCCGTGCTGCTCGCCCGCGGCGTCGACGGCCCCGGGGCCGACCCCACCGCCCGGCTGGAGCGCGTGCGGGAGGTGACCCCCGGTGCCGTCACCGAGACGCTCGCGCTCAGCTGCTCCACCGCCGCGCCGGTGCACGCCCGGGTCGCCGTGGTGCTCACCCCCGACGGCACGCCGATGGACCGGATCAAGTCCGGAGCGCCCGCCCTGCCCGCCCCCGCCCCCGAGGTCACCCCGGACGGGATCCGCTGGGACGCCGACGCCGACGTCACGGTGCACCTGCACGCGCCCGGCGCGGACGTCGAGGTCGCCCCGGACGGCACGGTGCGGCTCGCCTGGGACGCGACCGCCACGACCGGGGCGCCGTGGACCGGCACCTGGACCCTCACGATCACCGACGCGGGCGGCGTCGTCACCGCCCCCGCACGCCCGCGCCCCGAGTGGGCCGCCCCGGACGTCGACGCCGCCGACCGCCGCCTGCCCGCCCTGCTGGACCAGGCGCTCGCGGACCTCGGCACCCTGCGGATGTCCGCCCGGTTCGCCCCCGACGACGTGTTCCTCGCCGCGGGCGCGCCCTGGTTCTTCACCCTGTTCGGCCGCGACTCCCTGTGGGCCGCGCGGATGCTGCTGCCCCTGGGCACCGACCTCGCCGCCGGCACGCTGCGGACGCTCGCCGCCCGGCAGGGCACCACCACCGACCCGGCGACCGCCGAGCAGCCCGGCAAGATCCTGCACGAGGTCCGGCGCGCCGAGCTGTCCATGCCGGGGGAGGGCACCGTCCTGCCGCCGGTCTACTACGGCACCGTCGACGCCACGCCGCTGTGGATCTGCCTCCTGCACGACGCGTGGCGCTGGGGCATGGCCCCCGCCGAGGTCGAGGCGCTGCTGCCCGCCCTGGAGCGCGCGCTCGCCTGGATGTCCGACCACGGCGACGCCGACGGCGACGGGTTCCTCGAGTACGTGGACGAGATCGGCACCGGTCTGGCGAACCAGGGGTGGAAGGACTCCGGCGACTCCGTGCAGTGGCGCACCGGCGACCTCGCCACCGGCCCCATCGCGCTCGCCGAGGTGCAGGGCTACGCCCACGAGGCGGCGCTCGGGGGCGCCGCCCTGCTCGACGCGTTCGGCCGCTCGGGCGCCGACCGGTGGCGGGCCTGGGCCGCGCGGCTCGCGGAGCGGTTCCGGGCGGCGTTCTGGACGCAGGACGCCCAGGGGCGGTACCCGGGCATCGCCCTGGACGCCGACAAGCGCGTGGTCGACACCGTCACCTCCAACATCGGGCACCTGCTCGGCACCGGCCTGCTGGACGCCGAGGAGGAGGCGCTCGTCGCCGCACGGCTCACCGGCCCGGACATGGACTCCGGGTACGGGCTGCGCACCATGTCCACCGACTCCGCCGGGTACTGGCCGCTGCGCTACCACGGGGGTGCGGTCTGGCCGCACGACACCGCGATCGTCGTGCACGGGCTGGCCCGGTCCGGCCACGCCCGCGAGGCCGGTGCCCTCGCCGAGGGGCTGCTCGCCGCCGCCGCGGACTTCGCGGACCGGCTGCCCGAGCTCTACGGCGGCGACGCGCGCGGCACCGTGCCCCGGGTGGTGCCGTACCCCGCGTCCTGCCGACCCCAGGCGTGGTCCGCGGCCGCCGCCGTGACCGTCCTCGGCGCGACCCTCGGCCTGCGGCCGGACGTGCCCGGCGGGCGCCTC
>NZ_RFFI01000241.1 GCF_003696205.1 Cellulomonas triticagri
CGCGACCGGCCACGCGAGCCGCAGCGCGTCCGCGACGCCCCCGCCGCCGAGCGCCAGACCGGCGCCCATCGCGAGCCCCACGACCCCGGCGACGCCGAGCACGAACGCCAGCACCGACAGCGTCGCCGCGAGCCGCGACCGGCGGGCGACCAGCGCCACCCGGGACAGGGCCTCGTCGGCGGCGGCGCGGATCTGCTCGGTCCCGGCGAGCCGCGACCGCACGGACTCCGCCCAGCGGCGCGGCAGGTGCGTGGTGACCGCGTCCGCCCACTGCCCCCGGGCCAGCGCGACCGAGCCCTCCTGCACGGACACGAACGACGGCACGGGATCCTCGCTGCCGCGCACGACGGCCGCGACGGCGTCGGCGATGGCGGGCAGCCCCGCGGCCTGCGCCAGGGTCACCGCGACGGGCGTGACGTCGAGCGTGTCGGCGGGCGGGTCCGCCGGGGCGACCTCGGCCTCCAGCAGCCGCGCGGCGTCCACGATCTCCGCGGACGCCCGGCGCGCCGCGAGGCTCTGCCGGCTCACGACGGCGGCGAGGGTGTCGCGCATCTCGGCGACGCCCTCCCCCGTCCGCGCGGAGGTGGTGCGGATCTCGACGCCGGTGAGGCCGTCCTCGACCAGCAGCCGACCCAGGTCCGCGACCAGCGGCTCGCGCTGCCCCTCGGGCACGGCGTCGACCTGGTTGAGCACGACGAGCATCGCGCCCTCGTGCCCGACGAGGCGGCGCAGGTACCCGGAGTGCAGCGAGTCGTCGGCGTACTTCTGCGGGTCGACGACCCACACCAGCAGGTCCGCCATCGGCAGCAGCCGGTCCACGGCCGCGCGGTGCGCGGGCTCGATGGAGTCGTGGTCCGGCAGGTCCAGCAGGACCAGGCCGCGCAGCGGTGCCTCGGTGTCGCCGTCGAGGGCGCTCTCTCGCTCGATGCGCCGGTCGGGGTCGACGTCCAGCCAGTCGAGCAGCGCGCCACCGCCGGTGCCCCACACGCACGCCGTGGCCTCGGCGGTCGTCGGGCGCTTCACGCCGACCTCCGCGAAGTCCAGGCCGCAGATCGCGTTGAACAGCGACGACTTGCCCGAGCCCGTCCCGCCGAGCAGCGCGACGACCGTGTGGTCCACGCCGAGCGCCAGCCGCGAGCGCACGTGGTCGCCGATCTCCCGGACCCGCGTCGCGGCCCGCGGGTCGATGCGGTCGTCGCCGACCGCGAGCGCCTCGTCGAGCCGCGTCAGCCGCCGGGTCAGCGCGCGCGTGTCGGAGCCCGGGTCGTCCTCCGGGGCCCGGTCCGCGGGCCCGCCGGGTGGCGTGGCTGCGGGCGCGGCCACGACATCGCGGCTCGCCGCGGTCCCCTCGCCCGCGAGCGGCTCGCCGTCCGCGACGGGCTCCTCGCCGGGCGTCGCCTCGGCGTCGCCCGTGGGCTCCTCGGTGGGGACGACGACCTCGGCGGGCACCGCCTCCTCGGCCGCGTCGGGCGCTGCGGCCTCGGCGGAGGCCGCCGCGGCGCGCTCCGCCTTCTTCCTGGCCTTCTTCTTCGCCTTCGTGCCACCCGTGGTGGTCGCGGCGGGCGTCGTCATGTCGTCTGCCGAGGTGTCACCGACGGGTCCCTCGGGGGTCGTCGCGTCGGTCATGTCAGCCCCTTGATCACGGCGAGCCGCAGCCGCAGCGTGGACGCCGCGTCCGGTGCGAGCTCGGGTCGGTCGAGCACGGCGGCCGCGGCGTCGCGCTCGCGCCCGGCCTGCGCGGCGGCGTGCTCGGCGAGCCGGTCCCGCAGGACGGTCTCGACGGCCTCGCCGCGGTCGCCGAGCAGGTCGACCAGCAGCCGGTGCGCGGCGTCGAG
>NZ_RFFI01000242.1 GCF_003696205.1 Cellulomonas triticagri
CGCGCCCGCGACCGCGAGCGGCCCGCGCGCGGCACGGAGCCGGGCGCGGGTCGTCGGCGGGCGGGTGGCCGTCGCGGCCGGCACGTCAGTACGTGTCGAAGTCGAACGTGGTGGCGAGCGAGCCGGTCACCGCGAGGATGATGACGACCACCAGCCACAGCAGGTTCAGGATCGTCACGACCCAGGACACGATGTACCCGGCGTTGGCGAGCGAGCCGTTGTTGGCCTCGCCGCGGGCGACGGCCTGCTTGGCCTTCGAGCCCAGGATGATGCCGGGGACGCTGGTGAACAGCCAGCACACGAAGAAGCCGACGATGCCGAGCACCAGCGACCAGACGGCCAGGTTGTTCTTCGCGACGGAGCCGTAGCCGCCGGCGCCGCCCGGGTAGGCGGCGGGCTGGCCGTAGGGCTGCTGGCCGTACGGCTGCTGGCCGTAGCCCTGGCCCGGGTCACCGGCGGGCTGGCCGCCGGTGTACTGCCCGTACTGCGGGATGCCGCCCGGCTGGCCCGCGGACGGCGTGCCGGACTGGTCGCCCGCGCCCTGCCCGTCGGGGGCGGAGTACGGGTCCTGCGGCTGGTTCGGGGTCGACATGACGGCTCCTCGGTTCGCGGCTGGTGCGGTGCGCGGCGTCCGCCCAGGTCGGGCGCCTGCCAGCTCACAGGTCTACCGGAGCGGGGCTACGCCGTCCACCCGGATCCCGGGCGGTCCCGCCGGTCGGGACACCGCGGGGCGCCGACCACCCGGACGGGTGTCAGTGCCCGCCGTGCGCCCGCGCCTTGGCGACCGTGTGCTTGCCGCCCTGGCCGTAGCCGAGCACCTGCATGACCTTGCCGACGACGACGCCGGCGAGCGCGACGCCCATGCCCACCCAGAACAGCCACCACAGCGCGAACACGAGACCGAGCGCCGCGGCGGTGGAGCCGATGAGCACCACGACGGTGGTGGTCCAGGCGGCCGAGGTGTGGCCGTGGTTCGTCGGGGGCGCCTGCGGGGGCAGTCGCAGGGTCTCGGTGCGGGGCGTCTGCTGCGCCGCGGTGACCGCGCCCTGGGGGCGGACCGACTGCTCGACCATCGTGGAACACCTTTCATGACGGGGTGTCGTCACCCTAGCGGACCGTTCAGGTCGGGTCGTCCCCACGGCTCAGCGCGTCCCACGCGCCGCGCTCGTCGTCGACGGCCGGTGCGGTGCCGCCCGCGGAACCGCTCGCCGCCCCGGCACCCGCGGCCCCGGTGATCCCGGCAGCACCCGCGGCACCCGTCGCGGAGCCGGATCCCGCGCGCTCGTGCCGGTCCGAGGGCGCGGCCCAGCGCCGGGAGGCACGGGCGAGGGCCACGGCGGCCACCACGACGACGGCGCCGAGGACGGCCGCGAGCACGGGCCAGGCGGTCACCTCGACGTCGCCCGTGACGCTCGGCACACCCGTGGCCTCGGCGGCGGCGCGCTCGACGGTCGTCACGGCGCTGGTCCGCGCGGCGAGCCCGGCCGCGACGACGAGGGCACCGGCGGCGGCGACCACGACGACGACCACCCAGCGGCCGAACCGCCCGACGAGCCCGAGGGCCGCGGCGGCGGCGAGCAGCACGAGCGCCCCCGCGACCACACCCGGGGCCGCCTGGGTGCCGCGCACCGCGACGGGGACCTGCTCGCCGAGTGCGGTGGCCCCGGCGCCCGTGGCCCACACGGGCAGCGCGCTCAGTGCGACGACGCCCGAGAGCAGCAGCAGGACCAGCACCCACCGGCCCCGCCCGGCCGCGCCGGACCGCCGCTCCCCCGTGGGCGTGCCGCCGCCCGCCGCCCCGTGCTCGAGGGGCTCGGCGCCGCCGTCACGCTC
>NZ_RFFI01000243.1 GCF_003696205.1 Cellulomonas triticagri
CCGAGCGCGAGGAGGCCCGGCAGCGGCACGCCGCCGTCGCCACCGCCGTCACCACCGGCGCCCGGCACACCCTCGCCGTCGTGGAGCGGGCGCTGCAGCACGCCGCCGACGAGCGAGACGCCGCCGAGGCCGCCCGCGCCGAGCGGGAGACCGCGCTGGCCGCGGTCCGCACGCGGGTCGACGAGCACCAGCGCGACGTCGCGCACCTCACCGACGCCGCGCACCGGGACGAGGTCGCCCGCGCCGAGCAGCGGCTGCGCATCGAGCAGCTGCAGACCCGCGCCGTCGAGGACCTCGGCGTCGACCCGGCCGTGCTGGTCGAGGAGTTCGGCCCGCACCGCATGGTGCCCGTGCTCACCCCGCCCGCCGCCGAGGACGACGACGCGCCCCGCGAGGTGCCGTACGTCCGGACCGAGCAGGAGAAGCGGCTGCGGTCCGCCGAGCGCGCGCTGTCCCAGCTCGGCAAGGTCAACCCCCTCGCGCTGGAGGAGTTCGCGGCGCTGGAGGAGCGGCACAAGTTCCTGGTCGAGCAGCTCGCCGACCTCAAGAAGTCCCGGGCCGACCTGCTGGAGATCGTCCGGGAGATCGACGAGCGCGTGGAGCGGGTGTTCGCCGACGCCTACCGCGACACCGCCGAGCAGTTCGACCGGGTGTTCCCCCGGCTGTTCCCCGGCGGCGAGGGGCGCCTCGTGCTCACCGACCCGGGGGACATGCTCACCACGGGCATCGAGGTCGAGGCGCGCCCGGCGGGCAAGAAGGTCAAGCGGCTGTCCCTGCTGTCCGGCGGGGAGCGGTCGCTCACCGCCGTCGCGCTGCTGGTGTCGATCTTCAAGGCGCGGCCCAGCCCGTTCTACGTCATGGACGAGGTCGAGGCCGCGCTCGACGACGCGAACCTCGGGCGGCTGCTGGAGATCTTCCGGGAGCTGCAGGAGGACTCGCAGCTGATCGTCGTCACCCACCAGAAGCGCACGATGGAGATCGCCGACGCCCTCTACGGCGTCACCATGCGCGGCGACGGCGTCACGACCGTCATCAGCCAGCGGCTGCGCGACGAGGTACCCGTCTGAACCCCCTCAGGGGGTTTCCCACCGGGTCGCTGTGAAGGTTCCGTAGGGGTTCGGCACCGGGACGCGCGCGACCCAGGCGCCTCGCAGGAGCCCGGTCGAGACTGGGGCCATGGGTGGGTTCTTCGTCGTCATCGCACTGGCCGTGGCAGCCGCCGTCGGGGTCATCGTGCTGGCGAACCGGGCGAGCGGCGGCACGGACGTGCGCACGTTCTGGGCGGACCTGCGTGCCGGGCTCGGCCGCCGACGCGGGGCCGAGGGTGCACCGCCGGAGGACGAGCCGGAGCCCGTGGACGTGTCCTTCGACCGGTTCTTCGCCGAGGCGCCGCAGGCCGACGACGGCTACCTGCAGCTCGACGACCTCGCCGAGGCGCTGGAGCGCACGGGGGAGCGGGCCGCGCACCTGCGCGAGCGGCTGCCCCACGCGCGCGGCGGCCAGGACGCGGAGCCCGAGGCCCCGGTCCGGCCCGACGCCGTCCCCGCGGCAGCCGCACCCCGACCGGCCCGCCGCAGCGGCCACACGCCCGGCGTCGTCGTGGTCGGACCGCCGGTCCTGCCGCCGCAGCGCGGCGACGGCTGACACACTGTCCCGGTGGACTCGAACGACCTCCTGAACCTCCTGCTCGTCGGCGTGCCGGCGCTCGCCGTCCTCGGCGGTGGCGCCGCCGTCATCCAGCGGCGCCGCTCCGCGGGCCGCGACGCCGCCCCCGGACCCGACGCCCCCGCGACCGGGACCGGCACCGGCACCCTC
>NZ_RFFI01000244.1 GCF_003696205.1 Cellulomonas triticagri
CGAACCCGGAAGCTAAGCCCCTCAGCGCCGATGGTACTGCACTCGCCAGGGTGTGGGAGAGTAGGACGCCGCCGGACACCCATTCACGAAGAGCCACCCCGTTCGGGGTGGCTCTTCGTGTTTCCCGGACATTCCCCGGACTGGATATCCGGTGGCCGTGGGTGTCGAAGATCACGTAGCCGCTGTGGGTCGCGGGTGGGTGTGAGCGGCAGGGTCTCGCGCCGTGGACTGGGCCGAGCTTGTCGCGAGGCGTGACGCCGGCCGTCGTGCCGCGACGCGAGGGATCGCAGCCGGCGCGCCGTGGGGCGAGCCGTCGGGGCGTGGAGACGTTCCTCAGGAGTCGGTCTCCAAGGCCGGTCCTGCTGCCCGCTCGGTTCCGTCAGGTCGGACTGCCGGGGTGGTTCGGCGCACACGGGGTGCTCCGGGGTGCGATGACCTGACAGCACCGCTGGATCCGCGTCCCCGCGCCATCCGGTACGCCCACGAGAAGGATCGGAGTGCTGCGGTGGTGGCACGGCTCGGCGGGCGCGCGCCGGGGCGCTCGATGCGAGGGATTGCCCGGGTGGATGAGACGATGGTCGGCGGTCGAATGACGAGGAGACGCAGGACATGAGCAGCGACGAGCGCGGGACGCGCCCGGCTGGTGAGGGCGGTCGACGCGACGTCGGCGGTCGTGACGGCGAGCGCCGGGGCGGGGGCGTCGGGCGGTTCGCCGGACGCGGCGCTGCGGCAGAGGGCCGCACCGGTCGCGGGCCCCGGGTCGCGGGGTCGCGTGGGCGCCCCGTGCGCGACGAGCGGACCGACCGGGACACGCAGTCGACGTTCCGTCGTCCCGCGCGCGCCGAGCGCCCGGCTGCCGCCGACGTCGCGCAGCGTGCGGATGAGCGTCGGGACGAGCGTCCTGCCCGTCCGGCTGCCGGTCGCGGGTACGACGACCGCGCAGCGGCGCCCCGGTCCGCGGGCGGTTCCCGCGAGGGTCTCCGCCGCGACGGTGCGGCGCGCGACGAGCGCCGCGGCGGCTGGCAGGAGCGCGCACCGCGTCGGGACGACGGCGGGGCCCGCGAGGGAGGGTTCCGCCGGGATGACCGCGGTGCCCGCGACGGTGGCTTCCGCCGGGACTCGCGTCCGGACCGGTCGGCGTCGGGCCGTGACGACCGTGGCGGTCGTCCGTCCGGTGGCCGCGAGGACCGTGCCTACGGGGCGCCGCGTCGGGACGACCGCGCGGAGCGCCCGGCGTTCCGCGGCGGGGACCGTCCTGAGCGTCCGGGTGGGTTCCGTGGCGACGACCGGCCGCGGGGTGAGGACCGCCGGGACCGTCCCGGGTTCCGTCGCGACGACCGTGCGCGTCCCGCCGACGGGCGCGAGGGCGCCCCTCGCTGTGACGACCGCGCGGGTGGCTTCCGACGCGACGACCGCGCGGGTGGCTTCGGTCGTGACGACCGCGGGCCTCGTCCCGCCGGTGGGCGGGACGAGCGCGGGTACGGCGCGCCGCGTCGCGAGGACCGTGGCGACCGTCCGGGCTTCCGCCGTGACGACCGTGGCGACCGTCCGGGCTTCCGCCGTGACGACCGTGGCGACCGTCCCGGGTACCGCCGGGACGACCGCGAGGGTCGGCCCGGGGGCTTCCGTCGGGACGACCGGGGCGAGCGCCCAGCCGGTGGTCGCGACGACCGTGGGCGCGGCGCTCCGCGGCGCGACGACCGTGGCGGGCGGCCTGGCTCCGGGCGACCCGGTCGGCGCGACGAGCGTCCCGGGTTCCGCGGGGACGACCGGCCGCGGCGCGGCGAGCGCGGCGGCTACGGC
>NZ_RFFI01000245.1 GCF_003696205.1 Cellulomonas triticagri
GGAGCGGCGGACCCGCCGTGGGCGCGGCGAGGGCGCGGCGAGGGCGCGGCGAGGGCGCGGCGAGGGCGCGGCGAGGGCGAGCGGCGCCCGACTCCGGGGACGCCGCAGGGCGGCACCCTGGGGTGCCGCCCTGCGGGGTGCGGAGGTGTCAGACCGGGCGGCCCGGGTTGTCCTCGTGGCCGTGGCCGTTCGTGCTCGGGGTCGTCTTCTGGACCTGGAGCAGGAACTCGACGTTGCTCTTCGTGTCGCGGAGCTTGCCGAGCAGCAGCTCGATGGCCTGCTGCTGGTCCAGCGCGCCCATGACACGACGGAGCTTCCAGACGATCTTGAGCTCGTCGGGCGAGATGAGGATCTCCTCGCGGCGGGTGCCGGACGCGTTGACGTCCACCGCCGGGAAGATGCGCTTGTCCGCGAGCGAGCGGGAGAGCCGGAGCTCCATGTTCCCCGTGCCCTTGAACTCCTCGAAGATGACCTCGTCCATCTTGGAGCCGGTCTCCACCAGCGCCGAGGCGAGGATGGTCAGCGAGCCGCCGTTCTCGATGTTGCGCGCCGCGCCGAAGAACCGCTTCGGCGGGTAGAGCGCCGAGGCGTCCACACCACCGGACAGGATGCGCCCGGAGGCCGGGGCCGCCAGGTTGTACGCCCGCGACAGGCGGGTCAGCGAGTCGAGCAGCACCACGACGTCCTGGCCGAGCTCGACCAGGCGCTTGGCGCGCTCGATGGCGAGCTCCGCGACCATCGTGTGGTCCGAGGCGGGGCGGTCGAAGGTCGAGGCGATGACCTCGCCCTTCACGGTCCGCTCCATGTCGGTGACCTCCTCGGGGCGCTCGTCGACGAGCACGACCATGAGGTGGACCTCGGGGTTGTTCGCGGTGATCGCGTTGGCGATCTGCTGCATGATGATCGTCTTGCCGGCCTTGGGCGGCGCGACGATGAGGCCGCGCTGGCCCTTGCCGATCGGCGCGACGATGTCGATCACGCGCGGCGTCAGCGACTGGCCGTCGTTCTCCAGCCGCAGGCGGTCCTGCGGGTAGAGCGGCGTCAGCTTGGTGAACTCCGGGCGCTGCCGCGCCTGCTCGGGCGACATGCCGTTCACGGTGTCGAGGCGCACCAGGGCGTTGGCCTTGCTGGGCCGACCCGCCTGCTGCTGCGGCTGCTGCTCGCCCTCACGGGGGGCACGCACGGCACCGGTGATCGCGTCACCGCGACGCAGACCGGCCTTGCGGACCTGCGCGAGCGGCAGGTACACGTCGGTCGGGCCCGGCAGGTAGCCGCTGGTCCGGATGAACGCGTACTGCTCCATGACGTCGAGGACGCCGCCGACCGGCACGAGGACGTCGTCCTCGGCGATCTCGACCTCCTCGTACGGCAGGTCCGCGTCGCCGCGCTGACCGCGACCGCGCTTGCGGCCGTCACGGTCCCGGAACCGGTCGCGCGAGCGCCGACGGCGACCGCCGCGCTCGTCGTCGTCCAGGGGCTGCTGCTGCGCGGGCTGCTGCTGGGCCGGCTGCTGCTGCGCGGGCTGCTGCTGGCGCTGCTGGCGCTCCTGCTGCTGCCGCTGCTGGCGCTGGCCGTCGCCCGTGGGGCCCTCGGGGAGGGTCACGTCGACGGTCGGGGCGCCCGTGCCCCGGCCGGAACGGCGGGAGCGGCGCTCGCCCTGCTGGCGCTCGTCGCGCTGCTGCTCGCCGCGCTGCTGCTCGCCGCCCTGGCGGTTGTCGAGCGCGGCCTCCAGGGTCGCGAGCGCGTCGGCGGCACGGCCGCGCGGCTCGGACGCCGGGGCGTCCGCGGTCTCC
>NZ_RFFI01000246.1 GCF_003696205.1 Cellulomonas triticagri
GCGTCGTGGGCGACGCGGCCCTGCGCCGCTCCCCCCGGCACGGGTGGGTGCCCGGCGGGCACTGGGACGCGGCGCTCCGCGGCCCGGCCGCGGCGGTCGCGGGCCTGCTCGGCGCGACCGGCGCGTTCCCGGACCCGGCGCCCTACGTGTTCTCGACGCAGCTCGGCCACGAGCTCGCGCTGCACGGCCTGCCCGGCGCGGACGACGAGGTGCTGCTCCGCGGGGACCCAGCCGGCACCGCCGACCCCGACCCCGCTGCCGGGTGGTCCGCGCTGTGGTTCGCCCCCGGGACGGACACGCTCACGGCGGTGCTGTCGGTGGACCGCCCGCGTGACGTCGGCGGGGCGCGCCGCTTGCTCGCCGGGGCGACGCTCCCGGTCCTGGACCGGGCTCGCGCGGCGGACCCGGCGGTCCCGCTCGCCCGCACCCTCGCGGGCTGAGGGGCTCAGCCCGCGGTCAGCGCCCGCAGCCGCTCGACCGACGCCCGGGCGGTGGCCAGCCACTCGTCCTCGCCGGTCTCCGCCCACAGCTCGTAGAGCTCGGACGTCTCGGGGTCGCTGAGCACCCGGTCGGACTGCTCCAGCAGCCACGTGGTGCGCTCCGGCGTGAGGTGCGCGGCGAACGCCGGGACGACGGTCTCCTCCTCGAGGACCGGGGCGTGCGGGGCGCCGTGCACGGCGAGCGTGAGCTCGACCAGCGCCAGCGCGGCCTGGCCGCCGTCGGCCTCCACGTACTCGTCGTCCTCGAAGTACGGCTCGACGCCGGCGAACGTGAAGTCGCCGTGCCGGATCGACGCGACCAGGTCGCCCGCTCCGTCGCTGTCGAACGGTCCCGCTCCCCAGGTGCCCATGGGGCCCGACGGTACCCAGCCGACCGCCAGGCGACAAGGGCGCGACCTCGCAGGTCAGCCCTCCGCCGTCGCCCCCTCCGCCGCACCCTCCGTCGCGGCGTCGGTCGCCCCGTCCGTGGCACCGTCCGTCGCGCCGGCGGCGGCCGCCGCCTCCTCGGAGAGCCGCGTCGACACCTCCTCGACGAACGCCAGCAGCGCGTCGGCGTCATCCACCGCGCCGGTGTACTCCTCCCCGCCGACGAGCAGCACGGGGCTGGTGCTCACGGCCCCGACGTCGAAGGGCACCGCGTCGGCGGCGCGGTCGGTGACCTCGGCGGCCCAGTCGGTGAAGTCGCCGCCGGTGACGCAGTCGGCGACGGCGGTGCCCGTGACACCCGCGTCCTGCACCAGCGTCACGAGGTCGTCGGGGTCGAGCCCGTCGGCGTCGAGGTCGGGCTGCGCGGCGAGCAGCGCGGAGTGCACCGCGAGCGCCGAGTCGGGCGCGGTGTCGGCGACGCACCCGAGGGCCCCGGCGGCGCGCGCCGCGTACCCCTGCGCCGTCCCGCCGTCGGAGTCGCCCGCGAGCGCGAGGGGGTGCACCTCCAGCGTGGCGTACCCGGCGGTGACCCACTCCTGGATGGCGGAGCCGTTGGCGGTCCACAGCGCGGCGGCGTCGGGCGAGCGGTAGTCGACGTAGAGGACGAGGTCGAGCACCCCGGAGGTGCGGTCCACGACGGTGGCGGTGGGCTGCTCGCCCCCGTCGAGCGCGGTCGTGCGCGCGGCGCTGATCGCGGTGCCGTCGCCGGAGAGCACGATCCCGTCGGAGCGGGTGTTCGCCGGGCCCACCTGCGCGGCGCGGGCGGACGCCTGCACGGCGAGCACGGCGACGACGGCGACCGCGACCGCGCCGAGCCCGGCGGCGGTCCAGCCGAGCCGCCGGTTGCGGCGCCGCCGCCGG
>NZ_RFFI01000247.1 GCF_003696205.1 Cellulomonas triticagri
AGGGGGAAACGCCCGGTCCCATTCCGAACCCGGAAGCTAAGCCCCTCAGCGCCGATGGTACTGCACTCGCCAGGGTGTGGGAGAGTAGGACGCCGCCGGACACCCATTCACGAAGAGCCACCCCGTTTCGGGGTGGCTCTTCGTGTTTCCCGAGACATTCCTGCGGAGGTCTCACGTGCTGAGGGCGGCCGAGCGCGTCCTCCCTCAGCCGCGCGGGTTCGTGCCGCGCGCCGCCCACGTGTCCGTGAGGATCTGCGTGAGCACGGTCTCGTCCACGGCGTCCAGGCGCTTCACGTACAGGCAGCCCTTGCCGGTCGTGTGCGGGCCGAGCTGCTGTAGCGCGTCCGCGTGCGCGGCGACACCGTCCGTCAGGTAGATGGTCAGCGCCGTCTTCCGCGGCGAGAACCCGATCGGCGGCCAGTCGCCGGCGCGCCCGGAGGCGTAGGTGTACCGCTGCGAGCCGTACCCGATGATCGACGGACCCCAGAGCACCGGTTCCTCACCCGTGACCTGGCGCAGCATTGTCGCGAGCCGGCGGGCGTCCGCGCGGCGTCGTTCGGGTTCGACGGCGTCGAGGTAGGAGTCGACGTCCGCGTCCGTGGGTCGGGTGATCGGGGTGTCTGCCATGCCCTGATCCTGCCCCAGGCCGTCGCACACGCGGGTCCTCGCCCCCGGAGCGCGAGCGTGTCAGCCGGGAAGCAGCTCGCGGATCGCGTGGTGTCCGATCGCGGAGATGACGGCGTCGTCGTCCCCGTGCGCGACCATCGCGGAGGACATGACCAGCGCCCACCCCGCGGCGCGACGCCAGCGTCCGGGGTCGGGGGCGGCGCCGGACTGCTCGGCGAGCGCGTCGGTGCGCTCCCGGAAGCGGGCCCGGCCGGTGGCGTCGAAGGTCAGCCACGCCGTCGCGAGGTCGCAGGCCGGGTCTCCCGCCGTCACGTCCCCGAAGTCCAGCAGGGCGACCAGCGCGCCGTCGCGGGTCACGAGGTTCCCCGGGTGCGGGTCCCCGTGCACCCACTGCGGCGCACCGGGCCACGGCGGGGCGGTGAGTGCGTCCTGCCAGAGCGCGTGGGCGCGGTCGCGGGCGTCGGGCAGGACGGGGTCGAGGTGCCCTGCCGCGAGCCGGGCTTCGAGCGCGTGGGTGCGGCCGGTCAGCGCTCCACCGCGCACGGGGTTCACGGGCGCCCCTGCGGGGGCCGGGACGTGCAGGGCGTGCAGGGCCGCCGCGAGGTCCGCCGCCCAGGGCGTGCGTGCGGCGACCGGGTCGTCAGCGGCGGGCGTGCCGGGGATCCAGGGCACGACGCTCCACGCCCAGCCGAACGCCGCAGTCCGCGTGCCGACCCGCACCGGTGTGGGCACGGCGAGCGGGCACCGCCGTGCGAGCTCCGGCAGCCACCGCTGCTCGTGCTCGACCAGGCGCGCGGCGGCCTCGCGGCGGGGGAGACGCACCGCCAGGTCGGCCCCGAGCCGGAACGTCGCGTTGTCCCAGCCGTGCGCGGCGAGGTGGATCGGCAGGTCCGCCAGGTCGGGGTGCTGGTCGGTCAGCAGCGCACGGACCAGGTCGGCGGTGAGGTCGACCTCGGCGGGCGGTCGGACGGGCACGGATCACCTCCAGGACGCGGCGGGCGACGCGCCACGCTACCCGACGACGCGGGCTGCGCTGCCCGGCGCCGCCGCGCCCGCCGCCCCACCGCCCGCCGCCCCACCGCCC
>NZ_RFFI01000248.1 GCF_003696205.1 Cellulomonas triticagri
GGTCAGCCGCCCGCACGCGGACGCGTTGCGCGCCCGCGGCATGGCGCGCTCCGTCGGCGTGCTCGTCGCGTCCGCCCTCGCGTGCGTGGTCGCGGCGGGCGCGTCGTGGCTGCTCGTCGCCGTCCCCCCGCTCGCGCTGGGCGGCGCCGGCGCGACCGCGGGCAGCCGGTGGTACGTCACGCCGTTCTTCGCCACGACGATCGTGCTGTCGCTGCTGCTCGCCGAGCACACCGAGACCGCCGCGCACTGGTTCGTGGAGCGGGTCGGCGCGACCCTGCTCGGCGTCGTCGTCGCGGCCGTGGTCGGGTGGGCCGCGGCCCGCTGGACGACACGGCCCTGACACCGGACCTGCCCAGGGCTCGCCCGCGCGGTGCTCACCCACCCAAGACGGGTCAGCCCGCCGGGCCGGTCCCGCCCGGCTCCCCCGTCGCGTCCGCGTCGTCCGCCGCCGGTCCGGCCACCCCGGCGGCCGCGACCGCCTCGACCACCAGCAGCGCGACCAGCGCACCCACCGCCACCCCGACGACCGTCGCGGGGGTGAGCCGGTCCGCTGCGGCCAGCACCAGCACGGCGACCCCCGCCACGACACCCCGCAGCAGCGGACGGTGCGCCCGCACCCACGCGCCCGGCCGTCCCGTCCCGATCCCCCGGGCGCGGCCCAGCGCGGCCGCGCGGCCCAGCGCCCCCGCTCCTCCGGCCCGCACCGCCGCGGCCGCGGACGTCCCCCCGGTCAGCACCCCGACCACCAGCACGACGAGCCCGAGCACCAGGGTCGTGCGGACCGCGACCCGCAGCAGCGTCACCACCTGGTCGTAGACCGCCGCGGCCGCGTCCGGGCGCTGCACCGCGTCCGGCAGCGCCCCCAGGTACGCCGACCGGCCGACCGCCAGCCCGACACCCAGCAGCAGCGCTCCCCCGACCAGCACCGCCCCCGCCACCACGACCGCCCGCGCGCGCCGTCGCGCCACCAGCACCCCCGCCGCGAGCAGGCCCAGCGCCAGCCACGGCAGCCACGTCCCGAGCACGTCGAGCAGCCGGTACCCCTGCTGCACGCGCACCAGGTCCGCGCTCGTCACCAGCGGGTACGACACGTCCACCGCCGGGATCCGGTCCGCGAGCGTGAACCCGCGGTCCACCAGGCGCTCGCGGACGACGTCGGCCACCGGCCCGAGCGGCACCGACAGCGTGCCGTCCGCGTCGAGCGCCGCCACCGCGTCCGGGTCGCCCCGCAGCACCGCGACGAGCTGCTCGTGCGCCGTCCGGTTCGCCGTCACCCACACCTCGGCGAACGCGTCGGACGTCACCACCCGCTCCACCGTGGTCCGCACGAACCCGGTCAGCGCGTCGACCAGCGGACCCTGCAGCGCCGTCACCGCGCTCTGCGCCGCGGGCGGCAGGTCCAGCCCCGCCACGGCCGAGGCCACGTCGGCGACCCGCCCCTCCACGTCCACCGCGTCCACCACCGCGTCCGTGACCCGCCCGACCACCGCCGACCGCACCGCCGGGTCCTCGGCGAGCGGCGCGACCGTCGCCAGGTACCGGTCCGTGTCCGTCGCCAGCCCGCGGGCCCACACCGCCACCACCGCGACCGGCACCAGCAGCGCGCCGACCACCAGCAGCGCCACCGCACCCGCCGCGCGCCCGCGGCCCCGTGCGCGCC
>NZ_RFFI01000025.1 GCF_003696205.1 Cellulomonas triticagri
GGCGCCGGCGCGCCGAGCGCGTGCCACAGCGCCGCCCACTGCACCGGCGCGAGGTCGCGCGGCAGCACGTCCGGGTGCACCTCGGCATCGCGCAGCGCACCCCGGACCCGCCCGGGAGGTGCCCCGGACGCCCGGACGACCACCTCGCCGACCCCGCGCCCCCGCCCGGTGAAGACCGCGGCGACGAACCGCTGGTACGCGGCCCGGCTGCGCGGGTCGACCAGCGGCTCGGGGCGCCGGGTCACGGCGAGCAGGCCGCCGTCCACGGACGGGCGCGGGGAGAACGCCGCCGCGGGGACCCGGCCGTGCAGGGCGACCGCGAACCACGGGTCGGTCTGCGCGGTGAGCATCGTCCGCCCGCCGACGCCCGCGCGCTTGCGGGCGACCTCCCACTGCGTGAGCAGCACGGCGTGCCGCCAGTCGCCGTGGCCGAGCAGCCGCCGCAGCAGCGGGGTCGTGAGGTGGAACGGGATGTTGCCGACCACGACCGGCCGGTCCAGCGGCACCCGCAGGGCGTCCGCGCAGACCACGCGCGCGCCGGGGACGGCACGCCGCAGCCGGTCGGCGCGCGGCGGGTCGATCTCGACGGCGAGGACGTCGCGGCCGAGGGTGGTCAGAGGTCGGGTCAGGGCACCGTCACCGGCGCCGATCTCCAGGACCGGGCCGTCGGTCGCGCGGACCAGCCGCAGGACGGCGTCGACGGTGGGTGGGTGGTGCAGGAAGTTCTGGCCGAGCTCGTGCCGGCCGCCGTGGGGGTGTCGCACTGGGGCTCCCGTCGCAGGCAGGACGGAGCACCCGGAGGGGTGGAGGGGTCGACCCGCTCCGGGTGCTCGGGGGCATCCGGAGGAGCGGCGACCGGGGTCGGACGTCCGGCCGCGCTCAGGCGGGCCGGGGACGCGCGACGGACCGGCCCGCGGCCGACATCAGCAGGGTTCCCATGGCGGGGACGGTACGGGGTCGGTCACGCGTGGCGCACGGGATTATCGGTCGGCGAGCGCCCGCTCCCCCGCCTCCCGCGCGACCTGCGCCAGCACCGCCGGGTCGGCGGGCGGCACGTCGGGGTCGACCCCCGACGCCGTGGTGGTGACCAGGGCGTTCGCGACGAGCGCCGTGACCTCGACCTCGGGGCTGCTCGCCCCCTCCGCGGTCAAGGTCGCCTGGCGCACCACCGTCGTGACGTCCCCGGCGTCCGTCGTCGGCGGCTGCGCCTGCCACGCCCCGCCGTCGACGCCCGGGTTGACCTGCTGGTACTCCGGGCACTCCCCCAGGACCCCGACCAGCGCGTCGAACGCCGCCCGCGCCTCTGAAGGGTCCGCGAGCAGGTCGACCGACTGGATCACCGTCACGGTGTCGTCCGAGGCGAACCGGCGCTCGAACACCTCCGGCTCCTGCTCGACCACCGTCACCGCCGTGGTGCACGCCGCCGGGTCGACCATCGAGCCCGTCGGCAGCCCCCACACGGCCTCGTCCGCCGGTGCCAGGCTCATCCCCGCCGCGTCCGGCACCGCGCGGGCGAGCTCGTCGTCGGTGAGGAACAGGGACGCCACGTCGGCGGCACCCAGCACGACCTCCGGCTCGTCCGGCGTCTCGGGCGCGGCGGGCTCCCCCGGCGCGGGGTCCGGGGTCGCCGTCACCGTCGGCAGCGGATCGGCCCCCGCGCCGGGCTGGTCCCAGGGGCGCCACGCCAGCAGGCCGGCGAGCACGACCCCCACCGCCAGGGCGGTGAACCACGGCCACGCGGGCGACGGGGGCACGCCGTGCCCGGGCGGCGCCGGGGCAGCCACGTGCGCGTGGTGCGGGTGCTGGTCGGCCATGCGCGTCTCCCCCGGTCCGGTGGCCTCCTGGCTGGTGGTCACGGTAAGGCGGGACGCCCCTCACCCGCGAGGGGGTGGTCCCGTGCATGCGAGACGGGTCCGGAACCGGATCTGGCGGCCCCGAGAAGCACGACAGCCTCCGCCGGGTGGCGGAGGCTGAAGGCGGGGCGCTCAGGATCTCTCCCTCTCGCGCGCGTCCAGCCTAGCGGTGCGTAGCGGCGCCATGCGGTGGACCGTCGCCAGGCGGGCGACGGGGTTGGGCGCGACCGGGCGGCGACGCGCCCGTGGTGCGGGCGCCGGTGGATCCGGGGTGTCTTCCCCCGTGCGGTGGCCTCGTGGCTGGTGGTCGTGTCACGGACGGAGGACCGCGGGCAGAAGGTGACTCACCACGAGGAATTGACGACAGAGTCGCCGCTGCCCTCATCGACCTCGCCGCACCGAGGCCGTGACCGCAGCCGCGGTGGCGAGGCAGACCGCTGTGAACAGCAGCGGCACGAGCACGGCGGCGGGTCGCACCCACGCGATGCCGGGGTCACGTCCGACAGCGGCTGCGTAGGGCCGCACAGCGAGGGCGAGCAGACCGGACCCGAGCACGGCAGCGACGAGACCGCTGCCCAGCACGTCCACTCCCACGCCCCGTACCACGGCGCTGACCCGCTGCGCCCGGGTCATCCCGATCCGGTCTAGGACCCGCAGATCGGCACGTCGGCCGGCGACCGTGACGGCGGTCGCGGCGGCGGCGAGCGTCAGGCAGAGCAGCACCGGAGCGCCGACGAGCAGCGGCGTCTCCCCGGTTCCTCCGCCCCCGGACCTCGCCACGGCCTTGCCGGGCGGCAGACCCGCGACCCACTCCGTCGCCGTCCGGACCTCGGCGTCGGGCGCGACATCGGCGTGCCGGTCGACGAGGGTCGTGACCCGCCCGGTAGCGGCTCCGGGGACGTCCGCACCCAGGACCAGGAGGTCACCGAAGGTGAGTGGGAGGTCGGCCACCGCGACCACCGGGAGCCGGACCTGCCCGGACCCGGGGACGCCGAGCGTGATCTCGTCCCCGACGGTGGCGCCGCCGGCGACAGCGCCCAGGCGGCTGACCACGATCCCCGGTCCCGGGGGGACCTCCCGCGCGTCTGTCAGACCGCGCACCCAGCTCCGGGCCTCGCCTCCACCGACCAGCGCGATCCACGACATCGCCCGCACCGCGTCCGCGTCGTCGTCGTTCGACGAGGTGACGACGGCCTGGCCCTCGGCGAGCGTGACCCCCCGCGCCCCCGCCACCGTCACGGCCCCGTCCGCGACCATCGAGGAGGCGACCCAGCGGTCACCGACCACCTCGAGCAGCCGAGCACGTGCGACGTCGTCCGACGCCGCCGGGTACCCCCCGAGATACAGCACCAGGAGCGTGGCGATGCTGGTGGCGACGACCACGGTGGACGGGTGCCTCCACCGCAGCCAGCGCGCCGCGAGCAGCGCCGGAGCAGATCGGGACCGCCGCCCGACCCGTCCGCGCAGCGCGCCGGCCCCGCGCACCACGGCGTCCCAGCCGCAGCCGAGCACCACCACCAGGCACAGGACGGCGAGGAACCCGAGAAGGAACGCGGTCTCGTCGGATTCCGTCCTCGCCACGACCCGCACGAGCGCTGCCCCCGCGACGGTCGCGAGCAGTGCGACCACCCCGGGCAGGAGACGACGGCTCCGGCCGGTCCGCCCGGGCGGACCGCCGGCGACCGGGTCGCCCCTGACCAGCAGCCGGGCCGCACCCGCGGTGCCGAGCACAGCGACCACCGTCGAGCCCGCGACGGTCGCCAGCACGGCGGCGACGCGCCACGTCACGTCCGTCCCCGGCGGGATCACTCCCTGCCCGACCAGCAGCGGGACGAGCGCCGGGAGCACGACCGCGGGCGCGAGCAGCACCGCCACGGCGGAGGCGAGCAGCGCGAGCAGGGCGCTCTCCGCGACCAGCAGCATCCGGAGCCGACGGGCGCTCATCCCGACGATCCGCAGCCGACGCGCCGTCGCCCACCGTTCTCCGACACCGTGGCGGCTCACGGCGTGCAGCACGACCGCCGTGCACACCAGGGCGATGCTGCCGAGGGTCACCAGCGAGCCTATGTCACCGGCGTCCCCCAGCACCACGACGAGGGTCGCGAGGGCAGCCACGACGAGGGCGCCGAAGAGCAGCACCACGAACACGGGAGCAAGCACCGCACGCTCGCCCCAGGCGAGCCGGAGGTAGGTCACCGTCACCGGTCCACCTCCACCGCGCGCAGCGCCGCGAGGACCCGCTCCGGCGCGGGGTGCAGCAGCTCCGCGCAGATGCGCCCACCGTCGATGACGAGCACCCGGTCCGTCCGGGCGGCGACGTCGACGTCGTGGGTGGCGATCAGCACGGCCCGGGAGGCACGGACGGACGGCGACAGCAGCACGGAGATCACCTCGTCCCGGGTGATCGGGTCGAGCGCCCCGGTCGGCTCGTCCGCGAACAGCACCCGGACGTCGCTGGCCACCGCCCGGGCGATCGCGACCCGCTGCCGCTGGCCTCCCGACAGATCCGCCGTGGACCGATGCAGCAGGTCGCCGAGCCCGAGGGAATGCGCGACCTCGGCGACCCGCCGCGGGTCGGGCGGACGCCGGACCAGCCGTCGGGGCAGCTCGATGTTCTCGGCGACGCTCAGCGCGTCGATCAGTGTGTAGTCCTGGAACACGAACCCGAACTGCTCGCACCTCAGTGCAGCCCGCCGGTGCTCCGGCAGCCGTGCGATGTCCCGGCCCTGGAACCGCACGCTCCCCCGGGTGACCGTCACGAGGCCGGCCGCGCAGTCGAGCAGCGTGGACTTCCCGGAGCCGGAGCGGCCGACCAGGGCAGTCGCGCTGCCTGCCTCGACCGCGAGGTCGAACGGCCCGAGCACTGGACCGCGGCGACCGTAGGAGCGCTCGACGTCGTGCAGCTCGAGCAGCGCGGTGGATCCCGGCGGAGCGGTCGGGTCGGCTCGGGGCGCGACGAGGTCAGGGCGGTCGGTGGTCATCTCATACCTCCGGGAGAGCGAATCGGTCGTGCGGGAGCGCGTGGGCCACCTCAGCGGGAGTGCCGTCCGCGACGAGTCGTCCGCCGGCCAGCACGAGCACGCGGTCCGCCGACCGGATCGTGGAGCGGCGGTGGGCGACGGTCACGACGGTCACGCCACGGGCGACCGCGTCGACGGCGGCCAGCACCCGGCACTCGCTGTCCTGGTCCAACCCGGAGCTCGGCTCGTCGAGCAGCAGGACCGGGCGCTCGCCGGCGAGCGCCCGGGCGATCGCCACCCGCTGGCGCTCCCCTCCGGACAGGTGGGCACCGCCCTCGCCCACCTCGGCGTCGAGCCGGCCCGGCAGCCGCTCGACCGTGTCGCGCAGCCCGACGCGGTCGAGCGCGTCCCACACCACCTGGTCCGGCGTGTCGGGCCGGCCCGCGGTGACGTTCTCCCGGACCGTCCCCGGCATCACGTGCACCGACTGGTCCACGTAGCCGACGAGGTGGCGCAGGTCCGCGTGGGGCGTCTGCTCGCCGGGCAGCCTCGCCTCGATCGACCCGCAGCACGGCACCGCGTGCCCGAGGAGCAGCGCGAAGAGCGTGGACTTCCCCGCACCGGACGCCCCGACGACGGCGACCCGGGACCCGGCCGGGATGGACAGGGTGACGCCCTCCAGTGCCGTTCTGGTGGCGGCCGGGTACCGGTAGCCGACGTCGTCGAGCACCAGGTCCACCGCGCCGGCACGCACCGGCGCGGCGACGTCGTCATCGGTACCCGCCGCCCGGGGGACGTCGACGACCTCGCGGACCCGGTCGAGGCTGCCGAGCGCCTGCTGCAATCCGAGGACCGCCCCGATCACGGTCGTGGCCGGTGTGACGAGCATGGAGAGGAACAGGGCGAACGACAGCAGGTCCGCGAGCGTCAGCTCGCCCCGGGCGACCCGCCACCCTCCGATGAGGAACAACGCGACCATGCTTCCCTGCGCGACGACCGCGCTGACCGGAGCCACGACGGCCTGCATCCGCGCCGCGCGGACGCCGGCCCGGTAGGCGCCGGTCGCCGCCTGCGCCGCCCGCGCCTCGGCCTGTGCGGTCCCGCCGTAGGGGCGCACGATCGGCATCGCGGTGACGGACTGCTGGATCGCGGCTCCGAGCCGGCCCACACCGTCCTGGGCCTCCCGGACCGCGCGCCGGATCCGCGGACTGGCGACCGCGACGACAGCGGCCGACGCGACGACGAGAGCCAGCACCACGCCGGTGAGCAACGGGTCGAGGACGACCAGCGCGATCGTGGCGCCGACGACGAGCACGCCGTTGCCCAGGATGTCGACGAACCCCGAGGACAACGCGTACTTGAGGGTGTCGACATCGGATCCGGACCGGGCGACCAGGTCCCCGACCGGGTGGCGCGTGTACCACCACATCGGCAGGCGGAGCACGGACGCGAGGTAGTCGCGTCGCACGCGGAGCGCGCCCCGCTCGGCCAGCACCGCCAGCACGCAGTCACCGGTCCCGGTGATCGCCGCACCGGTCACCATCAGGCCCACCAGCAGCCACACCAGCCCCGGCGCGACTGACGCGCCGTCGGCCAGGGCAGAGATGATGCGGTTGACGACCACCGGTTGGCAGAGCGCGACCGCGGCACCCGAGGCGGAGAGCCCGAGGGCGACGGCGAGGCGGGGGCGCTCATCGACGGTGAGCAACCACAGGTCGCGCACCCGACTGGCCGGGCCCGCAGGATCACGGTGCTGCCGCACGAAGCACCTCCTTGCGACGGGTCGTAGGCTCGGGTGGCGCCCTGGGGCGGCTCAGCTGCACGGAGCCGCCCCAGGGGTACGTCGGTGCCGGTTGTCAGTGGCACTTGTTCCAGCTGATCCAGCTGCTGGCCGTGCAGTCCCGCTGGCTGAACGTGCTAGCACGGACGGCGGAGCGGTCCTCCGACAGCCCGATGGACTGCAGTCCGAGGACAGAGCGCATGTGATTCACCTCCCTCTCGCGTGTCGTCGTCAGGGCCCCCCACCGGCCGCTCACGCGAACAGGTGGGTGGGCACCGAACCGGGCAGCCACGCCACCCGGCGATCGTGCGGGGCGAGGGCCAGCAGCAGCCCGGCCGCCCCGGTGGCGTAGTCCGCGGAGAAGCGCAGGTTCTGGTCGCCGGGCACCAGCACACCCTCGTCGCGGAGCGGGCAGTGCAGGTCGAACCGCTCGACGTGCTCGCGCAGCAGCTCCGCGCGCGGCCGCGGCAGGAACCGCTCATCGAGCAGCCGCAGAGCCGCGACCATGCCCGCGCGGCCCTGAGCGAGCCCGGCGCAGAAGTACAGCGGGCCGCACGCCGGGAGCGCCAGACGCGGGACCGCGCGTTCGAGTACCGGGTCGTCGTGGCGGCGCAGCACCGCCTGGGCGGCCAGAGCGATGCCAACCCCTCCGTGCGCCAGGTAGGGCAGAGCTCGACCCGCGTCGTCGACCTGCAGCGACTCGTCCCGGACGGTGATGCAGTGAACCAGGTCCAGGTGCACCGCCTCGCGCGCGACCTCGACGAGCTCGGTTCGTCCGAGACGGTCCGCGGCAAGCAGCAGGGCCACTGCGGCACCCGACCACCCGTCGAAGAGCCCTGCCCGGGGCCTCGGATCCACGACGGGGGCCGCAGCGGCGGTCCGGACCCGGACGACCAGCTCGTCCGCGAGGTCGCCGCTGCGCTCCTGGAGCTGCGGCACCGGATGGTCGGCAGCCAGCAGGCCCAGGAGCAGCCCGCCCAGGCCCGCCCGCAGACCGATGTCTGCCGGGACCCGCGGTCCGTGGCTCAGCAGCCGCAGCCACCACCGGGCCGCCTGCTCGTGGTGACCGAGCTCGTCGAGCACGGTGGCGACGCCGAGCGACCCGGTGAACAGGGCGTCGGTGGTCAGCCCGTCCCGCGGGAGGCCGGCGAGGAAGGCGGCGTCCACGGCCGGGCTCAGGTGCCCGGCCCGGTGCAGCGCGAGGACGGTGCCGGCGGACCCGCTCCACAGGTCGACGCCACCGTCACCCTCGAACTGGGCGATGTCGCCGGGGAACTGCCGGTCCGAGAACCGGCACGAGGTGCTCACGATCCCCCGCGCGAGGTCCGCACGGCCAGCGGCGGTCCCGAGGTGCCCGGGAGGCAGCACCTCGAACCCGTCGTGCCCGTCGTGCGCCGGCTCTCCGGATGCCGCGCGCGAGGAGCGGACCAGCTCCGCCGCCCGGTCTCCGAAGACCTGCTCGGCGAGCGCGACGTGGCGTTCCGCGAGGGCCGGCGCGAGCGTGAGGACCTCGGTGAGCGGGACGTAGAGGAACAGCGTGAGCCGGTGCAGGGCGAACAGGTCCTCGGCGAACCGGTCACGCGGGGCCACGGACAGGAATCCCGGCGTGCCGAGCGCACGAGGCGTCTGCGCGGTGCGGGCCGCCTCGAAGTCGATCAACGACACCGCCGCATGCTCGGTGACCAGGACGTTCTCCGGCTGGAGGTCACCCACCGAGACGCCCCGCTCGTGCACGGCGGCCAGGACGCGCCTGATGTCCGCGACGACGGTCCTGACCCGCTGGTCGTAGCGGTCGACCTCGTCCCGCGACGGCAGCGCCGTGCTGATCGGGTTGTTCACCGCGACGTCCATCGTCAACGAGTGCCCGTCGACCCGGGTCATCGTGAGGAAGCGGTGCTCCCAGACCTCGTCCACCCGCACGACCTCGGGAACGCCGGTGATCCCGTCGAGCAGGGCCAGCACGTCCGCCTCGTGGCCGACGCGCTCGAACCCCGACGCGCCGACCCCGTCCAGACCAGCGTGTCGACGCCCCTCTTTGATGATCACCTGCTCCTCGACGCCGGGAACGGAGCCGAGGTACACACCGCCCGCGTTCGAGTAGTGCACCGCCTGCGCCACCTCGAACGGCAGCGGTGTGTCCTGCGCGAGGTAGCTCCGGTGCTGCGGCACGAGGAAGTCGGGCAGGGTCACCCACTCGGGGACGACGAACTCCGGGTCGCGCCGGTCAGGCACCGCGCTGCCGTCCGGCCGCAGGACCGCCGGGACGGTGCGTCCGTGGTCGCCCTCCGTCGTCATCGGCGTGAACCCTCCGTACCGCACGTGCACCGGCGTCGTCCCCCACCGCAGGTCCGACAGGATGTACGGCCCGGCGAACCCGGCTGTCGCAGCGGCCAGCGCCTCGACCGCGGTTCGCAGCGCGGCGTCGTCCCCCGGGTACACGGTCACGAACTTCCCCGAGCCGCCGCGGTCGGCGTACTTCGCGTTCCGCGCGTGCAGCTCGTGCCGGGTCGCGAGGAACTTGAACGCGAGCCCGAGGTCGAAGCACCGGCGAGCTGCGACGTCGAGCAGGGCGGTGGCGCCCTCGAGCGTCGTGGACAGGTGGATCTTCCAGCCCTGCGCGGGGAGCTCGACCCCCGGCGGCTCCACGTGGCACCAGCCGTCGGAGACCGTCCTGCGCCATCCGGCAGGAGCCGGGGGCGCCTCGAACGCGTCGTCGTCCAGCGAGCGCGGGGTGTCGTAGAAGTACGGGTCGCCCAGGCAGTAGTCGAGGTAGGCCGTGTTCACCACCGGGGTGTCCCCGTCCGCAGGTCGCGTGCCCGGGGAACCTGGACCCCCTGGGAGCCGAGCAGCCGGGTCATCGGGCACGGCGCGCACCACGATGCCGTCACCGCACCCGTCCTCGTCACCGCCGTCATCACCGCACCGCCCGTGGTCGATCCGTCACCGGCAGGAGCGGCCGGCGGATCCACCGTGGGCGCCGGACCTGGCGAGGTCAACGGCGTCCGCGCCCACCACACCTACGCTGGCGAATCAGACATCCCGGATGATTCGGCGCACGCGCGCCACTCAGGGAGAGGCTCGTCCCCGGCGCGCTGTCACCTGCCTGCGCCATGCAGAGATACGACCTGACCTGCAGGTTCGGACCCGCAAGCCCACCCGGTCCACCGTGTCGCGCACCGACGGGTCGCCTGAACGGGTCCTGTGGCCGCGGGAGCGGGAGCGGAGAGGACGCGACAGGGGGTTCCCCGTGCCCCAACGTGCCCGGGACCCGTCAGCGCGGGGCGACGCCGCGGTTGCGCAGGCCCCAGATCGCCGAGTCCGTCAGCGCCTCCCAGGACGCCTCGATGAGGTTCGGCCCGACGCCCACCGTGCTCCACGCGGTCTGCCCGTCGGTGGTCTCGATGAGCACCCGGGTGACCGCGTCGGTGCCGTGCATGGCGTCGAGGATGCGGACCTTGAAGTCGATGAGCTCGAACTCCGCGAGCTCGGGGTACACCCGCTGCAGGGCGAGCCGCAACGCGTGGTCGAGGGCGTTGACGGGGCCGTTGCCCTCTCCGGTGGCCACGATGCGCTCGCCGCCCGCGTGCAGCTTGACGGTGGCCTCGGCGGTCGCGGGGGTGCCGCGGGACCCGGCGCGCTCCACGATGGCGCGCCAGCTCTCCACCCGGAAGTACGCCGGTCGGGTCCCGGAGACCTCCTCGGCGAGCAGGAGCTCGAAGGACGCGTCCGCGGCGTCGTAGGTGTAGCCCTGCGCCTCGGCGTCCTTGATGCGCTGGGTGACGCGGGTCAGCACCTCGTCCTGCCCGGCGAGGTCGAAGCCGAGCTCGCGGCCCTTGAGCTCGATGGACGCGCGCCCGGCCATCTCGGAGACGAGCATCCGCATCCCGTTGCCGACGGCCTGCGGGTCGATGTGCTGGTACAGGTCGGGGTCGACGCGGATCGCGGAGGCGTGCAGCCCGGCCTTGTGCGCGAACGCGGACGCGCCGACGTACGGTTGCCGGGCGAACGGGGCGATGTTGGTGACCTCGCTGATCTGGTGCGCGATGCGGGTCATCTCCGCGAGGCCGCCGGGGCGGTCGGCGGGCGGGACGAGGACGCTCCGGCCGGTCTTCAGCTCGAGGTTCGCGACGGTGGCGAGCAGGTCGGCGTTGCCGGTGCGCTCGCCGTAGCCGTTGACGGTGCCCTGCAGGTGCACGGCTCCCGCCTCGACGGCGGCGATGCTGTTCGCGACGGCGCAGCCGGAGTCGTTGTGCGCGTGGATGCCGAGCCGGGTCAGCGCGTCGGCGGTGCCGAGCGCGGCACGCAGGTCCCGGACGACCTCGCCGATGCCGGCGGGCAGCATCCCGCCGTTGGTGTCGCAGAGCACGACGGTCTCGGCGCCGGCCTCGACGGCCGCGAGGACGACGTCGCGTGCGTACGCCGGGTCGTGCCGGAACCCGTCGAAGAAGTGCTCGGCGTCCACCACGACGCGCCGCCCCTCCCCGACGAGCAGCCGCACGGAGTCGGCGACCATCGCGAGGTTCTCGACCCCGGTCGTGCGCAGGGCCCGCTCGACGTGCCGGGAGTCGGACTTGGCGACCAGGGTGACGACGGGCGCCTCGGAGTCGAGCAGGGCCCGCAGCTGGGTGTCGTCGAACGCCCGCACGCCCGGCTTGCGCGTCGCCCCGAACGCCGCGAGGACGGCGTGCCTCAGGTCGAGCTCCTTGGCCGCCCGCGCGAAGAACTCGGTGTCCTTGGGGATCGCACCCGGCCAGCCGCCCTCGATGTAGCCCACGCCGAGGTCGTCCAGCAGCGGGGCGATGGCGAGCTTGTCGGCGACCGACAGGTTCATGCCCTCCTGCTGGGCGCCGTCGCGCAGGGTGGTGTCGTAGACGTCGAACGCGGCAGGGCCGTCGGCCACGGGGTGGGCGACTCCGGTGCGCGGCAGGGCGGTGGGGGCGTCCTGCGGGGAGGTCTCGGTCACGGGTCGGGCTTCTCTCGGCGAGGGGACGGTGCGGGTGCCGGGGCCGTGCGGGTGGGGCGGGGCGGTGGAGCAACAAAAAGACCCCCCGGGTTCGGGAGGTCGGCGCGTCCGCGGTGGTGGGGCGGACGCGCTAGGCGATGACGATCAGTCGGTGCTGCACGCCCTCATCGTGACACACACCACGCCCCCCGTCAGCCCCGTCCGAAGTCCGGACCGAGCGGGCCTCACCGCACGAGGTCGAGGGTCTGCCGCGAGGTCGAGGGTTCTGCGGCGCCCTGGGGCGCGGAACCCTCGACCTCGCGAGACCGTCAGACCAGGCGGTGCATCCAGCCGTGCGGGTCCGCGGCGCGGCCGTACTGGATGTCCGTCAGGCGGGTGCGGATGGACTGCATGACCGGGCCGGCGCTGCCGTCGGCCACGGTGACGTCGAAGTCGGTGCCGGCCAGGCGCCCGATCGGGGTGACGACGGCGGCGGTGCCGCACGCGAACACCTCGGCGACGCTGCCGTCCCGCACGCCGTCCAGCAGCTCGGTGAGCGGGATGTCGCGCTCGGTGACCTCGCGGCCGTCCTCGCGCAGCAGCTCCAGGATGGACGACCGGGTGACGCCCTCGAGGATCGACCCGGTGAGGCGCGGCGTGGACACGGAGCCGTCGGCGCCGACGACGAAGACGTTCATGCCGCCGAGCTCCTCGATGAGGGTCCCCGTGGCGGCGTCGAGGAAGCACACCTGCTCGCACCCGCGGGCGTACGCCTCCTGCTGCGGCAGCAGGCTCGCGGCGTAGTTGCCGCCGCACTTCGCCGCGCCGGTGCCCCCGGCGGCGGCGCGCGCGTAGTCCTCGGACACCCAGATGGACACCGGCTGCACGCCGCCGGCGAAGTACGAGCCGACGGGCGACGCGATGACCAGGTACTCGGCCTGCATGGACGGCCGCACGCCGAGGAACGCCTCGGACGCGTACATGAACGGCCGCAGGTACAGGCTGGTCTCGTCGCCGGACGGCACCCAGTCGACGTCGGTGCGCACGAGCGCGGTCACGGACGCGAGGAAGTCCTCGGTGGACAGCTCGGGCAGCGCGAGGCGGCGGGCGGAGCGCTGCAGCCGCTCGGCGTTGGCCCACGGCCGGAAGGTCCACACGGACCCGTCGTCGTGCCGGTAGGCCTTCATGCCCTCGAAGATCTCCTGCGCGTAGTGCAGGACGGCGGTCGCGGGGTCGAGCTGCAGGGGGCCGTACTTCTCGACGCGGCGGTCGTGCCAGCCGAGACCCTGCGTCCAGGAGACGCGGGCCATGTGGTCGGTGAACACGGTGCCGAACTTCGGCGTGGCCAGCAGCGACTCCCGCTCGGCGTCGGGCCGCGGGCTGTCGGAGCGGTGCACCTCGAAGGAGGCGTGGAGGTCGGTCGTGTCGGAGATGCTCATCGGTTGCGGCCTTTCACCAGGAGTCGGTCTGACGGTACCTGGGGCGACGACCGGATGGACACAGCGCCGCCCCCGGCCCGCGTCGGCGGTCGGGGGCGGGCTCGGAGCGGATCAGCCGGCGATGCGCGCGGCGAGGTCCTTGCCCACCTCGGTCGTCGACCGTACTCGGCCGCCGCGCTCCGCGACGTCGGCGGCCACGGCGGCCTCGACGCGCGCGGCGGCGTCCCGCTCGCCGAGGTGCTCCAGGAGCAGCGCGACGGACAGCACGGTGGCGGTGGGGTCGGCCTTGCCCTGGCCGGCGATGTCCGGGGCCGAGCCGTGGACGGGCTCGAACATGCTCGGCGTGGTGCGGTCCGGGTTGATGTTGGCGGACGCGGCGAGGCCGATGCCGCCGACGATCGCCCCGGCGAGGTCGGTGAGGATGTCGCCGAACAGGTTGTCCGTGACGATCACGTCGAACCGCGCGGGGTTGGTGACGAGGAAGATCGTGGCGGCGTCGACGTGCAGGTAGTCCACGGTGACGTCGGGGAACTCGGCGTTGACGGCCTCGACCGTGCGGCGCCACAGGTGCCCGGCGTGCACGAGGACGTTGTGCTTGTGCACGAGCGTGAGCTTCTTGCGCGGGCGGGCCGCGGCACGGGCGAAGGCGTCGCGGACGACGCGCTCGACGCCGAACGCCGTGTTGACGCTGACCTCGTTGGCGATCTCGTGCGGGGTGCCGACGCGGATGGCGCCGCCGTTGCCGACGTACGGACCCTCGGTGCCCTCGCGGACGACGACGAAGTCGACCTCGCCCGGGGCGGCCAGCGGGGACGCGACGCCCGGGTACAGCTTGGAGGGGCGCAGGTTCACGTAGTGGTCGAGCGCGAACCGCAGCCTCAGCAGCAGCCCGCGCTCCAGCACGCCGGACGGGACGCCCGGGTCGCCGATGGCGCCGAGCAGGATCGCGTCGTGCGTGCGGATGGCGTCGAGGTCCGCGTCGGTCAGCGTCTCCCCCGTGGCGTGCCAGCGGCGGGCGCCCAGGTCGAAGTCCGTCGTGGTGACCGTGGTGCCGGAACCGGCGAGGGCCGCGTCGAGCGCGAGCAGGCCCTGCTCCACGACCTCGGTACCGATGCCGTCACCTGCGACGACCGCCAGGTTGATCTGCTGCGCCATGCCGTCCACCCTACCGATCCGTCTTACTTCCCGGGACGCCCGTCTCAGCGGTCGGACGCCCGCGGGTAGAGCAGCTCGAACCGCTCGGTCACCACCGCGAGGTCCGGGCCGACGTCCTCGCCCAGCGTCGCGCGCCACAGCGCCTCGTGCTCGGTCCGCCAGGTCGCGAGCGTCCGGTCGCCCTCTCCCTCGGCCGCGGCGTGCTCCTCACCCACCTCGCCGAGCGGGACCCTCGCCACCGCCGTCGTGCGGATCAGCGCACCCGGCCGGCCCGCGCCGTCGAGGACGATCGACAGGTCGCCCTTCACCGGCAGCGGCTCGTCCGCCGCCGCGTACTCCGGCAGCGCCGCCGACGTCGCCGTCTTCGTGCCCTCCAGCACCAGCGCGAGCAGCGCGTCCGCGACCTCCGGCGTGTCGCCGAACGACCACGCGGGAGGCGTCATCGACCCCGACACCCCCGGGCCGGTCACGACGCCGACCCGGACCACCCCGGCCCGCACCCGCGCCACCTCCCAGAACGCGAGCAGCGCGTCGGCGGAGTCGTCGGTCAGCGGGGCGGCGGTGTCGTCCGTCATGCACCCATCCTCCCCGACGGGCGCGGGAAGCACGACGCCGGGGTGGCCCCCAGGAGGGCCACCCCGGCGTCACGGGACGAGGAGGTCAGCGCGCGGCCGAGCCCTCCACGTAGTCCGTGTCGGACGGCTTGACCCACGCGAACAGCTTGCGGAGCTCACGGCCCACGGGCTCGATCGGGTGGTTCTGGCCCTTGGCGCGCAGCTCCTGGAACTCCGGGGCGCCGTTGTCCTGGTCGGTGATGAACCGCTCGGCGAACGCGCCGGACTGGATGTCCGCGAGCACGGCCTGCATGTTCGCCTTCACGTCCGGCGTGATGACGCGCGGGCCGGAGACGTAGTCGCCGTACTCGGCGGTGTCGGACACCGACCAGCGCTGCTTGGTGATGCCGCCCTCGAAGATGAGGTCGACGATCAGCTTGAGCTCGTGCAGCACCTCGAAGTACGCGACCTCGGGCTGGTAGCCGGCCTCGGTCAGGGTCTCGAAGCCGTACTGGATCAGCTGCGACACGCCACCGCACAGGACGGCCTGCTCGCCGAACAGGTCGGTCTCGGTCTCCTCGGTGAACGTCGTCTTGATGCCCGCGGCGCGCAGGCCGCCGATGCCCTTGGCGTAGGACAGCGCGAGGTCCCAGGCCGAGCCGGAGGCGTCCTGCTCGACGGCGACGATCACGGGCACGCCGCGGCCGTCGACGTACTCGCGGCGCACCAGGTGGCCGGGGCCCTTGGGGGCGACCATGACGATGTCGTGGCCGGCCTCGGGCTTGATGTAGCCGAACCGGATGTTGAAGCCGTGGCCGAAGACCAGGGCCGCGCCGTCCTTGAGGTTCGGGGCGATCTCGTCGCGGTAGATGTGCCGCTGCACCTGGTCGGGCGCGAGGATCACGACGACGTCGGCGGCCGTGACGGCCTCGGCGACGGTCGCGACGGCCAGGCCCTCGTTCTCGGCCTTGGCGCGGGACGCGGAGCCCTCGCGCAGGCCGACGGTGACGTCGACACCGGAGTCGCGCAGGTTCAGCGCGTGCGCGTGCCCCTGGCTGCCGTACCCGATGACGGCGACCTTCTTGCTCTGGATGACGGACAGGTCGGCGTCGTCGTCGTAGAACAGCTCAGCCACGATGGATCTCCTTGTATCTCGGGGTCGTGCAGGGTGGTGCGGGGACGGGTCAGGCGGACCGGCTGACGCGCTCGAGCGCGCGGTCGGTGATGGAGCGGGGCCCGCGGCCGATGGCCACGATGCCGGACTGGACGATCTCGCGGACCCCGAACGGCTCCAGCGACGCGAGGAGCGCCGTGAGCTTGGACGGGGAGCCGGTCGCCTCGATGGTGACGGTGTCGGGGACGACGTCCACGACGTGCGCCCGGAACAGGTCGACGACCTCGAGCACCTGGGTGCGGGTGGCGCCCTCGGCGCGCACCTTGACCAGCAGCAGCTCGCGCTGCACGGAGGCGGCGTCCTCGAGCTCGACGATCTTGATGACGTTGATCAGCTTGTTCAGCTGCTTGGTGACCTGCTCCAGCGGCAGGGCGTCGACGTCGACCACGACCGTGATCCGGGAGATCTCGTCGTGCTCGGTCGGGCCGACCGCGAGGGAGTGGATGTTGAACGAGCGCCGGGCGAACAGGCCCGCGACGCGGGTCAGCACGCCGGGCTTGTTCTCCACGAGGACGGAGAGGGTGTGACGGCTCATCGGGGTGCTCCTCAGTCCTCGCGGTCCCACGCCGGGCTGATGCCCCGGGCGTACTGGATGTCGTCGTTCGGCACGCCCGCGGCGACCATCGGCCACACCATCGAGTCGCGCGACACGGTGAAGTCCACGACGACGGGCTGGTCGTCGATCTCGAGCGCCCGCTTGATCGTGGCGTCCACGTCGCCGAGCGTCTCGCAGCGCAGGCCGACCGCGCCGTAGGCGTCGGCGAGCTTCACGAAGTCCGGGACGTGCACGGTGCCGTGGCCGGTGTGCAGGTCGGTGTTCGAGTACCGGGACTCGTAGAACAGGGTCTGCCACTGCCGGACCATGCCCAGCGAGGAGTTGTTGATCACCGCGACCTTGATCGGGATCTCGTTGATCGTGCAGGTCGCGAGCTCCTGGTTGGTCATCTGGAAGCAGCCGTCGCCGTCGATCGCCCAGACGGTGCGGTCGGGCTGGCCGACCTTCGCACCCATCGCGGCGGGCACGGAGAAGCCCATGGTCCCCAGGCCGCCGGAGTTCAGCCACGCGTTCGGCCGCTGGTAGCGGATGAACTGCGCCGCCCACATCTGGTGCTGGCCCACGCCCGCGGCGTAGATCGCCTCGGGGCCGGTGAGCTCGCCGATCCGGGAGATCACGTGCTGCGGGGCGAGGTGGCCGTCGGTGGGCTCGTCGTAGCCGAGCGGGAACGTCTCGCGCCACGAGTCGATCTGCCGCCACCACGCCTCGAGGTCCGGCTTGCCGTGGTGCGCCTGCTCGCGGGCGAGCTCGGGCAGCAGGTCGGCCAGGACCTCCTTGAGGTCGCCGACGATCGGCACGTCCGCGGCGCGGTTCTTGCCGATCTCGGCCGGGTCGATGTCAGCGTGCACGATCGTGGCGTTCGGCGCGAACGACGACAGCTTGCCGGTGACGCGGTCGTCGAACCGCGCGCCGAGGGCGACCACGAGGTCGGCCTTCTGCAGCGCGGCGACGGCGGGCACCGTGCCGTGCATGCCGGGCATGCCGAGGTGCTGCGGGTGCGTGTCGGGCAGCGCGCCGCGGGCCATCAGCGTCGTGACGACGGCCGCACCGGACTCGTCCACCAGGCGGCGCAGCTCGGCGGCCGCGCCGGAGCGGATCACGCCGCCGCCGACCATCAGCACCGGACGGCGCGAGGTCGCCAGCAGGCGCGCGGCCTCCCGGATCTGCTTGCCGTGCGGCTTGGTCACCGGGTGGTAGCCCGGCAGGTCCATCTGCTGCGGCCACGTGAACGTGGTGTCGGTCTGCATCGCCGACTTCGCGATGTCCACCAGCACCGGGCCGGGACGGCCGGTCGAGGCGATGTGGAACGCCTCGGCGATGGTGCGCGGGATGTCGGCGGGGTCGGTGACCAGGTAGTTGTGCTTGGTGATCGGCAGCGTGATGCCGACGATGTCGGCCTCCTGGAACGCGTCCGTGCCGATCAGCGACGCGCCGACCTGGCCGGTGATCGCGACCAGCGGGATCGAGTCCATGTTCGCGTCGGCGATGGGCGTCACCAGGTTGGTGGCGCCGGGGCCGGACGTCGCCATGCAGACGCCGACCTTGCCGGTCGCCTGGGCGTAGCCCGTCGCCGCGTGGCCGCCGCCCTGCTCGTGCCGCACGAGGATGTGCCGCAGGCGGGTGGAGTCCATCAGCGGGTCGTACGTCGGCAGGATCGCGCCGCCGGGGATGCCGAAGACGACCTCGGCGCCGGCCTCCTCGAGCGAGCGGACGATCGACTTCGCACCCGTGACCTCCTCGGTGAGGACGGGTCGCGGGCGGGCCGAGGCGTCCGCGACGGGGCGCGCGGGCTGCTCGGCCGCGGGCGCGGCGGTGGCCGGCCGGCGGGGCGGTGCCGGGTGGGGGCCCTGGACCATCGGTGTCTCCTAGCTGGTGGAGCTGCTGCGGCGGGGTGCGTTCGGGGGCTTCGGTGCCGGGTCCGCGTGGCCCCCGGCACGAAAAAACCCCTCGGGCCCGGTGGACCGGGCCGGACGAGGGGTGCGCGCGCTGACGAGGCCTTCCTGGCGTGGCCTCAGCCGGCGCGCCCGGGAAGTACTACGAGGGTGTTCGTCCGCATACCGGTGACACTACGCCCCGGTCGCGACCGTGTCACGCCCACCCGAGGCCGTCTCACATCGTGGTCCACGGGTCCACCTGCTGATCGCGCAGGACCGACGCCGGCACGCGCGCGCGTCGTCCCGCGCGGTCGGGCCGGACCCGACCTAACCTCGGACGCATGCCCCGGACGACGCCGACCCGACCCACCCGCCTGCTGCTCGTCGGCGCCGCGGCCGGCGCGCTCGCGCTGGTCGCGGCCTGCGGGACCGGTGACGCCCCCGACACCTCGGGCAGCGCCGATCCCGGCTCCACGGTGACGGCCGGCCCCGAGCCGAGCGCCGCACCCACGCCGACCCCGACCGGCGACGCCGACGAGGACGCCGCGGCCGACGCCGCCGCACCCGCGTTCCCCGCCGACACCGCCCCGGACACCGCCGAACCCAGCGCCGACGCGGCCCTCACGGTCACCGACGTCCGCGTCGGCCACCACGACGGGTACGACCGCGTCGTCCTGGAGCTCGGCGGCACCGGCACGCCGGGCTGGCGGGTCGAGTACGTCGACGCCGCCGTCGAGGACCCCAGCGGCGAGCCCGTCGACCTCACCGGGGACCAGGCGCTGCAGGTCGTCCTCACCGGCGCCCGGTACCCGTTCGAGACCGGGCAGACGGAGTTCGCCCTGAAGCAGCCCGTCACCGCCGCCGGGACCACGGTCGTCAGCGAGGCCGTGCTCCTCGGCACCTTCGAGGCACAGTCGCAGGCGTACGTCGGTGTCACCGGCGAGCGTGCCCCGTTCCGGGCGTTCCTGCTCCAGGACCCGGTGCGGGTCGTCGTCGACGTCCAGGGCTGAGCCTCACCCCCGCCGGTGCACCCGCGCCTCCCACGGCCGCAGCGTCGTGGGAGACGCCGCCCCGTCCGGGTAGGAGCCGAGCACCAGCGGCCCCCACCCGCCGTCGCCGTCGAGCGCCCACGCGTCCGCGAGGTCGACGTCCCGGGCCTCCCCCGACACGTTGACCACCACGAGCAGCGCCTCGCCGTCGAGGGAGCGCGTGAACGCGTACACCTGCTCGTCCTGCGGCAGCAGCATCGTGAAGTCGCCGAGCGCCACCACCGGGTCCTCGTGCCGCAGCGCGATGAGCCGGCGGTGGTGGTGGAACACCGAGTCGGGGTCGGCGCGCTCGGCCTCGGCGTTGACCTCGACGTGGTTCGGGTTCACCGCGAGCCAGGGCGTCCCCGTTGTGAACCCGGCGTGCGGGGTCGCGTCCCATTGCACGGGGGTGCGGGCGTTGTCGCGACCGTGCGCGGCGAGCCCGGCGAGCAGCTGCTCGTCGGTGGCGGTGCCGAGCGCCCGGGCCTGCGCCACGTGCCGGAGCGACTCGATGTCCCGGTACTGGTCGAACCGCGTGAAGTGCGCGTTCGTCATCCCGAGCTCCTCGCCCTGGTAGACGTACGGCGTACCGCGGTGCAGGTGCAGCAGGGTCGCGAGCGCCTTCGCGGACTCCCGGCGGTACCGGCCGTCGTCGCCGAACCGCGACACCACCCGGGGCTGGTCGTGGTTGTCCCAGTACAGGCTGTTCCAGCCGACCTCGGCGAGGCCGGCCTGCCAGCGACCGAAGGTCGCCTTGAGGTCGGTGAGCCGCAGCGGGCGGGGGTCGAACTTGCCGCCCGGGCCGTGGTCCAGGCCGACGTGCTCGAACTGGAACACCATGTCGACCTCGCGCCGCGCCGGGTCGGTGTAGAGCACGGCCTCGTCGAGGGTGACACCCGGGGTCTCCCCCACGGTCAGCAGCGCGGCGTCGCGCCCGGCGAACACCTCGCGGTGCATCTCCTGCAGGTACTCGTGCACGCGCGGACCGTCGGTGTAGTGCCCGCTCCCGTCGCCCCACACCCCGGCGAGCACCGGGCCGTCGGGCAGCGTCGTGTCCTTCGAGATGAGGTTGATGACGTCCATCCGGAACCCGTCGACGCCGCGGTCGAGCCACCAGCGCATCATCGCGTAGACGGCCTGCCGGACCTCGGGGTTCTCCCAGTTGAGGTCGGGCTGCTTCCGGCTGAACAGGTGCAGGTAGTACTCGCCGGTGGCGGCGTCGGGCTCCCAGGTGGAGCCGGAGAAGAACGAGTGCCAGTTGGTCGGCTCCGCCCCGGGGTCGCCCAGCGCGGTGCCCTCGCGGGGCGGGCGCCACCAGTACCAGTCGCGCTTCGGGCTGCCGGCGGACGACCGGCTCTCGACGAACCACGGGTGCTCGTCGGAGGTGTGGTTGACGACGAGGTCCATGACCAGCCGCATCCCGCGCTCGTGCAGGGCCACGATCAGCGCGTCCAGGTCCGCGAGGGTGCCGAACGACGGGTCGACGTCCTGGTAGTCGCTGATGTCGTAGCCGTTGTCGTCCTGCGGCGACCGGTACACCGGCGACAGCCACACGACGTCGACCCCGAGCGCGGCCAGGTGGTCCACCCGGGACAGGATGCCGCGCAGGTCGCCGATGCCGTCGCCGTCCGAGTCCTGGAACGACCTCGGGTAGATCTGGTAGACGGTGGCGCGGGTCCACCAGGGCGCGTCCTCGACGGTGAAGGCCATGTTCCCGACCCTCTCACGGGGGCCGGGAGCCCCGCAGGATCAGATGAGCACGGCCCCCGTCGACGCGGACTGCACGAGCTTCGCGTACTTCGCGAGCACGCCGCGCGTGTACCGCGGCGGCATCGGCGCCCAGCCCTCCCGGCGCCGCATGAGCTCCTCGTCGTCCACGAGCAGGTCCAGGGTGGCGTTCGCGACGTCGAGCCGGATGCGGTCCCCGTCCCGCACGAAGGCGATGGGCCCGCCGTCGACGGCCTCCGGGGCGACGTGCCCGACGCACAGCCCGGTGGTGCCGCCGGAGAACCGGCCGTCCGTGAGCAGCAGGACGTCCTTGCCGAGCCCGGCGCCCTTGATCGCGCCGGTGATGGCGAGCATCTCCCGCATCCCGGGGCCGCCCTTGGGGCCCTCGTACCGGATGACGACGACGTCGCCGGCGGTGATGGTCCCGTCCTCCAGGGCGTCGAGGGCGGCGCGCTCGCGCTCGAACACCCGGGCGGTGCCCTCGAAGACGTCGGTGTCGAAGCCAGCCGACTTCACCACGGCGCCCTCGGGCGCGAGGGAGCCGTCGAGGATCGTGATGCCGCCGGTGCGGTGGATCGGGTTGTCGAGGGCACGCAGGATCTTGCCGTCGGGGTCGGGCGGCGCGATGTCGGCGAGGTTCTCGGCGACGGTCTTCCCGGTCACGGTGAGGCAGTCGCCGTGGATCAGCCCCGCGTCGAGCAGCGCCTTCATGATCACGGGGACGCCGCCGATGCGGTCGACGTCGGCCATGACGTACCGGCCGAACGGCTTGAGGTCGCCGAGGTGCGGGACGCGCGCGGCGACCCGCCGGAAGTCGTCGAGGGTGAGGTCGACCTCGGCCTCGTGCGCGATGGCGAGCAGGTGCAGGACGGCGTTGGTGGAGCCGCCGAACGCCATGACGACGGCGATGGCGTTCTCGAACGCCTCCTTGGTCATGATCTGCCGGGCGGTGATCCCCCGGCGCAGCAGCTCGACCACGGCCTCGCCGGAGCGCATCGCGAAGTTGTCCCGGCGGCGGTCGGCGCTCGGCGGGGCGGCGGAGCCCGGCAGGGACATGCCCATGGCCTCAGCGACGGACGCCATGGTGTTCGCGGTGTACATGCCGCCGCAGGCGCCCTCGCCCGGGCAGATCGCGCGCTCGATGCGGTCGAGGTCGCCCGTGCTCATGAGGCCGCGCGCGCAGGCGCCGACGGCCTCGAACGCGTCGATCAGGGTGACGTCCTTCTCGGTGCCGTCCTCGAGCTTGACCCAGCCCGGCATGATCGACCCGGCGTAGAGGAACACGCTGGACAGGTCGAGGCGCGCGGCCGCCATGAGCATGCCCGGCAGCGACTTGTCGCACCCGGCGAGCAGCACGGAGCCGTCCAGGCGCTCGGCCTGCATCACGGTCTCGACCGAGTCCGCGATGACGTCGCGAGACACCAGCGAGAAGTGCATGCCCTCGTGGCCCATGGAGATGCCGTCGGACACCGAGATGGTGCCGAACTCCAGCGGGTAGCCGCCCCCGGCGTGCACGCCGCTCTTCACGGCCTGCGCGAGCCGCTGCAGGGACAGGTTGCAGGGCGTGATCTCGTTCCACGACGAGGCGACGCCGATCTGGGGCTTCACCCAGTCGTCGTCGCCCATGCCGACGGCACGGAGCATCCCGCGGGACGCGGTGGCCTCGATGCCGTCGGTGACCTGGCGCGAGCGGGGCTTGATATCGGGGGTCTGGCTCGACGTGGTCGTCATGCCCCCGACTGTAGGCACACCGCGCGCACCAGGCCCGTCGTACGCACCAGGCCCGGTGCGTGCGCCTCAGGCGCGGCGGATGCGGCTCACGTCGCGCACCGCGCCGCGGTCGGCGCTGGTCGCCATCGCCGCGTACGCCTGCAGCGCGGGCGAGACGTAGCGGTCGCGGTCGACGGGCTGCCACGGGTTCTCCCGGGCCTCCATCTTCGCGCGCCGGTCGGCCAGCACCTCGTCCGGGACGTTGACCCGGATCAGGCGGGTCTCGACGTCGATCTCGATCTCGTCGCCGTCCTCGATCAGGCCGATGGTGCCGCCCGCCGCGGCCTCGGGGCTGACGTGGCCCACGGAGATGCCGCTCGACCCGCCGGAGAACCGGCCGTCGGTGATGAGCGCGCACACCTTGCCGAGCCCGCGGCCCTTGATGAACGACGTCGGGTAGAGCATCTCCTGCATGCCGGGGCCGCCCGCGGGGCCCTCGTAGCGCACGACGACGACGTGACCCGGCTCGACCTCCTTGCGCAGGATCTTGTCGACGGCCTCGTCCTGGGACTCGCACACCAGCGCGCGCCCGACGAAGTGGAAGACGTCCGGGTCGATGCCCGCGGTCTTGATGATCGCGCCGTCCTCGGCGAGGTTGCCGCGGAGCACCGCGAGGCCGCCCTCGACGGTGTAGGCGTGCGCGACGTCGCGGATGCAGCCGCCCGCGCCGTCGGTGTCCAGGGACTCCCAGACGTTCGACGTCGAGAACGCCTGCGTGGTGCGGACGCCGCCGGGCGCGGCGTGGAACAGCGCCTCGGCGCGCTCGGTCGCCTTGCCGCCGCGGATGTCCCAGTCGTCCAGCCAGGCCCGCAGGGTCGGGGTGTGCACGCTGGTGACGTCGTGGTCGAGCAGGCCGCCGCGGTCGAGCTCGCCGAGCAGCGCGGGGATGCCGCCCGCCCGGTGCACGTCCTCCATGTGGTAGTCCGGGTGGTTCGGCGCCACCTTGGACAGGCACGGCACCCGGCGGCTGATCGCGTCGATGTCGGCGAGCGTGAAGTCGATCTCGGCCTCCTGCGCGGCGGCCAGGATGTGCAGCACCGTGTTGGTGGAGCCGCCCATGGCGACGTCCAGCGTCATCGCGTTGCTGAACGCGGCGCGGGTCGCGATGCCCCGGGGGGCGGCGGTGTCGTCCTCGTCGTCGTAGTACCGGCGCGCGAGGTCGACGATGGTGCGCCCGGCCTCGAGGAACAGGTCCCGGCGGGCGGAGTGGGTCGCGAGCGTCGAGCCGTTGCCCGGCAGCGACAGGCCCAGCGCCTCGGTGAGGCAGTTCATCGAGTTGGCGGTGAACATGCCGGAGCAGGACCCGCAGGTCGGGCACGCGTTCTCCTCGACGCTGGCGAGCGCCTGGTCGGACACGTTGTCGTCCGCGGAGTAGTTGATCGCGTTGATGAGGTTGAGGTGGGTCTTCGCGACGCCGTCCGCGACGACGGCCTTGCCGGCCTCCATCGGACCGCCTGAGACGAAGATGACGGGGATGTTCAGCCGCAGCGCCGCGTTGAGCATGCCCGGCGTGATCTTGTCGCAGTTGGAGATGCACACCAGCGCGTCGGCGCAGTGCGCCTGCACCATGTACTCCACCGAGTCGGCGATGAGGTCGCGGCTGGGCAGCGAGTAGAGCATCCCCGCGTGGCCCATGGCGATGCCGTCGTCCACGGCGATGGTGTTGAACTCCTTGGCGACGCCACCCGCCTCCTGGATCGCGGACGCCACGAGGTCGCCCATGTCCTTGAGGTGCACGTGCCCGGGGACGAACTGCGTGTACGAGTTCGCGATCGCGATGATCGGCTTGCCGAAGTCCTCCGAGCCCATGCCGGTGGCGCGCCAGAGCGCACGGGCACCGGCCATGTTGCGGCCGTGGGTCGAGGTACGAGAGCGCAGGGGACGACTCACGTGGACAGCTCCTTCAGCGGGCAGGTCGTCACCGCTGCGGCGACGAACCGTCACGGTACGTCCCCGACGCAGCACGTGCGTCACCCGTCCGTCCAGTGATCGACCAACCCGCGAGACGCCCGGCCCCAGGTCAGGCGCCCGCGGCCGGACCTCAGTCCTCCCCGCGGGCCTGCCACGTGCACACGCACGCCTCGTTGCCCTCGGGGTCGGCCAGCACCCAGAACGCCGGGGCCCGGTCGGCGGACAGCAGCGTGCCGCCCGCGGCCAGCGCCGCCGCGACGCGCGCCTCCGCCTGGTCGTGCGGCACGGTCACGTCCAGGTGGATCCGGTTGCGCTGCGGTCGGGGCGCGTCCATCTGCTGGAACCAGTAGCCCGGCCCCAGCGCCCACGGGTCGGCCAGGGCCGGGTCGTCCGGGTCGGTGCCGGGCTCGGGCACGTACCCGAGGACGGCCCGCCAGAACGGCGCGACCGCCGGGATGTCGAGGGCGTCGATCGCGACCTCCTGCGACGTCAGCCGCTCGGGCGCGCCGGGCAGGCCCATGTCGTCGGCGACGGCCGACACCGCGAGCGCCAGCGCGACGTCCGCCGCCCCGATCCCCCGGGCGTCCGGTGCCGTGGCCCGGACCTGCACGAGGTCGGGCCGCAGCGTGATGTCGGGGTGCGAGCCGACGCGCTCGGCCTCCACGGCGACCCGCGCGGCGAACGCGGCTCCCGTCGCGAGGTCGGGGGTGCGGAACGCGCCCTGCACCCAGCGCAGCAGCACCCGCCAGTGCCGCGGGTCGACCGCCCGCGTCACGTCGCCCGCCCCGACCGCGCCGTCGCTCTCCGTGTCCATGCCCCCACGCTCCCACCGACCACCCACAGACCCCTTGCGGTTGACGCTGCGTCAGCCCCTACCGTCGGGTGGCGACGGCGGGAGGTCCGCCGTCGACGGTGGCGCAGGACGCCACATGACGGAGCAGGACGGAGCACCGACGATGACGCAGGACCAGCGCTGGACCACCGCCGAGGTGGTGCGGCTGTCGGGCGTCACGTCGCGGACGCTGCGGCACTACGACGCGATCGGGCTGCTGCCCCCCGCGGGCACCGCGCCCGGCGGCCAGCGGGAGTACGGGCGCGCCGAGCTGCTGCGCCTGCAGCAGGTGCTGGTGCTGCGCGAGCTCGGCGTGGGGCTGCCCGCGATCGGGGAGATCCTCGACGCGGACGACACCCGGGCGGGCGCGTCGGGGCAGGCCGGGACCGGCGTCCGCGTCGCCCGGCTGCGCGAGCACCACGCCGCGCTGCTCGCCGAGCGGGACCGCCTGGACCGGCTCGCCGCGACCGTCGCCGCCACCGTCGACTCCCTGGAAGGAGGGACCGCCATGCCGGCGGAGCAGATGTACGACGGGTTCGACCACGGGCCCTACGAGGAGGAGGCCCGCGAGCGCTGGGGGGACGAGGCCGTGGACCGCAGCACCCGGTCGTTCGCGGCGATGTCCGCCGCCGAGCGCGCCGCGCACCAGCAGGAGCACGAGGCGGTCGCCGCGGGGCTGGCCGGGCTGCTGGGCGCGGGCACGCCGGTGACCGACCCGGCCGTGCGGGACCTCGTCGCGCGGCACCACGCGTGGGTGTCGGTGTCCTGGGTGCCGGACCCCGAGCAGTACCGGGGCCTGGCGGCGATGTACGTGGACGACCCGCGGTTCGCCGCGACCTACGACGCGGTGGCGCCGGGGCTCGCGGTGTACCTCCGCGACGCCGTGGCCGCGCACGCCGACGACGTCGCTGGATGATCCCGACATTCGGGACCAACGGCCCAGTCGTCGGCGGGCGGCGCGCGGCAGGCTGAGCAGGTGCCGGACCACCGGTCGCCTCTCCCCCGGGGCGGCCACCGGGCCACCCGCCCGAGGTCCGCTCAGGTCACCTGGTGACGACGACCCGTCCCCAGGTACCCCCAGTCGAGGCACCACTGGCTCATCGCCCGGGCCGGTGGTGCCTCGACGTACGTCCGGACCCCGTGGAGACCTGGGGGTGCCCGCACCCCCGGGCCCGGTCGCGGCCGCCACGCCCGCTGGCTACCGTCGCCCGGTGACCGCGATCCACTGGTTCCGCCGCGACCTGCGGCTCGGCGACAACCCGGCCCTGCACGCCGCCGCGGAGGCGGGCGGCGACGTCCTCGCCCTGTACGTCCTCGACCCACGGCTCTGGGAGTCGGCGGGCGACCCGCGCCGCGCCTACCTGGCCCGCAGCCTGGCGGCGCTGTCCGAGCAGACCGGCGGGCGGCTGCTGGTGCGTTCCGGCGACCCCCGCGAGGTGGTGCCCGCCGTCGCGCGCGAGGTCGAGGCGGAGCAGGTGCACGTCGCCGCGTCGCACGAGCCGTTCGGCCGCAAGCGGGACGACGACGTGGAGTGGCAGCTCGAGGACGCGGGACGCGCCCTGGTGCGGACCGGGTCCCCGTACGCGGTCGCGCCCGGGCGGGTGCGCAACGGGTCCGGCGACCCGTACAAGGTGTTCACCCCGTTCCGGCGGGCGTGGGCCGAGCACGGCTGGCGCGCCCCCGCCCCCGACGCGGCCGCGACCCGGCGGTCCGTGACGTTCGCCGACGGCGGGCGGTCCGACGCCGTGCCCGACGCGCCGGTCCCGGACGGGCTCGACCTGCCGGAGGCGGGCGAGGACGCCGCCCTGGCCCGCTGGGCGGAGATGCTCGACGGGCCGCTGTCGCACTACGCCGACGAGCGCGACCGCCCGGACCGGGACAGCACCTCGCGGCTGTCGGTCCCGCTCAAGTGGGGCGAGCTGCACCCCCGCACCGTGCTCGCCGATCTCGCGCACCGGCGCGGCGAGGGCGCGGACACGTTCCGCAGCCAGATCGCGTGGCGCGAGTTCCACGCCGACGTGCTGCACCACAACCCGGGCGCGGCGCACCGCTCGCTGACGCCGGTCGTGCCCGAGGCGTCCTGGGCCCGAGGGGCGGCGGAGGAGCGCGCCATGGAGGCGTGGACCGCCGGACGCACCGGGTACCCGCTTGTCGACGCGGGGATGCGCCAGCTGCTCGCCGAGGGCTGGATGCACAACCGGGTGCGCATGGTCGTCGCGTCGTTCCTGGTCAAGGACCTGCACGTGCGGTGGCAGCGGGGTGCGGCGCACTTCATGGCCTGGCTGGTGGACGGCGACATGCCGCAGAACCAGCTGAACTGGCAGTGGGTCGCCGGGACCGGGCGGGACGCCGCCCCGTACTTCCGGGTGTTCAACCCGGTGACGCAGGGCGTGAAGTTCGACCCGCACGGGCACTACGTGCGCCGGTGGGTGCCCGAGCTGCGCGACATCCCGGGCAAGGCGGCGCACGAGCCGTGGAAGCTGCCGCGCTCGGCGGCGCCGGACTACCCCGAGCGGGTGGTCGACCACGCGCACGAGCGCGAGGTCACGCTCGGCGCGTACCACTCCATGCGGTGACGGTCGCGACCGCGCGGGTCCGCAGGCAGGACGGAGGTCCCGGATGGGGCTCTCCGAGGGGGTTCCTCGTGCGGGTTCCGTGAGAGTCGGGACCTCGGTCCCGGTCCACGCGGGACAAATCGGAGGAGATTGGGAACGCAGTCACAAGGCGACTCCCGACGACCGAAGGCATGAACATGACCGCCACCGCAACCCCCCGCAGCACCGCCGCTCCGGTGCCCGTGCGGACCCAGGAGAGCATCGTCACGTCCGTCGCGGGCCGGCGCTCCATCGCCGTCCTGCGCCTCGGCACCGGCTTCATCTTCCTGTGGGCGTTCCTCGACAAGACGTTCGGCCTCGGCTACTCCACCCCCTCCGAGCGGGCGTGGATCAACGGCGGCACCCCGAGCCAGGGCTTCATGAAGGGCGACGCCGTCATCGGCCCGTTCAAGGACCTGTTCGCCTCGATGGCCAGCCCCGCCACCGACGTGCTGTTCATGCTCGGCATGCTCGGCGTCGGCCTCGCGGTGATGCTCGGCATGGGCGTGCGCGTCGCCGCCTGGGCCGGCTCGATCATCATGCTGCTCATGTGGGTCGCCGAGTGGCCGCTCACCGCGGGCTCGACCAACCCCGTCATGGACTACCACATCGTCTACGCGATGGCGCTGGCCGTCGTCGCCCTCACCCTCGGCGGCGACACGTGGGGCCTCGGCAAGTGGTGGGGAAACCTGCCGCTCGTGCAGAAGTACGGCTGGCTGCGCTGACGCACCCGCCCCGCACGACAGGACGGCGCCGGATCCCCGTGGGGGTCCGGCGCCGTCCCGCGTCCGCGCGAGGTCAGGCCGCGCGCAGGGCGCGGTACTCGTCCTCGAGCATCCCCATGTCGATCCCGTCGCACCAGCCGTCGCCGTCCCGGTACGCGTCCCGGCGCCGACCCTCGACGCGGAACCCGATGTTCTCGTACAGCGAGTGCGCGCGGGCGTTGATGCTCAGCACGTCCAGCCCCACCCGGTGCAGGCCGATGCCGTCGAACGCCAGACCCAGCACCAGCTCGATCGCCTCGGTGCCGTAGCCCCGCCCCCGGTAGCCCGGGCGCATCACCAGGCGCAGGTTCGCCGAGCCCACGACCTCGTCGATGTCGTTGAGGACGATCTCGCCCAGGTACTCGTCGGAGCCGTTGGCCGTGATCGCGAGGTCGATCCGTCCCGGACGGGCCGAGACGGTCGCGCACCACTCGTCGATCTGCGCGCGGGTGAACGCCGTCGTGGTCCCGGTGGTCCGCATGCCCTCCGGGTCGTTCACCATGTCCCACATCGCCGGCGCGTCGCGCGCGGCGACCGGGCGCAGGTGGATCATCTCGCCCTCGAGCGTGGGCTTCTCCACAGGTCTCCCCCTTCGTGGCCCCTCGTCACCGCCGATGCTAGACACCGCGGGTGACCGGCGTGTTTCGTTCACGGCCGCGGCCTGCGGGCGGTCGTCGTCCGTCGCACGGCGTCCACCCGCCGACCGACGTGCGGACGGCGGCGCACCCCGGACCCGGTGTGCGCCGCCGTCGGCGTCCTGCTGCGGCCGCTACGCCTGCACGCGCTCCAGCACGAGCTCGCGCACGCGGCCGGCGTCGGCCTGACCGCGGGTGGCCTTCATGACCGAGCCGATGATCGCGCCGACCGGGCCGAGGTTGCCCGACCGGATCTTGTCCGCGATGTCGGGCTGCGCGGCGAGCGCCGCGTCGATGGCCTCGAGCAGCGGGCCGTCGTCGGACACGACCTCGAGCCCGCGCGCGACGACGACGGCCTCCGGGTCGCCCTCGCCCGCGAGCACGCCCTCGAGCACCTGGCGCGCGAGCTTGTCGTTGATCCGCCCGGAGTCGACGAGCTGCTGCAGCTGGCCGATCTGCCCCGGGGTGATCGGCAGCTCGCCGAGCTCGACCTCCTGCGACTTGGCGGTGCGGGCGAGCTCGCCCATCCACCACTTGCGCGCGGCGGCCGGGCTCGCGCCCGCGGCGACGGTCGCCTCGATCAGCTCGATGGCTCCCGCGTTGACGACGTCGCGCATCTCGGCGTCGGCGTAGCCCCACTCCCCCTGCAGCCGGCGACGGCGGGCGGCGGGCAGCTCGGGGAGCGCGGCGCGGATCTCCTCGACCCACTCGCGCGACGGCGCGACCGGCACCAGGTCGGGCTCCGGGAAGTACCGGTAGTCCTCGGCGTCGGACTTCACGCGGCCAGACGTCGTGACGCCGGTGTCCTCGTGCCAGTGCCGGGTCTCCTGCGTGACGGTGCCCGCGGCGTCGAGCACGGCCGCCTGGCGGCTGATCTCGTACCGCACGGAGCGCTCGACGGACCGGAACGAGTTGACGTTCTTGGTCTCGGTACGGGTGCCCAGCGGGGACTGAGGCGTCGGGCGCAGCGAGACGTTCACGTCGGCGCGGACGTTGCCACGCTCCATGCGCGCCTCGGAGACGCCGAGCGCACGGAAGATGTCCCGCAGGGTCTGCACGTAGGCGCGCGCGACCTCGGGGGCCCGCTCGCCCGCGCCGGTGATCGGCTTGGTGACGATCTCGACCAGCGGGATGCCCGCGCGGTTGTAGTCGACCAGCGAGTACTCGGCGCCCTGGATGCGGCCGGCGGCGCCGCCGACGTGCGTGTTCTTGCCGGCGTCCTCCTCCATGTGCGCGCGCTCGATCTCGACGCGGAACACCGTGCCGTCCTCGAGCTCGACGTCCAGGTGGCCCTCGTACGCGATGGGCTCGTCGTACTGGGAGGTCTGGAAGTTCTTCGGGACGTCCGGGTAGAAGTAGTTCTTCCGGGCGAACCGGCAGGACTCCGCGATCTGGCAGTTCAGCGCGAGGCCGATCCGGATCGCGTACTCCACGGCCGTGCCGTTGACGGCGGGCAGGGCGCCCGGCAGGCCGAGCGACACCGGCGTGACGGCGGTGTTGGGCTCGGCGCCGAAGGTCTGCGGCGCGCCGTCGAACATCTTGGTCGCGGTGCCGAGCTCGACGTGCACCTCGATGCCGATGACCGGGTCGAACCGGGCCACGGCGTCGTCGTAGTCGACCAGGTCGACGGTCTGGGTGCTCACTCGGACACCTCCAGCTCGGGGGCGCTCGCCAGCAGCGGGCCGCCCCAGGTCTTCTCCAGCAGCGCCTCGAGCGCGGCGCCCACGCGGTACAGCCGGTCGTCGGCCTTCGCCGGGGCCAGCACCTGGAAGCCGACGGGCAGGCCGTCGTTTGACAGGCCGTTCGGCAGGGACATGCCGGGCACGCCCGCGAGGTTGGCCGGGATGGTCGCGACGTCGTTGAGGTACATCGCCATCGGGTCGTCGAGCTTCTCGCCCAGCTTGAACGCCGTGGTCGGCGCCGTCGGGGAGACCAGCACGTCGGCCTGCTCGAACGCGGCGGCGAAGTCGCGCTGGATGAGCGTGCGGACCTTCTGCGCCGAGCCGTAGTAGGCGTCGTAGTAGCCCGCCGACAGGGCGTAGGTGCCGAGGATGATGCGACGCTTCACCTCGTCGCCGAACCCGGCGCCGCGGGTCGCGGACATCACGCGCTCCGCGGTGACCGGGCCCTCGGTGGGCTCGACCCGCAGGCCGAAGCGCATGCCGTCGAACTTCGCCAGGTTGCTGGACGCCTCGCTCGGCAGGATCAGGTAGTACGCGCCGAGGGCGTACGGGAAGTGCGGGCAGGAGACCTCGACGATCTCCGCGCCCGCGCCGCGCAGCAGGTCCAGCGACTCCTCGAACCGCGCGAGCACGCCGGGCTGGTAGCCCTCGCCCTGCAGCTCGCGGACCACGCCGACGCGCACGCCGGTCAGGTCGCCGGACGCGCCCTGGCGGGCGGCGGCGACCAGACCGGGCAGCGGCTCCGGGATGGACGTCGAGTCGCGCGGGTCGTGCCCGCCGATCAGCTCGTGCAGCAGGGCCGAGTCCAGGACGGTCCGGGTGACCGGGCCGGCCTGGTCGAGCGACGAGGCGAGCGCGATGAGGCCGTAGCGGGACACCGAGCCGTACGTCGGCTTCACGCCGACGGTGCCGGTGACGGCGCCGGGCTGGCGGATCGAGCCGCCGGTGTCCGTGCCGATGGCCAGCGGGGCCTCGTACGCGGCGACGGCCGCGGCCGAGCCACCGCCCGAGCCGCCGGGGATCCGGTCCAGGTCCCACGGGTTGTGCGTGTCGCCGTACGCGGAGTGCTCCGTCGAGGAGCCCATCGCGAACTCGTCCATGTTGGTCTTGCCGAGGATCGGCAGGCCCGCGGCCTTGATCCGCTCGACCAGGGTCGCGTCGTACGGCGGCACCCAGCCCTCGAGGATCTTCGAGCCCGCCGTGGTCGGCAGGCCCCGCGTCACGACGACGTCCTTGACGGCGATCGGGACACCCGCGAGGGGGTGCAGCTGCTCGCCGGCGGCGCGGCGCGCGTCGACGTCGGCGGCGGTGGCCAGCGCCTCCTGCGCGGAGACGTGCAGGTAGGCGTGCACGGCGGGCTCGACGGCCGCGATGCGGTCCAGGTGCGCCTGCGTCACCTCGACGCTGGTCACCTCGCCCGCGGCGAGCTTCTCCGCCAGCGCGGCGGCGGACAGCCGGGTCAGGTCGGTGGTCACGATCACTCCTCCCCGAGGATCTGCGGGACGAGGAACTTGCCGTCCTCCGACGCCGGGGCGCCGGACAGCGCGGCGGCCTGTGACAGCGGCTGCTCGGGCACGTCGGGGCGGAACACGTTGGTCATCGGCAGCGGGTGGCTGGTGGCCGGCACGTCGGGCGTGGCGACCTCGCTGACCCGGGCGACCGACTCGACGATTACGTCGAGCTCGCCGGCGAGCCGGTCGATCTCCTCGGGGGTCAGGTCGATCCGCGCCAGGCCCGCGACGCGCGCGACCTCGTCACGAGAGAGGGAGGACATGCCCCCGAGTCTAGTCAGGTGCGCGCCCCGGGCCGCAGTCCGCGCCGCGCCCTGTGGACCACCGGGCGGCGCCCGCGGCACCGGTCAGACGCGTGCCGCGGAGACCAGCGCGAGCACCGCGTCCGCGTAGGCGTCCTCGGCCGTCTCCGCCGCGAACGCCCGCTCCGGCTGCCCGGGGAGCTCGACCACCACCAGGTAGGACCCGTCGAGCGCTCGCGCCAGGCTCCGGAACGTCCCGCCGAGCAGCTCGCGGAGCTGGTCCTCGCGGGGCAGCCACACGGCGTCGTCCTGCGTCACCGAGTCGAGCGCCCACTCCGTCGTCCCGTTGAACCCCAGGACGGTGCCGCTCGGGTACGCGTGCGGCTCGATGGTCATCTCGCTGATGGTGAAGACGTCCCCGGCCAGCGCCGGCTGCCGGAGGGTGAAGCGGTCACCCGACGTCGGGGTCCAGCGCAGACCCGCGGCCTGCAGCATCTCGGCACGGTCGACGGCGATCATCGCGCCAGTATCGTCCGGCGCCCGCGACGACGCCCGGCGAGCGCGACGTCGCGGGCGGCCGCGAGGGCGGCGAGGTCGTCACACGTCGACGAGGTCGTCACACGTGCCTGACGACCTCGTCGACGAAGGACGACCTCGAGATCGGCCCGACCCGCACGAGGCCGGGCCGAGCCGTGCCGGGAGCCGCCGGGGTCAGCGCTCCCAGTAGGCGTACCGCTCCGCCGGCGCGAACCCCTCGGCGTCGTACAGCGCCGCGGCGCCGGTGTTCGTCGCCTCGACCTGGAGGAACGCCCGCCGCGCACCACGTCCGGCGGCGGCGTGCACCGCGGCGCGGGTCAGCAGCCGCCCGAGCCCACGACGCCGGGCCTCCGGGACGACCACCAGGCAGGACAGCCCGGCCCAGGGCCCTTCGAGCGCGGCCCGGATGACGGCGAGCGGGGCGCCGTCCGCCGCGGACGTGACCGTCAGGTAGACCGCGGGCGACCCGGTGACCACGGCGCGCGCGGTCGCGACGTCGACGGCGCCCTGCGTCGCCTTCACCCCGAGCCAGGTGGCCAGCCACGCCGGGTCCGGTGCGTCCGCGACGGCGAGCCGCAGGTCGTCCGGCAGGTCGGGCCGGGTGGGCGGTGCCGTGCCGAGGTCGCGGACCAGCACGGCGGTGACGACGCGCTCGGTGTACCCGCGCGCCGCCAGGGCGTCCGCGAGCCCGTCCGGTGCGGCGGCGCACACCCGCACCACCGCGGGCTGCCCTGCCGCGGCGTACCGGGCCTCGACCCGGTCCAGCGTCGCGCCGAGGTCGACGGGTGCCACGAGGGGCAGCGCGCTGTTCGCCCGCCGGGTGAAGCCGCCGGACAGCCCGACCGGCCAGCCGTCCACGTCCTCGACGGTGACGGGGCGCCACGTCGCGGCCTCGACCGCGAGGCCGGGCGCGGCGGTCACGAGGCGTCCTCGTCGGCGCCGTCCTCCTCGGGTGCGGGGACGTCCCCGACCCCGGCGGGGCCCTCGGCGAGCAGCGCGACGAACCCGGCCTCGTCGAGGATCCGCAGCCCGAGGTCGCGGGCCTTCGTCTCCTTGGACCCGGCGTTCGCCCCCACGACGACGTAGTCGGTCTTCTTGGACACCGACCCGGACGCCTTGCCGCCGCGCGACAGCACGGCCTCCTTGGCGCCGTCCCGGCTGAAGCCCTCGAGGCTGCCGGTGACGACGACCGTGAGCCCCTCGAGCGTGCGCGGCGAGGACTCGTCCTGCTCGTCCGCCATGACCACGCCCGCGTCCTGCCAGGCCCGCACGATGTCCGCGTGCCAGTCCTCGGCGAACCAGTCGAGCACCGAGTCGGCGATCGTCGGGCCGACGCCGTCGACCGCCGACAGCGTCTCGCGGGCGCTCTCGGCGTCCGCGAGCGCGTCCCGCAGCGCCGTCATCGACCCGAACCGCTGCGCGATCGCACGGGCCGCCGTGGGTCCGACGTTGCGGATGCTCAGCGCGACGAGCACCCGCCAGAACGGCTTGGTCTTGGCGGCCTCGAGCTCGTCCAGCAGCTTCTTGGCCTGCTCGGAGGGCACGAACTCGACCTCGGGCAGGTGCCGGCCCTCGGCCTCGGCCTCCTTGCGCGCCCGGACGCTGTGCGTGACGCGGCGGCGGAACGGCGTGCGGCGGCGCACCACGCCGTCCTCGTCGGTGCGCGGCTCCCCGGTGTCGGGGTCGCGGACGACGACCTCGACCTGGGCGAGCCGCTGGAGGCTGGCCGCGCGCCCCGCCTCGCGGACGTCGTCGGGGGCGTCCAGCGGGTAGCCGACGAGCGCGAACAGGTCGGCCTCGTTCACCACGGGCGGGGTGTCGGGCACCTCGGGCTGGGTGAGCGCCGCCGCCGTGACCTCGCCGAGCGCCTCCACGTCGAGGGCACCCCGGGAGCCGATGTGCTCGACGCGCCCGCGGACCTGGGCGGGGCAGGTGCGCGCGTTCGGGCAGCGCAGGTCGACGTCGCCCTCGCGCATCGGGCGCAGCACGGACCCGCACTCGGGGCACGCGGTGGGCATGACCCAGTCGGTGCGGGGGTAGCCGTCGCCGTCGAGCGCGGTCACCCGGCCGACGACCTCGGGGATGACGTCGCCCGCCTTGCGCAGCACGACCATGTCGCCGGGGCGCACCCCCTTGAGCGCGACGACGTCCTTGTTGTGCAGCGTGGCCATCGCCACGGTCGACCCGGCGACGCGCACGGGCTCCATCACGGCGTAGGGGGTGACGCGCCCCGTCCGGCCGACGTTGACCTCGATCGCGAGCAGGCGGGTGTTCACCTCCTCCGGCGGGTACTTGTACGCGACGGCCCAGCGCGGCGCGCGGCTGGTGGCGCCGAGGCGGCGCTGCAGCGCGAGCTCGTCGACCTTGATGACGATGCCGTCGATCTCGTGCTCGACCTCGTGCCGGTGCTCGCCGTAGTGGTCGATCATCTCCTGCACCTCGGGCAGGCCGGTCGCGACCCGGAAGTGCGGGGAGGTGGGCACGCCCCAGGCCCGCAGCAGCCCGTAGACCTGCGACTGCCGGTCGAGCGCCGCGCCCTCGAGCCCGGTGCTGCCGCTCCCCCAGCGCAGCGCGCCGACCCCGTGGGCGTACATGCCGAGCGGGCGCCCCGCCGTGACGCGCGGGTCCTTCTGCCGCAGCGAGCCCGCCGCGGCGTTGCGGGGGTTGGCGAACGGCGGCCTGCCCGCCGCGACCTGGGCGGCGTTGAGCTGCTCGAACGCCTCCACGGGGAGGAAGACCTCGCCGCGCACCTCGATCTGCTCGGGGTGGGTCGCGGGGTCGCCCGCGAGCGTGTCCGGGATGCTCGCGATGGTGCGGACGTTGAGCGTGACGTCCTCGCCGGTGCGGCCGTCGCCGCGGGTGGCCGCACGCACGAGCCGGGCGGGCCCGTCGCCGGTGCGCTCGTACAGCAGGGCGATGGCGAGGCCGTCGATCTTGAGCTCGGTCAGGTAGTGCAGGCCGGCGTCCTCGGGCAGCTCGAGGTCGCGGTGCACGCGCGCCGCCCACGCCGCGACGTCCTCCGCGGAGAACGCGTTGTCCAGCGACAGCATGCGCTCGACGTGGTCGACGGCACGGAAGTCGGTGGAGAACGTCCCGCCGACCTTCTGCGTCGGGGAGTCCGGGACGCGCAGGTCCGGGAACCGGTCCTCCAGCGCCTCGAGCCGGCGCAGCAGGGCGTCGTACTCCGCGTCGCTGGTCAGCGGCTCGTCGCGCACGTAGTAGGCGAACTGCTGCTCGCGGACCCGGTCGGCCAGCTCCGCCCACCGCTGGCGGGCGGCCGCCTCGTCCAGGGCGGTGTCCTCGGGGTCGGTCGTCTGGGGTGTCGCGTCCACCGGCACATCATGCCGCGCACCACCCACAGGCACCTCGCGGGCCCCGGGTGGCGCTAGGGTGCTACTCATGAGTCTGTAGACAGATGAGTAGCGGGACACCGACGGTGGCTGGGTGGAAGGCGACCTGCAGGTGGACGTCGGACGGCGCGTGCGCCGCATCCGGACCGAGCGCGGCATCAGCCAGGAGGCGCTGGCGACCTCCCTGGAGGTGCACCGGACCTACCTCGGCGGCATCGAGCGCGGCGAGCGCAACCTCACGCTGCGCACCGTCGAGCGCCTGGCCGACCGCCTCGGCGTCGAGGTCCGGACGCTCCTCGGGGCCACCCCGGAGGGCTGACCGGACACCCTGTGGACGACGACCCCGGTGTGTCAGTGGTCCCGCGCAGTGTGGTGCAGGACGAGGGGTACGGGCCGCCAGGGCCCCTCGCAGGACCGACGCGAGGAGGAGACCGTGACGACCGTACGACCGACCTGGCAGGTGGACACCTGCCCCACCTGGTGCGTGGTGCTCCACGCCGAGGACGACCACCCCCACGACCGGGTGCACATGAGCGACTCGATGTCGGTCCGGGTGCGCCAGCTCCTCGGCGCGACCGGGGCGGCCGGTGCCGCCGTCTCCCCGTTCGCGGAGCGGGACGCCCCGGCACCCGTGACCAGCCCGGAGCGGGCCGACGCCACCGCGACCGCCGACCTGGCGGTCACGGTGCACCGCCGCGACGGGGCCGGGACGACGTGGCTGTACGCGGGCGACGGCGCGGTCCAGTCGCTCGAGCTCACGGCCGACTCCTGGGCGCACCTGCTCCCGGCGGTCGACCGGGCGCTGACGCTGGCGCGCGCGTGACGGCGCGGGTCCGTGCCGCCCCCTCCCGGACGGCACGGACCCGGCCTCACGGCTGCTCGACCAGCAGGTCCAGCGCCGTGACCTCCAGACGACCGGCGAGGTGCTCGACCGTCCGGAGCGTGAGGTTCCGGGACCCGGCCTCGAGGCTGCCCACGTAGGTCCGGTGGACGCCGATGAGCTCCGCGAGCCCTTCCTGGGTGAGGCCCCGGTCCTCCCGCATGCGCCTGACGTTCTTCCCGACCGTGACCTGCAGCTCTCCGCTCACGGGAGTGACGTTCGGGTAGCCCCGGCCTGCGGTCCACAGACCGATGCGTAGCGGGCGCGGGATCGCGCGGGGCCGGGATCGACCGTCCGCCGGGCGATCTCACCCCGGCGACCTCGCACAGCCCCTGCGGGCGAGGTGGCGCGCCCCGTCGACCCGGTACCCGACCCGGCCCGCGATCCGCCCCGACCCGGCTCCACGCTCCCGTCTCCGCGCGCCCGCCTCAGCGCTCCCGGGCGCTCCGCCGTGCTCGCGCCGCCACGACGGACGTCCCGCCCACGACGAGCAGCCCCGCCCCGACGGCGACGGCCGCGCCGGTGACCAGCGCCTGCGACCCCCGGGCGAGCACCACGACCTCCTCGCGCCCGTCCACGGTCCACCGGCAGGTGGCCTCGGGCGGGGCGATGGTCGAGCCCAGCACGGCGTCGCCCTCGCCGTCGGCGGCCGCGGCGACGCAGGTCCCGGCCCCGCCGGCGGCGTCGTCGTCCAGCCCCTCGCGCAGGGTGGCGGTGACGAGCCCCGCCCACACGACGACGAGGGTGACGAGCCCGGCGACGGCGAGGGCGGCCCCGGCCGCGAGCGCCGC
>NZ_RFFI01000249.1 GCF_003696205.1 Cellulomonas triticagri
GGGAAAGACAGCCCCTGACCGAACAACACCTCGATCTGCGCCCGCTCCTGCAGCGTCAACCTCGCACCAGCCATGCCACGCACCCTCTCGATGAGGACCACGTTGCAACAACCACCTGACGCCAAGGTCTCGAGACCCGCACCTGCTGACCACTCGACGACGCGCCGGGTCGAGGTCGCCCGATGGGCGCGTCGGTGTGGACGCGGCGGAGTCCGGCGCCACGTCGGCGCGGTCGGGGTGGGTGCGGGGGTGTTCGCCGGGTGCGCGTCGGGGTGGGTGTGGGGGGCGTTCCCCGAGGTGCGCGGGGGAGTGGACGCAGCGGAGCCCGCCTACCCCGTGGGGGTGGCGGGCTCCGGTGCGGTGGTGCGGGGTGTCAGCCGGCGCGGCGCTGGCGGGCGGTGCGGCGCTTGAGCGCGCGGCGCTCGTCCTCGGAGAGGCCGCCCCAGACGCCCGCGTCCTGGCCGGACTCGAGGGCCCACTTGAGGCAGGTGTCGACGACGTCGCAGCGGCGGCAGACGGCCTTCGCCTCCTCGATCTGCAGCAGGGCGGGGCCGGTGTTCCCGATCGGGAAGAACAGCTCCGGGTCCTCGGTCAGACACGCTGCGCGGTGGCGCCAATCCATCGAACACTCCTCAGCACGGGGGCATGCCACAGACCCAGGGGGCTGGGGTGGCAGGGGGCGCAGAGCTCACGTCCGACGCACGAGACGTGGCTCGCGGGGGCGTGAGCGTCGGCGCTCGGATTCGAACTGCTGAGTACAAGATTCACATGGGCGCAGACGGCGCACAAGGGGTTACGCGCAGGTTTCTGACGCGTAACGACTGAGGCGTCGGTCACACCTGTGGGGATCCTGGACGCCTGGCCGCAGGCTACCCCGGTCGGGTCGAAATGTGCCAGTTTCACCCGCTGTGTGGGACGAACGTCCCAGTGCGCCGAGGTGGCGGCCCCGCGACCTGCGACGACGCGGGAAGCGCGTCCCGGCACGTAGGGTCGCGACGTGACTCCCGCCGCAGCACCCGCCCCGCAGCCCTCGCCCGCGTCCGCCCCGACGGCCGTGCGGGTGCTCGTCGGGCTCGTCGCGGTCCAGGCGGTCGCGCTCGTCGCCGTCACGGTCGGGCTGGTCGTCGCGCTGGTGCGGGGGACCGCGCTGCCGGGTCCGGTGGTGTTCATGGCGGTGCTCGCGCTCGGGATGGGTGCGCTGCTCGCGGGCGCCGCCCGCGCGCTGCTGCACGGCGAACGCTGGGGGCGGGCCCCCGTGATGACGGTGCAGATCCTGCTGGTCGTGCTCGCGGTCGGGTGGCTCGGGGTCGAGGTCGCCGCGTGGTCCGTGGGCGTGCTGGCGCTGGCCGCCGTGACGGGGGTGCTGCTGCTCGTGCGGCCCGTCGTCGCGTGGACGGTCGACACGCCCCCGCCGGACGCCGTCGCGGGGCCCCGCTCGCGCTGAGCGCGCTCACGGCCGACGGCGGTCGCGACGACGCCCCGACCGGGGCGGGCACCGGCGATCCACGCGCCCTCCCGTGACCGGCTCCGCGCTGCGGTCGCGTGCGGGACGGTACGAGGCGCGTCCCCGTGGCGCGTGCGGGCGGGCGACCGAGCGCGCCCACACCAGGCCCGCGCCCGCTGCTCGCCGATGCG
>NZ_RFFI01000250.1 GCF_003696205.1 Cellulomonas triticagri
CGAGGACGCGGCCCCGACGGCCGCGCCCGCGATCTCGCTGGGCGGCGGGGCCGGTGCGGGTGGTCCGGCGCAGGAGCTCTCCGCGGCGGGCAGCACCGCCGACGCGCGGATGCTGCCGGGCTGGTTCGGCGGGCGCGCGGTGTTCTCCGCACAGGGCCTGCCCGACGACGCCACCGCCGGGCACGCGTGGGCGCTGGACGCCGCGTCGGTGTTCTCGGCGGAGACGGTCGCCCGGGTCGCCGCGGCGCTCGGCGTGACCGGCGAGCCCCGGCAGGAGTACGGCGCGTGGACCGTCGGGCCGCAGGACGGGTCGTCGCCCACCGTGTCGCTCCAGCCGGACGGCACCGCGAGCATCAGCTACTACGACCCGACGCGCGACCCGTGGTCCTGCGCCGCCTCGGCCCCCGACACCCCCGACGTCGCGCCGTCCGCAGACGGGATCGACCCGGGCCTCGTCGAGCCCGCGCTGCCGTCGACGCCGTCCCCGGCGTGCGATCCGGCGACGGGTGACGCGCCGACCGGTGACGCCGCGGTCGACGCGGCCCGGGACCTCATGGTGACCCTCGGCGTCGACCCCGCGGGGTTCGAGTACCAGGTCGTCGACCAGGGCGACGTCACGACGACCACCACCGTCGACGCGTTCCAGGTGGTCGAGGGGCAGCGCACCGGGCTCACCTGGAACGTGACCCTCGTGGGCGACGGCGTGCAGGCGTTGTACGGCTCGCTCGCCCCGCTGGTCGACCTCGGGGAGTACCCGGTGATCGGCGCGGCCTCGGCCGTCGAGCGGCTGAACGACCCCCGGTTCGGCGCCGGGTACGGCGGTGTGATGCCGCTGGCCCGCGAGGGTGCGGCGGACGCCACGTCGCTGGTGGCCCCCGCACCGGAGGCGACCGAGCCGACCGTGCCGCCCACGGTCGCCCCGGGCGCCGCGCTGGCGTGGCCGGTGCAGCAGGTGACGATCACCGGGGCACGCCTCGGGCTCGGCATGCAGACCCAGCCCGACGGCGCGGCCGTGCTGGTCCCGGCGTACGAGCTCACCGACGCGGACGGCTCCACCTGGAGCGTCGTGGCGGTCGACGAGTCCGCGCTGGACCTGGCGGGCTGACCTCAGGACCCCCGGGACCCGTCCGGCCGGACGCGCGGAGGGCGTGCCCGGCCGGACGGGTCCCGGGTTGCCCGCTGCCCGGAGGCGGGGCACCGTCGGGGGATGGGTCGACACCACCACGCCTCCGCCCGCCACGTCCGCGCCCTCGACCGCGAGGGCCCCGGACCCGTCGCCGCGTCCCCCGCCCGGCGGGTGAGCCTGCTCGGGCTGGGGGTGCGCAGCGCGCTGCTCGGCGTCGCGTCGGGCTCCCGTGCCTCGCTGGCGCTCGCGGCACCGACGCTGCGGGACCCGACCCGGGGCCGGGTGGCCCGGACGGCGGCGGTGCTGGGCGTGGTCGGCGAGGTCGTCGGCGACAAGCTGCCCACCACCCCGAGCCGGATCGTGCCGCCGGGTCCGCAGTCCCGGGCCGTCGCGGCGGCGCTCGGCGGTGCCGCGCTGGCCCGCTCGCGCGGTCGTGCGGTGTGGGTCCCGGCGGCGACGGCGGCGGCGTTCTCCCTGGTCGGCACCGTCGGC
>NZ_RFFI01000251.1 GCF_003696205.1 Cellulomonas triticagri
GGTCGCGCTGCCCCCCGACCCCGCGGCCGCGCCGCTGCCCGGGCTGGTCCCGGACGGCGTGCTCGCCGACGGCGTCCCCGGGCACCCGGTGCCCGCCCCGGGGGCGCGTCGACGCCGCAGGTTCCCCGTGGCCCTGGTCGCCGGTGTCGTGGTCGCCGCGTTCGGCGCGGGCGTCCTCGGCGGGCTGCTGGGGGCGCGTCTCGGCGGCGACGACCCGTACCTCGCCGACGCCGGGCTGCCGGTCGTGCCGGGGCAGGGGACCGGTGACCGGGCGGCGGACAGCGTCGCGGGCATCGCGGCGGGCGTGCTGCCGTCCGTGGTCTCGATCGAGGTGACGGCGCCCTCGGGCTCGGCGACGGGCTCCGGCTTCGTGCTGCGGCAGGACGGCTACATCCTCACGAACCACCACGTCGTGGCGGGCGGGACCAGCGCGGGGTCCGAGGTCGTCGTGCTGCTCGCGGACGGCTCCCAGCTCCCGGCGACGATCGTCGGCAGCACCGCGGACTACGACCTCGCGGTGCTGAAGGTCGAGGCCGAGGGCCTGACCCCGCTCGTCCTGGGTGACTCCGAGGCGGTGCAGGTCGGCGACCCGGTGGTGGCGGTCGGCGCGCCGCTGGGGCTCGCGGGGACGGTGACGTCCGGCATCGTGAGCGCCAAGAACCGGCCGGTTGCGGCAGGCGACGGGTCCGAGACGACGGCGTTCATCAACGCCATCCAGACCGACGCGGCGATCAACCCGGGCAACTCGGGTGGTCCGCTGGTCAACGCCGCGGGCGAGGTCGTCGGCATCAACTCGGCCATCGCGCAGCCGCCGGGGACGGCGGCGACGAGCGGCGGCAGCATCGGCCTCGGGTTCGCGATCCCGTCGGACCAGGCGCGGCGCACCGCCGAGCAGCTGATCGAGACGGGCCGTGCGACGTACCCGGTGATCGGGGTCCTGCTGGACTCGACGTACACCGGCGAGGGCGTGCAGGTCTCGACGCAGCCGCAGGCCGGGCAGCAGCCCGTGACCCCGGACGGTCCGGCGGACCGGGCGGGGATCCGTGCCGGGGACGTCATCCTGTCGATCGACGGGCGCCCGGTGACGGCGTCCGACGAGCTGATCGTGGCGATCCGGGCGCGCACGCCGGGTGAGGCCGTCCTGCTGCGGGTCCGTGACGCGGGCGGCGCCGAGCGCGACGTGCGGGTCGTGCTGGACGAGTCCGCCCAGGGCTGACCGGGGGTACCTCCGCCCTCCCGGGACCGGTTCCCCGCAGGCAGTGGGCCGGACGGCGTCCGCCGGGTAGCCTGAGCGGGTGTTCGACATCAACGGCGGCGAGTTCCTCGTGATCTTGCTCGCGGCCGTGATCGTCATCGGACCCAAGCGCCTGCCCGGCTACGCCGAGCAGCTGGCCCACCTGACCCGCCGCGCACGCTCCTACCTCCAGGACGCCCGGCAGCGGGTGGACGACGAGCTGGGCGAGGACGTCAAGGACATCGACTGGGAGGCGCTGGACCCGCGGCGCTACGACCCCCGCCGCATCGTGCGCGACGCCCTGCTCGACACCGACGCGCCCGCCGCCCGCGGCGCCGGGGCGTCGGCCGCTGCCGCGGCCGGGTCCGCCGCGCACGCC
>NZ_RFFI01000252.1 GCF_003696205.1 Cellulomonas triticagri
GCACCACGGCACCCGGTCGCGCCGCCGTCCCCGCAGCGGCGCGGCCGGGCTCCTGCTCGTCGTGGTCACGGCGGCGCTCGCGGCCTGCGGTCCGGCGGGGGACCGGGTGGCCCCCGAGGTGTCCCCGCCGTCCCGCACCGCACCCGCACCCGCGTCCCCGGTCGTCCCGACCGTGCCGGTGGCCCCCGCCACGCCGCCCGCACCGGGCGACGACCGGGCCGTGCCCGTGCGGGTGACGATCCCCGGCCGGTCGGTGGACGTGCCGGTGGACCCGGTGGGCGTCGCCCCGGACGGGCAGATGGCGATCCCGCCGCTGGCCGAGCGCGCGGGCTGGTACCGGTTCGGGGCCGACCCCGGCGACCCGCAGGGCACCACCGTCGTCGCCGCGCACGTCGACTCGGTCGCGTCGCGCGGGACGGGGCCGTTCGTGCGGCTGGCCGAGGTCGAGCCCGGCGACGAGGTGCGGGTCGACTCGGCGGACGGCAGCGTGCGGACGTACGTCGTGGACGCCGTGGTGCAGGTCCCGAAGTCCGAGGCCCGGTGGCCGGACGTGTTCACGCGCGACGGCCCGCCCCGGCTGGCGCTGGTGACGTGCGGCGGCGTGTTCGACCGCGACACGCGGCACTACCGGGACAACGTGCTCGTGACCGCCGTCCTCCGGGGCGCATGATGGCCTCGCCCGAGGTCGTGCCGGATCCGCAGCACCGTCGCGCGAGGAGGACCGCCCTGCCCAGGACCGTGGCGCACCTGCGTCCCCCGCAGGAGTGGGACGACGACGCCCTCGCCCGGGCGTTCCGTTCGGGTGACGAGCACGCGCTCGCCGAGGCGTACCGGCGGTGGTCGGCGTACGTGCACACGCTGGCGCTGCGCACCCTCGGCTCCGCGGCGGACGCCGAGGACGTGACGCAGCAGGTCTTCGTCGCGGCGTGGCGAGGTCGGGACGGGTTCGACCCGGAGCGCGGGGTGCTGCGCGCGTGGATCACCGGCATCACCCGGCACGCCGTCGCGGACGTGGTCGCCCGGCACGCACGGGACAGGCGGGACCTGCGGGCGGTGGCGCAGCGCGCGGAGCGGGAGGCGGTGCCGGACGTCGCCGCCGTCGCCGACCGGGTGACGGTGGTGGACGAGCTCGACCGGCTGGGCGAGCCGCAGCGCACCATCCTCGCGCTGGCGTTCTACGGCGACCTCACGCACGGGGAGATCGCCCACCGGCTCGAGCTGCCGCTGGGCACCGTGAAGAGCCACATCCGACGTAGCCTGCTGCGGCTGCGGGACCGACTCGAGGAGGTGGGGGACGGTGCGGCACCTCGATCCTGACGACGCCGCGCTCGCCGCGCTCGGGGAGCCCCTCGGGCCGGACGAGCAGCAGCACCTCGCCGGGTGCCCGGTGTGCGCGGACGAGGTGCGGGCGCTCGCGGACACGGCGCGCGCCGCGCGCGGGAGCGCGGGGGAGACGCTCGTGGCGCCGCCGGACGCGGTGTGGGAGCGGATCAGCGGCGACCTGGGCCTCGGGCCGGACGTGCAGCCCGGGGCGCCGCCGGCGGCC
>NZ_RFFI01000253.1 GCF_003696205.1 Cellulomonas triticagri
GGCGGCCGGCGCCCCGCCCGGCGCTCCGTCGGCGAGCGACGCGGCGACCCGCCCGTAGCGCGCGGCCAGCCAGCGCTGCCCCATCCCCGAGCCCCGTCCCTGCCGCCACGCGCCGCGCAGGTTCGCCCGCAGCCGCATGTGCACCACGGCGGCGGGCTCGAAAGCCAGGTGCGCGCCGTCGAGCTGCGCCCGCCAGCACAGGTCGGTGTCCTGCAGGTACCGGGCACCGGTGTCGAATCCGCCGAGCCGCCGGAACCGGTCGCGCCGGATCGCGAGGTTGCTCGCGCTCGCGCAGGGCAGCGCGGGCAGCGGCTCGCTGGACTGCAGGCCGTCGTCCTGCGGCAGGGCGCGCGAGGCGAGCGCGGCGGCGTCGTTCAGCCGCTCCCACTCCAGCCGCCCGGCCACCAGGTCGCTGCGGCGCAGGGCCCCGCGCATCGCGTCGACCCACCCGGGGTCCACGACGTCGTCCGCGTCGCAGAACAGCAGGGCGTCCCCGCGCGCGACCTCGGCGGCGGCGTTGCGCGCCGCACCGGCCCCGCGCACCGCGGCGGCGTCCAGGACGCGCACCCGCGGCAACCACGCCCGGGCGCGCTCCACGACGCGGGCCGTGCCGTCGGTCGAGCCGTTGTCGGCGACCAGGACCTCCCACCGGCACCGGGTGCGCTGCGCGGCCAGCGCGCGCAGCTGGTGCGGCAGGGTCCGGGCGGCGTCGCGCGCCGCGATCACCACCGTGACGTCCAGGGGCGTGGCCTCGCCCGCACCCGCGCTCGCCGACCGCTCGCCCATCGCGTCCCCCCACGGGATGAACCGGACCTCGTCGGGGCCAGCCAACCACAGGGCGGCGGGGACGGCGACGCGGCGCGCCTCAGTAGCGCTCGGGGCCGTAGTCGATCCGGTAGGTCTGCTCGCGCGGGCGCTCGCCGATCGGCTTGGCGGGCACGCCGCCGACGATCGTCCACGGCGGCACGTCCTGGGTGACGACCGCGCCCGCGGCGACCACCGCGCCCTCGCCGATGGTGACGCCGCGCACGACCGTGGACCGGCTGGCGAGCCACGCGCGGTCGCCGATGGTGATGGCGCCCAGCCGCCCCCCGAAGCCGGGGTCGCGCAGGTCGTGGTCGGCGGTCACCAGCAGCACGTGGCTGGCGATGACGACGTCGTGGCCGATGTCGATGCCGCCGCGCGCGTCGATCTGGCAGTACCGGCCCACGTGGCAGCGCCCGGCGATCCGGAGGTTGCCGGGCTCCAGCACCTCGGAGCTGCCGAACAGGTACACGTGCTCGCCCAGGTCCGCGCCGAGGCGGCGCAGGGCCGCGATCCGCAGCGTGTTGCTGGGGATGTGCGTCAGGGCCCGGTTGAACAGGAGCTCGCCCCGTCGTCCCACGTCAGCCGTCCTCCCCGCGGGCCGCGCCCGCGTGCTGGTGCTCGTGCTCGCCGCCGAGTCGCGCGGCGAGCGCCTGCGGGGTGTGCGCGCGCCGGACCAGGGCCCGGCCCGCCTCGCCGCGCCGCCGCCGGTCGGCGGGGTCG
>NZ_RFFI01000254.1 GCF_003696205.1 Cellulomonas triticagri
GCCCGCCGACGTCCGGGTCAGGGAGGCGGCGACGGCGGCGTGCGCCCCGCGCCAGGCGGCCGCGTCGGCGTCCGTGCCGCCGAGCGCGCGCACCAGGTCGGCGAGCAGCTCGACGTCCAGGCGGGTCCGCCCGTCCCGGAACGCGTCGTACACGGTGACCCGGCCGGGGCGGCGCTCGTGCGGAGGCACCCCGCGGGCGGCCCGCACGGCGTCGACCCGCCGGACGAGGTCCGCGTACGACGGCGACCCACCGGCGGCGCGCAGGTCGCGCAGCCGGCCCGTGAGGTCGTCCCAGCCGCCCGGGGCGGGGGGCGGGGAGGCGTCGGGCACCGGCCCAGGCTAACCACCGCCCGTGTTCGGGTTCGTTCGGGGCTGCTGCGCGTCGGCGGCACCCCGGGTTCCCCTAGGGACCCGCGCCGTGGTCGTCCGGCGCGCCCCGCTACCGAGGAGCCGCACCCCATGGGCCTGTTCGACAAGATCAAGGCGATCTTCGCCACCGAGTTCGCCACGCTCGACGGCGCACCCGCGCTCACCCCCGAGCAGGACCGGGCGCTCGCCCTCGGCGCCGTGTACGCGGCCGAGGGGCACCTGCCGATGAACGCCCCGACGATGGAGGCCGACCCCGGCACCGCCCAGAAGCTGCTGTCCGGCGCGTGGGACGTGCACGGCCCGGACGACGTGGACGGCGCGTACGCGTACCTGCTGCACCAGGGCCACCGCGGCTACTACGCGCTGGTCGCCCCGCGCGTCGAGGAGGTGTTCGCCACCCGCGGCGGCCGCGGGCTGCAGAAGGAGCACCAGGCCCGCGTCGCGCAGGAGGCCGCCGAGCGCGGGCTCGACCCCGAGCGCGCCCAGAAGTGGTACGTCGGCTGGACCGGCGCCGCGGTGGCGGGCGGGCACGCCGCGCTGCCGGACCCGCTGCCCAGCAGCATCGTCGCGTGGGACGCCGCCCGGGTCGTGCACCTGAGCCGGCTGCTGCTGGACGCGGGCCTGGTCACGCCGGACCGCGCGTGGGACGCCATGGGCGAGGCCGTCGGGCTCGCCCGCCCGGCGTACCGGGGCTGGGAGGAGTTCGGGCGGGCGTTCGTCGTGGGGCGCGCGTTCTGGACCGCCGGCACCAGCCGCAACCCTGTGGACGGGGACCTGTCGAAGTTCGACGGCGCGGTGGACGACCTGCTCAAGGTCGACGGCTCGCCCTGGCTGCGGCTGGCGTACTGACCGTGGCCGGTGAGCGCCGCGCCTGGCGGTGGGTCGGTCTGCTCGTGCTCGTCGGCGCGGGCACGGCCGTCGTCGCGGTGTGGGGGGACGACCTGCGCCCGGAGGTGCACGCCTTCCTGCAGAACGTCGCCCGCCGGCTCTGATCCCGGCCGCCCTGGTCCAGGGGTCAGGGCGGCGGGGCGGCCGGGGCCGCCGGTGGCGCCGGCGGCGCCGTGCCCGGTGGGGGCGGGGCGGGGCCGCCGGACGGCCGCAGGACGATCGTGGAGCCGCGCGGC
>NZ_RFFI01000255.1 GCF_003696205.1 Cellulomonas triticagri
CCGGTGGTTCCCCGGCGGCGTGGCGGTGCCCGCCGCGCTCGCCGCCGCCGTCGCGCTGCAGGCCGCCGCCGCGCGGGTCGCGGCCGGACCGGACCCCCGGACCGACCTGGTCGACCGGTTGCGCGCCCGGATCGCCGCCGAGGTGCCGGAGGTCGACGTCGCGGGTCCCGCCGCTCGCGACGACCGGCTGCCGCACGTGCTGACGTTCTCCTGCCTCTACGTGGACGGCGAGGCGGTCGTCACCGCGCTGGACCGCGCCGGGTTCGCGGTCGCGTCCGGGTCCGCGTGCACGTCCGCGACCGAGCAGCCCAGCCACGTGCTCGCGGCGATGGGCGCGCTGACCCAGGGGAACGTCCGCCTGTCGCTGCCGGTCGGCACGCGCGCCGCCGACGTCGAGCGGTTCTGCGACGTGCTGCCCGGGGTCGTCGCGGACATCCGCCGCGCAGCAGGGCTCACCGACCTCTGAGGCGGGGCTCCGCGCGGCGCCCGCACGGTGTCCGCACCACCCGGACGCACGCGAGCCCCCGACCGGTCCGGTCGGGGGCTCGCGGGTGGTGCGGGGTGCGCGGGTCAGGCGAAGGAGCCGCCGCACGCGCAGCTGCTGCCGGCGTTCGGGTTGTCGATCGTGAAGCCCTGCTTCTCGATCGTGTCCGCGAAGTCGATGGTCGCGCCCTCGAGGTAGGGCACGCTCATGCGGTCGACGACGACCTCGACGCCCTCGAAGTCGCGCAGCGCGTCGCCGTCGAGCACGCGCTCGTCGAAGTACAGCTGGTAGATCAGGCCCGAGCAGCCGCCGGGCTGCACCGCGATGCGCAGGCGGAGGTCGTCGCGACCCTCCTGCTCCAGCAGGCTGCGCACCTTGTCGGCCGCGAAGTCGGTGAGCTCGACGCCGTGCGTCGCGGTCTCGGTGGTCTCGCTCATGGTCTCTCCAGTCTCGTCAGGTGCGTGGCGCACGGGGACGCCACGGAACTCCGCACCAGCCACAACCTGGCGCCCTCGCGTTCTGTTCCCAATGTACGCCCGCGCGCGCCGCGCACCACGGGACGGGTCCCGGGTGAGTCCTCCCGGTGTGCCGCCACCGGCGTGCACGGTGGCGCGGGACGAGGACCGGGAGGCTCAGCGGGACCAGGTGCGGGCGATGCGCGGGATGCGGTCGCGGAGGGCTGCCGCCGGGTCCTCGCGCCAGCGGGCCTCGTCCTCGGGGTGCTCCAGGACCGCGAAGCCCGCGGCCAGACCCGCGGCGCCCCAGTCGCGGCGGCCCGTGCGCAGCTGCGCCGCGACGGCGATCGACGGGACCCCCAGCGGGAGCGCCGCCCCCGCCGCGGCGGCCACCACGCCGTGCTCCAGCGCCCCGACGTCCAGCACGCCCGCGCCGGTCACGACGAGGTCGACGTCCGCGACCCGCGCGGCGAGGTCCACGGCGTCCGCGACCCACGCAGCCCCGGGGACCAGGCGCGCGCCGAGCAGCCCGAGCGCG
>NZ_RFFI01000256.1 GCF_003696205.1 Cellulomonas triticagri
GCCGCCTCGCCGAGCGTGCCCCACGGGTCCGCCAGGCGGTGCGCGTCCGCCGCGTGCAGGCGCAGCGGCGCCCCCGCCGCGCCGGCCACTGCCGCCGCGTCCCACACGTGGTCGGCGTGCCCGTGCGTCGCCAGCACCCCCACCACGCGCAGGTCGTGCTCCGCGACCAGCCCCGCCACCGCGGGCGCCACGCCCGCACCCGGGTCCACCACGACGCACGTCCCGTCGTCCGCCACCACCAGCCAGCAGGTCGCCGCGAACACGGGGGCGGTCACTCCGAGGATGCGCACCCGGCCACGCTAGCGGCGCGCGTGCCCGCGGTCCGACCGAGGGGGCCGCCGACCTGCCTAGACTGGTCGCTGGCGCGGGAGCCCGCGCGCCCCGCGCACGTGCGCGCGGACGCGCCCGCTCCCGCCACCGACCGAGACGAGGAGTGTGCGTGGCGTCCAGCAAGCGCGAGCGTGAGTACGAGCGCCGCCGGTACGAGAAGTGGCAGCACCGCCTGGCCGAGAAGCAGGCACGCCGCCGGCGGACCCAGCTCGTCGCCGCCGGGGTCGTCGGCGTCCTCGTCGTCGGCATCGGCGTCAGCGCCGCGCTCCTGCTCGGCGGCGACGACCAGCAGCCCGCCGACGCCGCCACCACGCCCGCCACCGAGACCACCGGCGGGGAGGCGCGGACGGGCAACGGCGGCGTCGTCCCCGACCCGTCGGCCGCCGAGGGCCGCGCCTGGACCGGCTCGATCACCACCAGCGCCGGGGACATCGGCATCGAGCTCGAGGGCGACGTGGCCCCGCAGGCCGTCGCCTCCTTCGTCACCCTGGCGCAGGAGGGGTACTTCGACGGCACCGACTGCCACCGGCTCGTCACCAGCGGCATCTACGTGCTGCAGTGCGGCGACCCCACCGGGACCGGCACCGGCGGCCCCGGCTACAGCTTCGGCCCCGTCGAGAACGCCCCGGCGGACGACGTCTACCCCGCCGGCACCATCGCCATGGCCCGCCAGGGCGGCGACGGCGAGTCGATGGGCAGCCAGTTCTTCCTGGTCTACGAGGACTCGACCATCCCCTCGGACCAGGCAGGCGGATACACCGTGTTCGGCCGCATCACGTCGGGCCTCGACGTCGTGCAGGCAGTCGCTGACGCGGGCGTGAGCGGAGGTGCCTCCGACGGCACCCCCACCACCCCCGTCACCATCGAGGGAGTGGAGACCCAGTGACCGAGACGCCCGACGAGCAGCAGCGCTCGCACGACGAGGACCAGGCGACCACCGCCGCGCCCGCTCCCGAGGCGACCGCGACCGAGGACGCGGCCACCACCCCCGAGGGCACCGAGACCACGGCCGCCGAGGCCGCACCCGCCGCCGAGTCGGCCGCTGCCGAGGAGCCGGCCGTCGAGGCCGCGCCCGAGGCGGGCGACACGCCCGCCGAGGAC
>NZ_RFFI01000257.1 GCF_003696205.1 Cellulomonas triticagri
GTCCCTCGCGACCCCGCCGATCCCACCCCACCCCCGCCGCTCGCCCGGCACCGCGGCCGCCCCGGCCCCGGCTCCCGCGACCCACCCGGAGGACCCCATGTCCCGCTCCACCCGCAGCACCCGCACCACCTCGGGCGCGGCCGTCGCCCTGGCCGCCCTCGTGCTGCCCCTCGCGGCGTGCGTCGACAACGGCGCCGCGTCCTCCTCGGGCGCGGGCGCGCTGACGGTCGACTCGACGGCCGACGCGTGCGACGTGTCCGCCGCCGAGGCCCCGTCGGGCACCCTGACGTTCAGCGTCACGAACTCCGGGGACGACGTGACGGAGTTCTACCTGCTGGCGGACGACCGGCTGCGGGTGGTGTCCGAGGTCGAGAACATCGGCCCCGGCCTGACCCGCGACCTGGTCGTGCAGGTCCCGGCGGGCGACTACTACACGGCCTGCAAGCCGGGCATGGTCGGCGACGGCATCACCGCCGCGTTCACGGTGACCGACTCGGGCGAGGAGGTCGGCCCGACCGGTCCCGTCGCGGAGCAGCTCGCGACCGCCGAGGCCGACTACGTCGCGTACGTGAAGGACCAGGTGGGGTCGCTCGTCGCCGGGACGCAGCAGTTCGCGGACGCGTACGCCGCCGGGGACGACGCCACCGCGCGCGACCTGTACGCCGCGGTCCGGGTGCACTGGGAGCGGGTCGAGCCGGTCGCGGAGTCGTTCGGCGACCTGGACCCGCTGCTCGACGCCCGGGAGGCGGACCTCGCGGAGGGCGAGGAGTGGAGCGGCTGGCACTTCATCGAGAAGGACCTGTGGCAGCCGACGCCCGAGGCGAACGGCGGCACGGCGTACACCGCGCTCACGCCGGACGAGCGCCTGGCGGCCGCGGACACCCTGGTCGAGCTGACCGGGGAGCTCGACGCGCGCGTCACCGCCGACGACTTCACGTTCCAGGCGTTCCAGATCTCGAACGGCGCCAAGGAGCTGCTGGACGAGGTCGCCACCGGCAAGGTCACCGGCGAGGAGGAGATCTGGTCGCACACCGACCTGTGGGACTTCCGCGCGAACGTGGACGGCGCCGAGGTCGCGCTCGGGGTGCTGCGCGGCGTCGCGGAGGCGCAGGACGCCGACCTGGTCGCCGACCTGGACGACCGGTTCGCCACCCTGGACGACCTGCTGGCCCAGCACGGGTCGGTGGACACCGGGTTCGTGGCGTACACCGACCTGACCGACGCGCAGGTCGCCGAGCTCGCCGCCGCGGTGGACGCCGTGAGCGAGCCGCTGTCCCGCCTGACGTCGACGATCACCGATGCGGCCTGACGACACCGGCGACGACGGCGCCGCACCCCGCGGCCCCAGCCGGCGCGCGCTGCTCCTCGGGGGCGGCGCCGTCGCGGGGGCCGCGGCGGTCGCGGCC
>NZ_RFFI01000026.1 GCF_003696205.1 Cellulomonas triticagri
GGCCAGGCGCTCCCCGGCGCGGCGCAGGGCGCGCGCGAGGCGGTGCAGCGTGGCCTCGCCGTGCCGCAGGGCCAGCACGGTGACCAGCGCCGCGATCACGTGCGCCACCCACATGGCCGCGCCGCCGTGACCGGCGTGCGTGGCGGGTCCGGCACCGTCCAGGACGACCGCGGCGGCCCCGTGCTGGTGGCTGGTCACGGGCCCGGCGGCGGGCACTGCGCCCGGCGCCCCGATCGAGAACAGCAGGTGGAAGAACAGCTGGCTGACGCCGACGGACAGCGCGAGGCGCAGCCACGGCAGCCGCACCTGCGCGAGGACCAGGCACACCGCGGTCGCGAGCAGCAGCGGGACCGCCACGCCGAGCAGGTGCGGCGTGGCACCCCCGGCGAGGAGGTGGAACAGCAGCGCCACGAGGGTCGCGACGCCCGCGGCGGCGACGGCGCGCGCGATCCTGCGGGCGGGATCGAGGTCGACGGCACGCGATGTCGAGGCTGCTACCACCTCGTGAGCGTCCGCGTGCATGACCTAGAGCCTACGGGGCCCGACCGACCTGCCCGGAGCCGGGCCGCGGGATGTGACGACCACGACCCGTACCCGGGCCGCGAGATGTGCCAGGATGGAGTGAGTTCGGCATTCCGAACTTCTGTTCTCGACCACCCGGAGGTCCCGACGTGACGACCCGGATCCGCGTGGGCGCCGCAGCCCTCGCGGCGGCCACCGCCCTGCTGCTCGGCGCCTGCGGCACCATCCCCGGCACCGCCGCGGGCGACGACAGGCCGGTGGTGCTCACGACGTTCACCGTGCTCGCGGACATCGCCGGCAACGTGGCAGGCGACCACCTGCGGGTCGAGTCGATCACCAAGGTCGGCGCGGAGATCCACGGCTACGAGCCCACCCCGGGCGACGTCCGCAAGGCCGCCGAGGCGGACCTCGTGCTCGACAACGGGCTCGGCCTGGAGGCGTGGTTCGCGCAGTTCGTCGACCAGGTGGAGGTGCCGCACGTCGTCGTCTCCGACGGCGTCGAGCCCATCGACATCGCCGCCGACGCCTACGCCGGCAAGCCGAACCCGCACGCGTGGATGAGCCCGCTGAACGTGCAGGTCTACGTCGACACCATGGTCGACGCGTTCAGCGACCTCGCCCCCGAGCACGCCGAGGACTTCGCGGCCAACGGCGCCGCCTACGCCGCGGACCTGCAGGCGGTGCACGACGACCTGCTCGCCGAGCTCGCGGAGGTCCCCGAGCAGCAGCGCGCGCTCGTCACCTGCGAGGGCGCGTTCTCCTACCTCGCCCGGGACGCCGGGCTCACCGAGCGGTACATCTGGCCGGTCAACGCCGAGCAGCAGGCCACCCCGGGGCAGATCGCGGCGGCCATCGAGTTCGTGCGGGACAACGACGTGCCCGCGGTGTTCTGCGAGTCGACCGTCTCGGACCGGGCGATGCGCCAGGTGGTCGAGGCCACCGACGCCGAGTTCGGCGGGACCCTCTACGTCGACTCGCTGTCCGAGCCGGACGGTCCCGTCCCTACGTACCTCGACCTGCTGCGCCACGACGTGGACACGATCGTCGCGGGCCTGACGGGCACCGCCGGGAGGACGTCGTGACCGCGATCAGCCTGCGCGACGTCGTCGTGCGGTACGGCGACGTGGTGGCCCTCGACGGCGTCACGCTCGACGTCCGGCCCGGCCGGGTGACAGGGCTCATCGGCATGAACGGGTCCGGGAAGTCCACCCTGCTGAAGGCCGTCACCGGACTGGTGCGCCCCGACGCTGGCACCGTCGCCGTCGGCGGCGGCACGCCCGCCGCGGCGCGGCGCCGGCACCTGGTCGGGTACGTGCCGCAGAGCGAGGACGTCGACTGGGCGTTCCCCGTCGGGGTGCGGGACGTCGTGATGATGGGCCGCTACGGGCACCAGGGGTTCACGCGCCGCGCGAGCCGTGCCGACCACGCCGCCGTGGCCGAGGCCCTGGACCGCGTCGGGCTCGCCGACCTCGCCGACCGGCAGATCGGGCGGTTGTCCGGCGGGCAGCGCAAGCGGGTGTTCGTCGCGCGGGGCATCGCGCAGGACGCGCGCGTGCTGCTGCTGGACGAGCCGTTCGCCGGGGTCGACAAGGGCTCCGAGGCGACCATCGTGCGACTGCTGCGCGAGCTCGCCGCCGACGGCCGCACCGTGCTGGTCTCCACGCACGACCTGCACGCGCTGCCCGACCTCGCCGACGACGCCGTGCTGCTGCTGCGACACGTGCTGTTCCACGGCCCCGTCGCGGGGGCGCTGCGCCCCGAGGTGCTGGCGCGCGCGTTCGGCCTCGACGTCCTCGGGGAGGGAGCCGCGTGACCGTGCTCGACCTGCTGCTCGAACCGCTGCAGTACGACTTCATGGTGCGGGCCCTGCTCACCACCGTCGTCGCCGCCGTGGTGTGCGCCGTGCTGTCCTGCTGGCTGGTGCTGATCGGCTGGTCGCTGATGGGCGACGCGGTCTCGCACGCCGTGCTGCCCGGCGTGGTCCTGGCCTACGTCGTCGGGGCGCCGTTCGCGCTCGGGGCACTGGTGCTAGGGCTGCTGGCCGTGACCCTCATCGGCACGATCCGCAGCACCAGCCGGGTCAAGGAGGACGCCGCCATCGGCATCGTCTTCACGACGCTGTTCGCACTCGGTCTCGTGCTCATCTCGGTGACGCCGAGCCAGACCGACCTCAACCACATCCTGTTCGGCAACGTGCTCGGGGTCAGCCCGGCCGACCTCGCGCAGATCGCGGTGCTCGCCGCCGTCGCCCTCACGGTGCTGGTGCTGAAGCGGCGGGACCTCACGCTGTTCGCGTTCGACCCCACCCACGCGCACGCGATCGGCCTGTCGCCCCGGCAGCTCAGCGCGCTGCTGCTCGGGCTGCTCGCCGTGACCTCGGTGGTGGCGCTGCAGGTGGTCGGGGTCGTGCTCGTCGTCGCGCTGCTGATCATCCCCGGCGCGACCGCGTACCTGCTCACCGACCGGTTCGGGCGGATGCTCGTCATCGCCCCGGCGCTGTCCGCCGGGTGCGCGGCCGTCGGGATCTACCTGAGCTACTGGCTGGACGCGGCGTCCGGCGGGCTGGTGGTGCTGACGCAGGGGGTGGTGTTCGCGCTGGTGTACCTGGGGAGCCCGCGGCACGGGGTGCTGGCGGGGCGACTGCGGCGACGCCGGACCGGCGGGGCCGTGGTCCGGAGCTGACCTGCGGGTCACCTAGCATGGGCTCATGCGAACGATTATCATTCCTGGAGTCGCGGTGCTCGCGCTCCTCGCCGGGTGCGCCTCGGGGACCGGCGCGGCCGACGCGCCCGACGACGCCACCCCGGACGGCGTCACCCTCACCAGCTGCGGCCTGGACCTCACCGTCACCGCGCCCCCGCAGCGTGCCGTGACCCTCGAGCAGGGCGCCACCGAGCTGCTGCTCGCGCTCGGGCTCGGCGACTCCCTCGCGGGGACCGCCTACCTCACGGACGCCGTCGCCCCCGAGTACGCGGAGGCGTACGCCGCCGTCCCCGTGCTCGCCGACCAGTACCCCACCGCCGAGCAGCTGCGCGAGACCGCACCGGACTTCGTCTACTCGATGCGCGCGTCGGCGTTCGCCACCGACGCCGTCGGCGCGCGGAGCGAGCTCGTCGACCTCGGCGTCCCCGCCTACCTGTCCGCCAACGACTGCGAGGACCCGTCCCTGGTCACCGCCGACGGCTTCGACGGGATCTTCGCCGAGATCACCGACCTCGCCGCCGTGTTCGGCGTCGAGGAGCGCGGCGCGGACCTCGTCGCGGAGCAGCAGGCCGTCCTCGACGCGGCCACCGCGGCCGCGCCCGACGCGGGCGGCCTCGACGTCGCGTGGATCTACTCGACCATCAACGGCGCCCCGATCGTCGCCGGTGGCGCCGGGCTGCCCCAGACCCTCACCGACCTCGCCGGGGCCGAGAACGCCTTCGCCGACCTCGACGCCCAGTGGAGCGAGACCAGCTGGGACGAGATCGCCCAGCGGGACCCCGACGTCCTCGTCCTCGCCGACCTGTCCCGCGGCCTCGCCGGGGACAGCGCGCAGGACAAGATCGACGCCCTGCGCGCCGACAGCGTGACCGCCGCGCTGTCCGCCGTGCGGGCCGACCGGCTCGTGGCGATCCCCGCGACGGAGATGGACCCGTCCGTGCGCAGCGTCGACGCGCTCACCACGCTGTCCGACGCACTCGTGGAGTACGCGGGGGCCGGCGCGTGACCGCCGTCAGCGCGTGGGCCGCCGCCCACCTCGACGCCTGGGACCGCCAGCAGGCCGCGTACATCAACCGCCGCGAGGACCGGTTCGCGATCATGCTCGACGTCCTCGCCGAGACCGTGCCGGCCGACGCCCTGGTGGTCGACCTCGCCTGCGGCCCCGGCTCGATCTCGACCCGCGTCCTCGACCGGTTCCCGCGGATGACCTGCGTCGCCGTCGACTACGACCCGCTGCTGCTCGAGCTCGGGCGGCACGCCCTCGCCCGGCACGGCGGCCGCCTGACGTTCCGCGAGGCCGACCTGTGGGACCCCGCCTGGACCGAGGTCCTCGACGGCCGCCGCCCGCACGCCGTCCTGTCGTCCACCGCGCTGCACTGGCTGCCCGCCGACGTCCTCGCCCGCGTCTACCGGGACGCCGCCTCGGTCCTGCGACCGGGCGGCGTCCTGATGAACGCCGACCACCTGCGCCAGCCCGCCGGGCGGCCGCTGTTCGAGGAGCTCGGGCGGCGCGACGACGCCGCGACCCAGGCCCGCGACCACGCCGCGGGTGCCCTCAGCTGGGATGCGTGGTTCGCGGAGCTCGTCGCGCACCCGCACTTCGCGCCGCTCGCCCCGGAGCGGGAGCGCCGGTTCGCGCCGCGCCCGCCCAACCCGGACCTCGGACTCGACTTCCACGTCTCCGCCCTGCGCGCTGCGCAGTTCGCCGAGGCCGGGCCCGTGTGGCAGCACCTCGATGACTACGTCGTCCTCGCGCAGCGCTGACCTGCTGCGACCCGTGGGCGCGACGGCCGGGGCGGCGCTGCTGCTCCTGGCCGTCGCGGCCGCGGCCGTCGCCGCCGTCACCGCCGGGGGCGGGGTCGGGTGGGCCGAGACCGCCCGGTCCGTCGGCTCCCACCTCGGCCTGCCCGTCGAGCCGCTGCCGCCGCTGCTCGACTCCGTGGTCTGGGACCTGCGGGTGCCGCGCGTGCTGCTCGCCGCCGTCGCCGGGGCGGGCCTGGCCACCTGCGGCGTCGTCCTGCAGGCCGTCACCCGCAACGCCCTCGCCGAGCCCTACCTGCTCGGCATCTCCTCCGGGGCGTCCACCGGCGCCGTCCTCGTCCTGGTCACCGGCCTCGGCGCCGGGAGCGTGTCCCTCGCGGGCGGCGCCCTGGTCGGCGGGCTGCTCGCGTTCGGCCTGGTCCTGCTGCTGCTCGGGCGCCGGGCCGCCAGCACCGGGCGGCTCGTGCTCACCGGAGTCGTCGTCGGGCAGCTGTTCGCCGCCCTCACCTCGCTCGTCCTGCTCGGCTGGGGCGACGCCGACGCCGCCCGCGGCCTCACCTCCTGGCTCACCGGGTCGCTCGCCGCCGCGCGCTGGCCCGCCGTCGCGCTCTGCGCCGCCGTCACCGCCGTCGCCCTCGTGGCGCTGCGGCTGATCGCCGCCGACCTCGACGCGTTCGCGTTCGGCGCCCGCACCGCGCACAGCCTCGGCGTCCCCGTCACGGCCGTCCGCACCACCGCCCTCGTCGCGACCGCGGCCGTCACCGCCGTCGTCGTCTCGTCCGTCGGCGCCATCGGGTTCGTCGGGCTGATCGTCCCGCACGCCGTCCGCGCCCTCGCGGGACCGCTGCACCGGCGGCTGCTGCCGCTCAGCGCCCTCGGCGGCGCCGTGTTCCTCGTGCTCGCCGACACCGTCGCACGCACCGCCCTCGCACCCCGGCAGATCCCCGCCGGCGTCGTCACCGCGCTGCTCGGCGTGCCCGCGTTCCTCGTCGTCCTCCACCGCCGGGAGCGCGCGTGACCGTCCACCTCGCCTGCCACGACGTCACCGTCCGCGTGCGCGGCCGGGCCGCACCCGTCCTCGACGGCGTCAGCCTCACCGCCACACCCGGGCAGGTCACCGGGCTGCTCGGCCCCAACGGCTCCGGCAAGTCCACGCTGCTGCACGTCCTCGCCGGGACCCTCGCCCCGCAGCACGGCCGGGTGCTGCTCGGCGACCACCCCCTCGCCGACGTCCCGCGCCGCGAGCGCGCCCGCACCCTCGCCGTCATGGAGCAGAGCAGCGACGCCGACACCGACCTCGCCGTCGCCGACGTCGTCGCCCTCGGGCGCCTCCCCCACCGCGGCCGCCTCACCCCGCCCGGCCCCGACGACGACGCCGCCTGCGACCGCGCGCTCGCCGCCGTCGGCATGTCCGGCACCCAGCACCGCCGGTGGCGCACCCTGTCCGGCGGCGAGCGCCAGCGCGTGCACGCCGCGCGGGCCCTCGCCCAGGAACCCGCCGTGCTGCTGCTCGACGAACCCACCAACCACCTCGACGTCCAGCACCAGCACGAGCTGCTCGCGCTGCTGCGCGGCACCGGGCTCACCGTCGTCGTCGTGCTGCACGACCTCGCGCTCGCCGCCCGGTACTGCGACCGGCTCACCGTGCTGCACGAGGGTCGGGTGCACGCGGCCGGGACCACGCGCGACGTGCTCACGCCCGGGACCTTGCGGACCGTGTTCGGGGTCGAGGCGGCCGTCACCGGAGGCGAGGACGGTGAGGGGGTGCGGGTCGAGGTGCTGGGGGCGGCGCACCGGCCCACGCCGCCTACAGTGACGCCGTGACCGGTCCCGAGACGCCCATCGCCCCGCGCCGCACGCCGTTCGTGGCCGCCGTCGGCCTCGTCGTCGCCACCGCCCTCGGCCTCAGCGGGTGCGGCGGGAGCGCCACCGCCGACGACCTCGACACCAGCCGGACCGAGGTCGTCGCCGCCGCCCAGGACCTGCTGCCCGGGATCGTCGAGGCGCTCGGCGGCGAGATCGAGGACGCCTACGGCGAGTTCCGGAGCGGCGGGGACGGCGTCGTGGACCGCCGCCAGTACGACGTCACCGTGATCGTGACCGGGGCGGACGGCGACATCGACGACCTCGTCGCCGCGCTCGAGGCCGCCGGCGTCAGCGACGTCCGGGCCAGCCCGATGGGTGGTGCCTCCGGCACCCACGACGGGCTCACCGTCGGCGGGTCCGACCCCGGCGGGCGCGACATGGGCCTCGGCGTCACCGGGCCCTACCTGCACGTCGCCGACGGCGTGCCCCGCGACACCGGACGCGAGCAGATCGCGCTGGGGTGAGCAGACCTCGGTCGGCGTGGACGGCCGCGCGACGTCGACGTGCTGGTGATGAAACGGGAGTCAGGTAGCGCCGATCGATCCGCGCCCGCCCATGAGGCATCGAGCATCCGACCCCGCGAGGGCGCGTGCCGGTCTGGCGGTCGACCGACTCGGGGATCACCACCTACCGGCACGTGCGGTGCGGCACGAGGACGAGCAGGTGTCCGGCGAGGTGCAACTCTGCTCCGAGCGGTTCTCGATCCGGTCGGCCTCACCCACCACTGCCAGGAGCTCCCGTGCCCGACGCTCAGCGCCCGACGCTCGACCGGATGCTGTACCTGGACGACTCCGGGTCCTCGTTGAGCGGGCTCGTCGTCTACGGCTGGGTCGAGGTCGCGCCGTGCGACTGGGGCTCCGCGCTCCGCGAGTGGCTGACGTTGCGGAAGGAGCTCGTCCGCGACTACCGCGTCCCGGTGACCGCCGAGCTCCACTGCACCGAGTACGTGCAGGGGCGCGGGGTCTCGGGCTTCGGTCACATCAGCACGAGTCCGCCCGCGCGGTTTCGAACGACCAGGGTCTCCGTGGACGGCGCGAACTCCGAGATGGTGCTCTGGAAGGACCTCGGCCGCGAGGTGGCCGAGCGCTGCTTGACCGTCCTGGCGCGCAGTCCGACGATGCGGGTGGGCGCGGTCTGGCAGCGGACGACGGCGAAGGGCTCCGCCTACGCGGCTGAGAAGTACGCGCTGTACGAGCGGCTCATCTCGCGCCTCGACTCCGAGCTGCGCACGGATGGTTCCCTCGGCCTGGTCGCGATGGACGGTGACGATCCGCACTACCGGCAGGCGCACCGAGGGTTGAAGCTCGCGACGAGGCACCTCCTGGAGGATCCGTCATACCACGACAGCCGGATGTCGCAGTGGACGCAGATCGCCGATCTGGTGGCGTACTGCGCCTACCTCGCGGTGAACCGCCACGAGTCCCAGCGGTTCGGGTGGGACTGGTACGCGCGCTTCCTCGCGCCGCGGGACGTGCACCGTGGGCCGTTGCACCTGCCGGAGAAACAGCTAGACCCGCCATGTCCACGAGTGTGGGGCGGGTCCGCACCCTGACTGTACCTCCGGGTCGGCCTGGGGTCCAGTGAGCGGCGACGCTCCAGGCGCCCACCTCCGCGGGGCCTCAGCGCGGCACGCGCCCGTGACCAGACCGGAACGCTCGCGTGACCGTCCCGTGCTGGTTGCCCTGGTCACCGACCCGCCAGGCTGCTAGCCACCGGACGATGGAGGGGTCACATGAACGGCTGGTCGTCAGCAGGTGCTCGTCGCACTACCTCGGGGCGGAGGCGGGACCGTGCCGTCGCCGCGTCCGTCGCGCTCGCGGTGCTCGCGGCTCTCGGCGCGTGCAGCGCCGGTGGGTCGAGCGAGGCCACCTTCGCGGACGACGCGGCGCACGAGGAGCTCCTCGACCCCGCGCCGTGGCAGGGCGTCCCGCCGGAGACGCAGGAGGCGTACGACGACTCCCCGGAGCAGGCGTTCCAGGACGTGGCGACGAGCCCGCTGTCGACGTTCGCCTCCGACGTCGACACCGCGTCGTACAGCAACCTGCGCCGGCAGCTCACGCAGGGGGTCGCGCCGCAGGGCGTGCGGATCGAGGAGCTCGTCAACTACTTCGACTACGACTACCCGGCGCCCGCCGCCGACGCCGCCGACCCGTTCACGGTGACGACCCAGGTCGCCGACGCGCCGTGGGCCCCCGACCACCAGCTCGCGATGATCGGGGTGCAGGCGACCGACGTGGTGCCGACGAGCCGGGGCAACAACATCGTCTTCCTGCTCGACGTGTCCGGGTCCATGGACGAGCCGGACAAGCTGCCGCTGCTCGCGGAGTCGTTTGCCCTCCTCGTCGAGCAGCTCGACGAGGACGACACCGTCTCGATCGTCACCTACGCCGGCAGCGACTCCGTGCTGGCCGACTCGGTGCCGGGCAGCGAGCACGACCAGCTCGTGCGGACCCTCCGCGAGCTCCGCGCCGGGGGATCGACCGGCGGGGCCGCGGGCCTGGAGACCGCCTACGCGCTCGCGACCGAGAACTTCGTCGACGGCGGCAACAACCGGGTCGTCCTGGCCACCGACGGCGACTTCAACGTCGGGCCGTCCGGCCCCGAGGCGCTCACCGCCCTGATCGAGGAGCACGCCGCCACCGGGGTGCACATCTCCGTCCTCGGGTTCGGCATGGGCAACCTCAAGGACGACACCATGGAAGCCATCGCCGACCACGGGAACGGCAACTACGCCTACATCGACACCCTCGAGGAGGCGCGCAAGGTCCTCGTCGACGAGTTCGACTCCACGATGGTCGTCGTCGCGCAGGACCTCAAGCTCCAGGTCGAGCTCAACCCCGCGACCGTCTCGCGGTACCGGCTGCTCGGCTACGACAACCGCCGCCTGGAGGACGAGGACTTCGACGACGACACGAAGGACGCCGGCGACGTCGGCGCCGGGCACTCCGTGACCGCGTTCTACGAGCTCGTCCCCGCCGGGGCCGAGGACGCCGACGACGACGACGGTCTCACCTACCAGCGGAGCAAGACCCGGGGCTCCAGCGACTTCCTCACGGTGCACGTGCGCTACAAGGAGCCCGGCGCGGCCGAGAGCACCGAGGTCGTCGTCCCCGCCGGCGCCGACACCTACACCCGGCGGCCCGGCACCGACTTCCGGTTCGCGTCGGCCGTCGTCGAGTTCGGACTCGTCGCCGGCGGGTCCGCGTACGCCGACGGCGCGGACACCGCCCGCGCCCGCGAGCGGGCGCAGACCGCGCTCGGGGAGGACCCGTACGGGCTGCGGACGGAGTTCGTAGGGCTGGTGGAGCGGTACGAGGAGGTCGCCGGCTGATCTCCCGCCGGCAGGCGGCGCCGCACGGGTCGCCCGTCCGGGTGAAATGCCCGGTTCGTCCGGCCGGGTGACGGCCGACCAGGCAGAGTGCAGGCACGGGTCGGCGACGGAGGGCGGACGGCGTGCAGGGTGCTGAGGGCGGGAGCGTCCCCGTCGGCCCGCGCCTGGCGCTCGTGACGTGCCCGCGGCGGCGGCGATGACCACCACCCGCGACGTCCTGCTGTTCCTCGGCATCACCAAGGCCCGCGGCCCGCTGCCGCACTGGGGGCTGTACGCCACCCTCGCGGTCTGCGAGGTGGTCGTGCTCGCCGCCGGTGCCGCCGTAGGGGCACCCACCTGGCTGCTCGTGCTGCTCGGTCTCCTGACCGTGCTCATGGCGGCACTCGGGGTCGTGTCACACCGGCAGCGGCGCCGCGCGGGGCAGGACGGCGACCGCGGTCACGGTTCCCGGACGACCCCGTGACCGGGACGGGTGGCGGCAGCATCTCGGCGGCCGAGGCGGCGGTGGCCGTGGCGCTCGTCCTGCTGGCGGCGTGGCTGCTCTTCCGGTTCCGCGACGACCCGCCGCGGCGCCGCCGGGTCCAGGTGACGGCCGCCGTCGTGGGCTTCGTGGCGGTGGCGTTCTTCGCGGTCCGGTCGCTGACGTCATGACAGCTCTGCGGGGAAGGAGTGTCGCGTGACGGTCTCCTGGCCGGCTCTGCTCACCGGGGTGGGCTGGATGGCGCTCGGTGCGCTGTCCCCTCGGCCTGGACCGGTGACGGCGTGAAGCGCGATCTGCCGCTCTGGTTGATGGTGGCGGCGAGCACCTTCGGGCTGGTCGCGGTCGTGATCGTCGTGGTCGCGGGGTACGACGGGCCGTCGCTGCCGGCGGCGCTCGGCGCTGCCGTCGTCCTCATCGCCGGGTGGACGGCGGTCGCCGCCCGGGCCCGCCAGGGGCGACAGGACGATCACGGTGTCGCCGGGCCGACCGTGCCGGGTCCGCCCGCGCGCCTCGTGCTGTCCCGTGGCGACGACTCAGCCGGCATGCTGCGGCGCATCCGCGTCACGGTCGACGGGGAACCGGTGGCACTCCTGAAGCCCCGCACCGTGGCGGAGGTCGACGTGCCGCCGGGCCGGCACCGCGTGCGCGCGTCGATGGACTGGACGACGTCCCGGCCGATGGACCTCGACCTCGTCCCGGGCGAGCGCGTCGAGATCAGGACCGGGCTGCCGTTCTCCGGGACCTGGAGGATGGTCACGGCGCCGGACGACACCCTGACGATCGAGCGAGTGGGGCGCAGGCGGTGACGGGGCACGACGGGCGCCGCTCGTCCGTCCTCATGGCGTTCTGGGCGGGCATCGTCGCGTTCTGCGCGGCCGGCGTGGTCCTGTCCGCGGTCACCGGGCAGCAAGGCTGGGCCACCGTGTCCGTGACCGCCACCGGGGTGGTGGTCGTGACGCGCGTCGTGGACCGACTCACCGAGCGCGGGCGCCGGGTGCTGGACGTGGTCGCGATCGTCCTGTTCGCGGCGGCGCTCGTCGGGGTCGTCGTGGTGCTGGCCGTCACCCACGGCCTCGCGGACGCCTGGTACCTCGTCGTGCTCGCCGCGGTCGCGCTGGGCGGGGTCGTCCTCGGCGTGCGGGTCCGCCGGCGCCGGGAGGCGGACGCGCCGCCCCGCGTCGAGGTGGCCCGCCGCGCACGACGGAGGAGGACGGCGCCGTGACCGAACCGTCGCCGCGATGACAGCAGCTGGTCTGACGCCCGCCCGACGAGGCGGTACCTTCGACTTCGTCGACCTCGGAGCGGTCTCACGCCTGCCCCGGACGACGCGGGAGCTGTCCCGGGGATCCCACCGATGATCCCCCTCACCTCCCGGGCCTCTAGCTCAACTGGCAGAGCAGCGGACTTTTAATCCGCGGGTTGTGGGTTCGATCCCCACGGGGCCCACCGACAGGCACGGGAGCGACGGCTCCCTAGTCGGCGCTCACCGTCGGCGGATGCGCTCCATCGCCACGACCAGCGCACCCGCGTGGTGCAGCATCGAAGCCACGGTCTCGGCGGTGAGGTACGTCGTCCCGTAGTGCGCGGTCGGCTTGTGCTCGAGGACGCGCCCGAGGTGCCGCGCGAGGTCCGGACCGTCGGGACGGATGGTCTTGAGCAGGTCGGGGGCGAGGTCGTGGTCCTTGCCGCGGGCGTACTCCCCGAGCGCCGTCCCGCAGATGGCGTCGGACGCGGCGATCGCCGCCAGCACCGCGAGCCCACCGGCGACCTGCCGCTCGGCGGGGTCCTCCCCGATGACGAGCTCACCGACCTGCAGGTACTGGCGCGCGGTCGCCGCGCGGACGGCGACCTCGCCCGGCGTGATGACCCGGGTGCTGGGTCGGCGCGGCGTCAACGGGCCCGCTTCCCGAGGTACCGCGCGACGTCCGGGCCCGCCAGTGTGATCGCGTCGTCCGCGAACGATGCGACGATCGGGTCGTCCTGGTCACGGGCGGCAGCGAGGAGCGCCGGGGTCGTCAGGTACACCCCCACCGGACGCCCGGTCCACCGATGGACGTGCTCGACGACCGACGCGCGGAGGTTGTCGGCGCGGTCATCCCGCTCCGGCACGACCACGAGAAGGTCGACGTCCGAGTCGGGCCCCGCGTCGCCTCGCGCCACGGACCCGAAGATGGCGACCGTGACACCTCCACCGGGGTGGAGCACCGCGACGAGGTCGACCAGGCGGTCGCGGAGAAGCGTCCAGGGGTCGAGCGCCCGGAAGGCGGCGTCGACCGCCGGGAAGGTGAGGTGATCGGTGTTGAGCCGGTAGACGCTCGCGGACCCGACGGTCTCCACCGTGACGATGCCGAACTCCACGAGTCGGCCGAGCGCGTACCGGATGCCGCGCACCGAGCCCATGTGGGCGACGCGCGCGACCTGCTCGCCGGTCAAGGGGCGGCCCGCCGTCCACAGCGCACGGAGGACCACGGCGTCCAGGCCGCTGCCGAAGACGCGCTCAGGAGCCCGCCAGTCCATCGAGCCTCCCGGCAGCAGATGTCCGATGTCGGCAGCATCCTGCCGGTGTCGGCAAGATGTTGCCACCGCCTTCCGCCATGAGGCAAGACCGCGCTCCGAAGCCGGGTGCTGTACTACCCCCGTGGACAACAGCGAACGCATGGCCGCGGGCCTGATCTACGACCCCAACCAGGGCGACCTCGCCGCCGAGCAGACGCAGGCGCTGGAGCTCCTGTACGACTACAACGCCACCCGCCCCTCGCAGGGCGCGCGCCGGGCGGAGCTGCTGCGGGAGATGTTCGCCTCGGTGGGCGCCGACGCGTACATCGAGCCCCCGCTGCACGCGAACTGGGCGGGGCGGCACGTGCACCTGGGCGAGCGGTTCTACGCGAACTTCAACCTGACCCTGGTGGACGACGGCCCGATCCGGATCGGTGACCACGTGATGATCGGCCCGAACGTCACGATCACCACGGCGGGGCACCCGCTGGAGCCGGGGCTGCGGCGGCAGGCCGCGCAGTTCAACATCCCCGTCACGATCGGCGACAACGTGTGGATCGGGTCCGGGGTGTCGATCATGCCGGGCGTGACGATCGGTCACGACTCGGTGATCGGCGCCGGGTCGGTCGTGACGAGGGACATCCCGTCCGGGGTGGTGGCCGTGGGGTCGCCGTGCCGGGTGGTGCGGGAGATCGGCGAGCACGACCGGGAGTTCTACTGGCGGGACCGGCGGATCGACGTCGACATCCCCTGACGCCACGCCGCGGCCCGGCTGTCAGGCGTCGGGGAGCAGCGCCCGGTACGCGTCGCGCAGGTCGGCGGGTGCCCGCCGGACGACCTTCTCGGGCTCGTGCGTCCCGGTCCGGCCCCAGATCGCGTGGACGACGTGCTGCCAGGTCCAGTCCGCGAGGTCGGGGTCGTCCGCGGCGACCCGGGCCCGGGCGGCGGCGAGCGCGGTCAGCGCCTCCGGGGTGCCAGCGAGCGCCGGGGCGCCGGTGATCGGGGCGAGCTCCTGGATGTGCTGCACGCAGGTGACGAGCAGCGCGACGGCGTCGGGGGTCAGCCCGTGCCGCTGCACGTAGGCGCTGACGAGGCGACCGTGGACGGCCTGGTGCTCGTCGTCGCAGAGCGCGAGGTACGCGTGGGCGAGCGCGAGGTGCTGCTGGTGGTCGTCGCCGAGCAGCAGGGCGCCGACGGCGAAGGTGCCGGGCATCGCCGGGTCCTCCTCGTCGACGTTCTCGTACCAGGCGTCCTCGCGCATCGCGGCGCGGGCGTAGTCGGCGATCAGGGGGCGCAGGTCGGGGTGCGCGGCCGCGGCGGCGAACAGCTGGTGCACGCCCTTGCGGGGCAGCCCGCGCACCGGCAGGTAGACCTTCTCGAGTCCGCGGAAGTCCAGGGCGTAGGAGTGCGGGAACCCGGTGCGCAGCAGCCGGACCAGCCAGGTCAGCGCGGCGCGGTACGCCTCGGGCGTCGCGGTCCGCATCGTGATCCGGATGGTCGCGAAGGCGTCGTTCGCGGTGCAGGTGACGTGGGCGTCGCGGTACCCCGCGACGTCGGCGGGCAACGTGCCGGTGCCGTGCTTCTTCAGGCGGGCGGGCTCGGTGCTGCCGAGCAGGGTGGCCCAGCGGAAGATCTCGTCGGCGGTGAGGCTCTCGTAGCTCGCGCCGAACCGGCGGTACCCGACGGCCAGCCAGCAGGCGTACCGCAGCCACGCGTCGTCCAGGTGCGCGCGGTCCACGCCCGCGCGCAGCGCCCACGGCGGGGCGTCCCACTCGTCGCCGGGCGGGCGGACGAAGAACTGGTCGCGCACGACCGTCTCCACCCACCGCCGGGCGGGCTCGGCGACGACCCACCACGCGGTGGCGACCCGCAGCCGCTCGGACAGCGCGACCAGCGCCTCGACGTCGAAGTCCTCGGCGGTCGCCCGGGCGAGGGCGTGCGCGAGGACGTCCCCGGCGAGGATCGACCGGCCGTCCACGACGACGACGTACCGCGACGCGTCGACCTGCACGACCTGGGCGGTGCCCTCGCGCACCTGCTGCCCGGCCTCGGCGAACAGCGGCCGCAGGCCGGGATCGGTCAGGGTGTCGTCGTGCAGCAGCAGGTCACGGGGCACGTGGCCGACTGTACGGGCCGCTCCCTCAGGCGCCGAGGAGCTTCCACAGGATGAGGTCGTGGACGTGGCGGGCCTTCTGCTCGCCCCGGAACTCGGCCTCGTGGACGACGCCGCCGACGTCGAGCGCGATGGCCGACGAGGAGAAGAAGCCGCCGCCCCACGACTTGTTGGACACCACCGACACGGAGCGGATCTGCGCGTACGGGATGGAGGTGAGCGCGGACTTCTTCCCGACGAAGGAGTTGTCCTGCATGATCACGCGCTTGTCGGTCAGCCCGACGAAGCCGGTGCCCGCCCCGGTGCAGTCGTAGACGGCGTAGACCTGCTCGCCCTGCAGCAGACCGGAGGTGATCTGCTCGAGCTGGTCGCGCTTGTCGTGGGGGATCTCGGTCACGGGTGGGTCCTCTCGCGGGTGCGTCCGGTGGTGCGAGCGCAGCGTGCCACGAGGTCGCAGAGCCGGAGGCGGGTTCCGCCCGCGCGTCACCCGTTCGCACCTGGCCACGTCAGGAGCGCGGTCCCCCGCGGACCCGCAGGTGCCAGAGCAGCAGGTACAGCCCGGCCGCGAGCTGCAACGCACCGCACACGATCAGGACGCCGTCGCCCTGCCGTACCCCACCCGCGCCGAGCACCAACCCGCAGACCGCGAGCAACGCCGCCAGCGTGATCTGCACGGAACCGCCCGGCTGCAGGGCCGGTCGCTGCTCGTCCGCCATGGCGCGAGCCTGCCACACCTCCCCACGCCCGTCCCGGGAACCGGGCACCGCAGTCCCGACAACCTGTGCGCGGGGTGCGACAGGTTGTGCGCATCCGCCCCCGCGCGCCCGGGTCCCGGGGTTCCATGGGCGCCGACCTGCCCGACGCCGCACCGGCGCCGACGAGATGAGGACGCCGATGTTCCGCCCGATCGCCGACGCGTGGCGCCGGTTCGCCACCACCCGCCCGGCCGTCGCGGAGTTCGTGGTGTTCACGCTGATCAGCCAGGGCATGACGGTGCTGCAGCTCGCGCTGATGCCGGTGTTCAAGTGGCTGTTCAACCTGACGCCGCTGGTGGACACGGCGTTCCAGGTGCTGCCGGTGAACACCAACGCCGACGGCAGCACGTTCTTCATCTTCGACTACCCGGCGGGCGCGCTGCCCCTGGGCGGTGGTGGGCTCGCGTACTTCCTCGCGGTGCAGCTCACCCTGCTGATCGCGCAGGTGATCAACTTCTTCCTGCAGCGGAACGTGACGTTCAAGTCGACGTCCAACCCGTGGCCCGCGGCCTCCTCATACGCGGTCGCGTACGTGATCATCACGTTCGTCGCGGCGTGGCTGCAGGGGTTCTACAAGGACCCGATCTACCAGTGGATGATCGAGCGCTGGGGCGGGACGGGCGAGACCGTCGCGGACGTGGTGACGATGATCATCAACGCGCTGATCTCGTTCGTCGTGTTCTTCCCGATCCTCAAGATCATCTTCCGCAAGGAGCCGGCCGCGGTCGAGGCCGACGATCCCGAGCCGGTCGCCGCGGCCTGACGCGGCTCAGCCCACGCGCGCGTCGTCGGGTCCGACGGCGGGCTCGGGGACCGGCGCGACGTCGACCCCCGCCTCGCGCACGAGCCGCGACCACGCGTGCACGGCACGCAGCGGCGCCCAGTCGAGCACCTGCCCCGAGCCGTCCGCGACGAGGTGCCAGACGGGGTGGCCGTCGCGCTGCCCCGCCTCGACGTGCGCGGCGCCGTGCTGCGCGCGCAGGGTCAGCAGGCGGTTCCACCGGCGGGCGAGCGCGCGGTAGCGGCGCGTGTCCTGCTCGCGCTGGACGCGCCGCCGGGTGCGCCGCACCCGGCGGCCCGAGTCGACGGCGAGCAGGATCCCGACGAGCAGGGGGACCCCGACGACGACGGACCGCACCGGGCTCACGCCGTCCGACAGGTACCCCGTGCCCATGAGGGCGAAGACCACGACGGCGCCCCACACCCCGACGGTGGTGACGACCCGCGAGACGCGGTCCGCCTGGTGCGTCCGGGACCGCCACCAGAGCGCCCAGGCGAGCACCCCGGAGTACGCGAACACCCCGGTCCACGCGGTGCTGCTGATCTCGCCCGCGGCGAGGTCGGGGAAGGTGAGCACGGCGACGATCGGCAGCAGCACCGCCGCGCAGCCGATCAGGGTGGCGGTCCGGCGGTCGCGCGTCCACGGTGACGCGAGGCCGGCGGGCGGGGGCACCGGTGGCAGCGCGCGGGGCTCGGACGTCAGGGGGTCGACGGGTCCACCCACGTCGGGGCCCGGCAGGCCGCGGACGGGCACGGGCTGCCCCGGTCGCGGGGGTGCGGGCCGCGCGGCGCGCGCCGGCTTCGGGTCCTCCCACCCGAGGTCCTCACCCCAGTCGTCCTCGGCGTCGGTGCCGGCGTCGTAGGCGGCCCGGCGCTCGGCGGACGAGAGCGTCCACCAGGCCAGCGCCACGGCCGCGAACTCGGCTTCGTCCCCGCCCGCGTCGGGGTGGGTCTCGCGGGCGCGGCGGCGGTACGCGACCCGGATGGTCTCGCGGTCGGCGTCGGCGGCGACGCCGAGCACCTCGTAGTGCGTCAGATCCACGTCGGCACCTCGCGCGTCGCCTCCAGCAGGCGGGGACGGGCCGTGGGGAGCACGACCTGCTCCACCGTCCAGTCCGCCCGGGCCAGTGCCGCGGACTGCTCCTCCTCGGTCACCCCGCGGGCGGGCACGACCTCCCGGCTGGCGCGCACGACGAGCGCACGGTCGCCGTCACGGCGCAGCACGACGACCTCCTGCGAGCGCGGCAGCCCGCGGACCTGCCGCTGCTGCAGGTCGCCGATCCAGTCGTCGGGGACGGGCACCGCCCGCTCGGCGCTGGTGCGCACCGGCTGGGGCAGGTAGGTCCAGGCGTCGGCCGCGCTCGCGTGCTCGGGGTCCACCGACGGGCGCACGGGTCGCGCCGCCCCCGCCGACACTCCGGCCGGCCCCCGGGGTGCCGCTGGCGGCAGCCCCGCCGGGACCTGCCCGACCCGGCGGCGTACCTCCCCCGCGGCGTCGTAGCGGCGCAGGCCGACCGGCTGCCACGGCCCGGTGGGCCGGACCTGCTCGCCCTCGGACCGGACCGGACGCAGCGCGAGCGCCACGTACAGGCGGTCCCGGTGCGCCCGCCACGCCCGCATGACCTCGACCAGGCCGTGCTCGTCGTCCCGGTAGACCACCGGGTCGGCGACGGCGCGGTCGGCGACCACCGGGGCCTCGTGGCGCGCCGCCCGGCGGAGCGCGGCAGGGACGTCGCCCCACACGAGGGGCCGGGCGTCGAACACCAGCGTGGACGTGTCGCCGGAGGTCCCGGGTCGCGTCGCGAGCGCGTGCGGGCGCCGGACGAGGTCGGTCGAGGGCTGCTCGGTCACCGGGTGCTGGGTCCTCTCCGCGTCCCGGGGAGGGGGCCGCGGGCCGAGCGTAGTGAGGCGCCCCCGGGCGAGTGGGCGGTCGGCGTGACGTTCCACCGATCGGCGCAACGAACCGGTGCCGGTGGTCGAGGCCCGCCGGTAGCGTCGCCGTCGTGACCTCCGAGCCGGACCAGGACCCCACCACCCCGGACGCCCTCCTGCGGCTGCTCCGCGCGGGCGTCGAGCACGTCGCCCTGGACCCGGACCGGCTGCCGAACTCCCCCGGGGGCACCCCGCTGCCGGAGCTCGGCCTGCTCGGCCCCGCGGCATCCGGGATCGCCGAGGAGCACGACTTCGCCGAGGCGATGCCGGGCGCCTGGCCGATCGCCCTGGACGGCGGCGGCGGGTTCTACGCCCTGGACCTGCGCGCCACCGCCGACGCGGACGGCGCCGCCGTGGTGTGGTCGCACGGGGGCGACCTCGGCTGGGACGCCGACCAGCACGTCCTCGTCGCCCCGGACGTGGCGACCCTGCTGGCCTGGGCGCTCCCGTGACGCAGCACCGCCGAGGTCGGGCGACCTCGGCGGTGCTGCGGTGCTGCGTCGAGCGGTGTCAGGCGGGCGCGGGGCGCGATGCCGCCGGTGCCCGTCCGGGGGCCGTCACTCCTGGACGGGGATGGACTGGGCCTTCAGCGCGTCGACCGTCTTCGTCTGCGCGGCGGCCAGGGCGTCCGGGACGGTGCCCTGCCCGGTCGCGGCGAGCTTGAGGCCGTCGGAGACGTCGTTGTAGACCTGCGTCATGGTCGGGCCCCACACGAAGTCGGGGCTGACCTGCCCGGACGCCTCGGCGAACACGTCGTAGATCGCCTGGCCGCCGTAGAACTCGACGCCCTCCTGCAGCACGGGCAGGCTGAGCCCGTCCTTGGTGGCCGGGTAGATGTTGGCCTCCTCGTTGAGGATGGTCAGCGCCTCCTCGGACGTGTTCAGCCAGAGCGCGAACTTGGTGGCCTCGTACAGGTGGTCGCTGCCCTTGAACACGGCCGTCGAGGAGCCGCCCCAGTTGCCCGCGGCGGTGTCCCCGGCCTCCCACTGCGGCATGGGCGCGACGGCCCACTTGCCCGCGGTGTCGGGCGCGCCGGACGCGATGGAGTTGGCGCCCCAGACCGCGGAGACCCAGGTCCACGCCTGGCCGGTGTTGTAGGCGTTGTCCCACTCGGTGGTCCAGGCGGGGACGGTGGAGACGAGGTCGTCGTCCAGCAGGCCCTGCCAGTAGTCCGCGACCTTCTCGGACTCGTCGGAGGTCAGGGTGACGTCCCAGCCGTCGGCGTCGTTGCTGAACCACTGCCCGTCGGCCTGCCAGACGAACCCGGCGAGCTGGTTGACGTCGGCGGTGGAGAAGTTGGTGATGTAGCCCCCGGCGGCGCGGACCTGCTCGGCGGCGGCCGCGTACTCGTCCCAGGTGGTCGGGATCGGGATGCCGTTGGCCTCGAACAGGTCGGCCCGGTAGAACATCGCCATCGGACCGGAGTCCTGCGGGAGCGCCCAGACGGACGACTCGTCGCCGAGGGTGACCTGGCCCCAGGTCCAGTCGACGAACTGGTCCTGCGCGGCGACGACGTCGGCGCAGGCGGACAGGTCGGCGAGGCCGTCCTGGACGCGGAAGTTCGGCAGGGCGTCGTACTCGATCTGCCCGAGGTCGGGCGCGTTGCCGGCCTTCAGCTGGTTGAAGAAGTTCTGATAGGTGCCGCCGTTGCCGTTGGGGCCGGTCTGCACGGTCACCTGGATGTCGGGGTTCTCGGCGTTCCAGGCGTCGACGGCGGTCTCGATCCCGGGGATCCAGGAGGTGAAGGACAGCTCGACGCTGCCCTCCGACGGCTCGCAGGCCGCCGCGTCGGCGCCGCCGTCGCCCGAGCCGGAGCCGGACCCGCCGGACGAGCAGGCCGCGAGCGCGACCAGGACGGTGGTGGACAGCAGGGCGGTGGCGCCGCGTCGGGTGCGGTGCTGCATGAGAGGGCTCCTTCGTCGTCGAGGGATCTCGGGGTGGGACCGCGACCGCCAGGGGGACGGGCGCGGGTGGGACGGTGCTACTTGACGGAGCCGGCGCCGAGGCCGCCCCGCCAGAACCGCTGCAGGGCGAGGAACGCCACGATGAGCGGGATGATCGACAGCAGGGCGCCCACGAGCACGTAGGTGTTGAGCTCGGGGATCTGGTTGAGCTGGGTGTTCCACTGGTAGAGCCCGAAGGTGACCGGGAACTTCCGCTCGTCGCGCAGCATGATCAGCGGCAGGAAGAAGTTGTTCCAGATGGCGACGAACTGGAACAGGAACACCGTGACCAGCGCGGGCGTCATCAGCCGGGAGCTGATCCCGAAGAAGGTCCGCACCTCCCCCGCGCCGTCGAGGCGGGCGGCCTCGATGAGCTCGTCGGGGACGCTCGCGGCGGCGTAGATCCGGGCGAGGTAGACGCCGAACGGGCTGACGACGCTGGGCAGCAGCACCGCCCAGTACGTGTCGGTGAGGTTCACGCGGGAGAACAGCAGGAACAGCGGCAGCGCGAGCGCCGTGGCGGGGACGAGGACGCCGCCGAGGACGATGTTGAAGATCGCCTCCCGGCCGCGGAACCGGTACTTGGCCAGCGCGTACCCGCACATCGCGGCGAGCAGGGTGGCGACGAGGGCGCCGACCCCGGCGTAGAGGGCGGAGTTCGCCATCCACTGCCCGAACAGCCCGTTGCGGTAGGTGAGGACGTCGCGGACGTTCTCGACGATGTTGAGGTCCGCGAACCACAGCGGGCTGGTGGACAGGACGTCGCCGCGGGTCTTGGTGGCCGCCACGAGCAGCCACCAGATCGGCAGCAGGAAGTACACGGTGAACACGGCCATGACGAGCATCGCGGCGACGCGCGGCATGACGGGCGTCTTCACGGACCGCCCGGGGGCGGTGGGGCCGGAGCCGTCCCGGACGAGGGCGGAGCCGACGGCGGCCAGCGGGCTGCGGGTCGCGGTGGTCATCGTGCCTCCCGGCGCTGCGAGAACTTGAGGAACCCGAAGGACAGGACGAACGTCGCCAGCGCGAGCACCACGGAGAACGCGGCCGCGAGGCTGGTGTTCGGCACCGCGGAGGTGGTGAACACCGTCATGTTCGGGGTGAAGGTGCTGGTCACGGCCGAGCTGAACGACCGGAACACCTGCGGCTCGGCGAGCAGCTGCAGCGTGCCGATGATCGAGAAGATCGCGGTCAGCGAGATCGCCGGCATGACCATCGGGATCTTGATGGACCGGGCGATGCGGGTCTGCGACGCGCCGTCCAGGACGGCGGCCTCGTACACCTCGCTGGGGATGGCGAGCAGCGCCGAGTAGATGATCAGCATGTTGTAGCCGACGTAGACCCAGGTCACCACGTTGGCGATGGCCCACAGCACCAGGTCGGCGCCGAGGACGGGCACGTTCGCGGTGAGCGCGGTGAACGGCGACAGCTGCGGGGAGTACAGGAAGCCCCACATGATCGCGGCGATGACGCCGGGCACGGCGTAGGGCACGAAGTACGCGAGCCGGAAGAACTTCTTGCCCTTGACCAGCGGGGAGTCCAGCAGCAGCGCGAACACCAGCGCGAGCCCGAGCATCACGGGGACCTGGACGACGCCGAACAGCAGCACCCGCCCGATGGACTCCCAGAACTCGGTGTGCTGGAACACCTGCTGGTACTGGGTGAACCCGCCGAAGACGGTGCGCGCGGCCCCGAAGGTGCCGTCCCGCTCGACGGTCAGCATCGACTGCCAGACCGCGTACCCGATGGGCACGAGGTAGAAGGCGAGGAACAGCACGCCGAACGGCGCGACGAAGAACGTGATCGCGCGGCCGTACCGGCGGGAGCGGTGCCGCTGGGGCCGTCCCGGCGCTGGCGGTGCCGCCGGGCGGGCGGTCGTGGCGGTGGTCATCGGACGGGCTCCTCTCGCAGGACGCGGACCGCGCGGGCGGGCACGACGAGCTCGTGGGCGACGGCGGTGTCCGTCACGAGCTCGTGGCCCCGGGCGGGCAGCGTCACGTCGGCGGCGGCGTGGTTGACGAGGAAGGTCCAGCGCCGGCCGTCGGCGGCGGCGCGCACGACGCGCTCCACGCCGGCGGCGGCGAGGTCGGGGGCGGTGGCGACGCCCGCGTCGGCGAGCACCCGCCCCATCAGGTCGGCCAGGTCGGGGGCGTCGAGCGCGGTCGCGACGTACCAGGCGCTGCCGGACCCGACGGCGCGCCGGGTGATCGCGGGCTCGCCCGCGGCGGGGCCGTCGGCGAACCGGGACAGCACGGCGGTGCCCGCGTCGGCGGGGTCGGCGGCGAACCGCTCGGACCACAGCCCGGCGCGCTCGCCGGTGTCGAGGGTGAGCACCTGGTCGGGCAGCACCGGGGCGAACTCCTCGACCGTGACGCCGAGCAGGTCGCGGAACGCCCCGGGGTACCCGCCGAGGCGGACGGCGTCGTGCTCGTCGACGACGCCGGAGGCGAACGTCACCAGCACGGTCCCGCCGGCCTCCGCGAACCGGGCGACAGCGGCGGCGTCGGCGTCCCGCACCACGTGCAGGGCGGGCACGACCACGGCCCGGTACCCGTCGAGCGGGGCGTCCGCACCGACGACGTCGACCGTGACGCCCTGCGCCCGCAGCGCGGCGTAGGTGCGCACGACCTGGTCGCGGTAGCGCACGGCGGTGGACGGGACGTTCTCCCCGTCGAGGGTCCACCAGGACTCCCAGCCGAACAGCACGGCGACGTCGGCCTGCACCCGGGACCCGGCGACCTCGTCCAGCCGGTCGAGGACGGTGCCGAGCTCGACGGCCTCGCGCCACTGCCGGGTCGCGGTCCCCGCGTGCGGCACCAGCGCGGAGTGGAACTTCTCCGACCCCTGCGTCGACGCCCGCCACTGGAAGAAGCACACGGCGTCGGCGCCCCGGGCCACGTGGGTCAGCGAGTTGCGCAGCATCTCGCCCGGGCCCTTGGGGACGTTCACGGGCTGCCAGTTCACGGCGCCGGTGGAGTGCTCCATGAGCAGCCAGGGGGCGCCTCCGGCGATGCCGCGGGTGAGGTCGGCGGAGAAGGCGAGCTCGGTGGTGGGGTCGGCGAGCCGGTGGTCGAGGTAGTGGTCGTTCGCGACGACGTCCACGTACGGCGCCCAGGACAGGTAGTCGAGGTTCCGGATGTGGTCGGTGACCATGAAGTTCGTCGTCACGGGGGCCGCGGAGCGCGCGCGGATCACGGCGGTCTCGGCCCGGAGCTGGTCGAGCAGCGCGTCGGAGCTGAACCGGTGGAAGTCGAGCACCTGCCCCGGGTTCCGGGTGGACAGGGTGAGGCGCGGCGGCAGCACCTCGTCGAACGAGCCGTACCGCTGGCTCCAGAACGTGGTGCCCCACGCGGCGTTGAGCGCCGCGACGTCCGCGTAGCGCTCGCGCAGCCAGGTCCGGAACGCGGCGGCGCTGGCGTCGCAGTAGCAGAGCGCGTTGTGGCAGCCGAGCTCGTTGGACACGTGCCACAGCGCGAGCGCCGGGTGGTCGCCGTACCGAGTGGCGACGGCGTCCACGAGGGCGAGCGACCGCTCGCGGTACACCGGCGAGGACGGGCAGAACGCCTGGCGCCCGCCCGGCCACCGGGTGGTGCCGTCGGCGGCGACCGGCAGCACCTCGGGGTGCGCGGTGGTCAGCCACGGCGGCGTGGAGGAGGTGCCCGTGCCGAGGTTCGCGCGGATGCCGTGCGCGGCGAGCAGGTCCATGACCTCGTCCAGCGCGGTGAAGTCGTACTCCCCCGGGCGCGGCTCGACCTGCGACCAGCCGAAGACGTTCACGGCCACGAGGTCGACGCCGGCGTCGCGCATGAGGCGCACGTCCTCGCGCCACACGGCGGGGTCCCACTGCTCGGGGTTCCAGTCGCAGCCGAACGCGATGCCGGGGTGCGTGTACGCCCGCATGCCGCCGGCGGGGGCCGGGGCGGTGACGGGGGCGACGGTCGTCGTCATGCGTGCGCGCTCCTTTGTGTGCACGTGCACACAACCGATCGACCACGACGCCCGACCGCGATGTGTGAACGTGCACACACTAGCGCGGAGAGTCCTGCTGTCAACCCCTCCCCCGCGTCTACAGTGAGGCCGTGACCTCCACCCCGCCCCGGCGCAAGCGCGCGACGGTGCACGACGTCGCCCGCGAGGCCGGGGTCTCGCGCGGCACGATCAGCCGCCTGCTGACCGGCGAGGGCTACGTGTCCGCCGAGGCCCGCGAGGCCATCGAGGCGGCCATCCGCAAGGTCGGCTACGTGCCCAGCACCACCGCCCGCAACCTGGTCCGGCAGCGCACCAACGCCGTCGGGTTCGTGGTGCACGAGCCGCACTCGCTCTTCCTCGAGGACCCCAACATCGGGGAGATCCTGCTCGGCGCCAACGAGGCACTGTCCGAGGACGACTACCAGATGGTGTGCCTGGTCATCGGCTCGGACCGGGACTCCGAGCGCGTCGCGCGCTACCTGCGCGGCGGGTTCGTGGACGGTGCCGTCGTGGTGTCCGCGCGGGCGCACGACCCCATCACCGCCGTCATGCGGACGTCGCAGCTGCCGGTCGCGTTCGTCGGCCACCCGCCCGACCTGCAGGGGCAGTCCTGGGTCGGCATCGACAACCTCGCCTCGGCGCAGGAGATCACCGCCCGGCTGCTCGCCACCGGGCGCCGACGGGTCGGGATGATCGCCGCCGCGCTGGACCGCGACTCGGGCGCCGACCGCCTCGCCGGTTTCACCCGGGCGCTCGGCGACCGGTTCGACCCCGCGCTCGTCGCGCCGGTCGACCTGTACTCCTACTCCGAGGGCGCCGCCGCGATGTCGGCGCTGCTGGAGCGGGCACCGGACCTGGACGGGGTGTTCGCCGCCTCCGACGCGCTCGCCGCCGGGGCCCTGGACGCGCTGCGTCGCGCGGGGCGCCGGGTGCCGGAGGACGTCGGACTGGTCGGCTTCGACGACTCGGCGTGGGCCCGGCGGTGCACGCCGCAGCTGTCCACAGTCGTGCAGCCCGCCGCCGGGCTGGGGCGCGCCGCCGCCCGCAGCGTCCTCGCGCAGATCGCGGGCGACCAGACCGAGCCCGCCGCGATCCTGCTGGACACCCCCATCGCCTGGCGCGCGAGCGCCTGACCCGAGCGCCCTCCCGACCCCCCCCGGGCCCCAGGCCCCGGGGCCTCGACCCCCGGACCCCGCGCACCCGTACGCTCCCACCCACCCTCACCCCGCCCAGTGCGGAGAACCTGCGCCGCATCTCGGACATCCGGGACCAGGTTCTCCGCACTGGGCGGGGCGCGTGGGGTGCGCGGGCGGGTGCGCAGGCGGGAGCGCGGACGCGCAGGGACTCGAGCGGCCTGGGAGTCGCTCGTCCGGGTGAACCGTGCGGCCCGGGAAGCGCTTGCATCCCTTTTGTCCTAGTTTGCGAATCGCCGTCGAGACCGGCGGCGACCGGATCGCCCCACGCGGGGCGGGACAGACAGGGGACACGACCATGACCAGCCCGTACGGACAGAGCCCGACCGCACCCGGAAACCCCGCGGCCACCCCGGCCGCGACGACGCCCGTCCTGTCGATCATCACGTTCGTCCTGTCGGCCGTGGCCGTGCTGTTCCTCCCGATCGTGTTCGGGATCGCCGCGATCATCACCGGCATCATCGCCGTGGTGCGCAAGGAGCGGCTGGGCAAGGTCGCCCTCGTCGTGGCGGTGGCCGCGACGGTGCTCGGCTTCGTGCTCGGCGCGGTGGTGTTCGCCGCGATGTCGTCCTGAGCCGCCCGGTCCGCGGGGCGCGCGACGCCGGGCGCCCCGCGGACCGCCGACCTCAGGCCGGGGTGCCCGCGCCGTAGCGCAGGCCGTCGACCACGAGGTCCAGCAGGCCGCGGACCCGGTCGGCCCACGCGTCCGAGTCCGGGACGTTCCACACGCCGCCCATCGCGAGCAGCACCTGCTCGCCGTCGACGTCGGGCCGGACGGAGCCGTCCGCGCGGCCGGCGGCGAGCAGCACGTCGATCGCCTCGACGATGCGGGCGCGGGTCTCCGCGAACAGCGACGAGTCCGAGCCCGCGACGGCCCGCAGCGCGGGGCCCATGCCGCGCTTCGTCGCGGCGTACCGGACGAACCGGCCCATCCACTCGCGCAGCGCCTCGACCGCCGGGCGCTCGCCGTCGAGCAGCGCGGGGGCGGCGTCGCACAGCGCCGCGACCTCCTGCCGGTAGGCGGCGGCGAGCAGCGCGCCGCGCTCCGGGAAGTGCCGGTACAGCGTGCCGATGCCGACGCCCGCCTGCTGCGCGATGGTCTCCAGCGGCGTCTCGGCGTCCTGCGCCAGCAGCGTCGCGGCGACCTCGAGCAGCCGCGCCCGGTTGCGCGCGGCGTCGGCGCGCAGCGGCTTGACGGGGGTCGTCACGTCGATCTCCCTCTTGCGATCCGGAGGTGCCTCCGGTTAGAGTCGTGGAGCGAAACGGAGGCTCCTCCGTTCCAGGGTACTCCGCCCGCGCCGCCCGCGCGCAGCACCGTCCCACGGTGCCCCGTACGCCCGCCGCCCGCCCAGTACTCCCGGCGCCGTCCTGGCGTCCCCACCGCCACCCACCAGGAGGCACCCCATGGCCAGCACCTTCCACGGACTCACCTTCGACGCCTACGACGCCCACGCGGTCGCCGCCTTCTGGGCCGCCGCGCTCGGCCGCGACGTCGCCCCCGGCGGCAGCGCCGCCCGCGCCGAGATCCTCCCCGACGACTCCGCCCCCCGCCTCGTGTTCACGCAGGTCGCGGCGGGTGGCAGCGTGCGCAACGCCCTGCACCTCGACCTCGTGACCGACGACCTGGAGCGCGAGTCCGAGCGGCTCGTCCGGCTCGGCGCCCGCCGGGTCGGCGCGGTGGGCGGCACCGCCCGCTGGGTCAGCCTCACCGACCCCGAGGGCAACCCGTTCGACCTGCTGCCGGCGCCCCGTCGCGCCGCCGGGCTCGCCGTCGCCGCCTGACGCGTCGCCGCTTCCGGATGCGCGCTGCGGGGAGTCATGGGACGGTTCCTTCCGTCCGACCCCCCCGACCTGGAGGTGCTCCGATGGGCTTCTTCGCATTCCTGCTGCTGGGACTGATCGCCGGTGCGATCGCGAAGGCGATCCTCCCCGGACGCCAGGGCGGCGGCTGGATCGCCACCCTGATCCTCGGCGTCGTCGGCGCCCTGCTCGGCGGCTGGCTCGGCAGCGTCATCTTCGACGCCGACATCAACCGGTTCTGGTCGCTGCAGTCCTGGCTGCTCGCGATCGGCGGCTCCCTGATCGTCCTGGTGATCTACGGCGCGCTGACCGGCCGCAAGGGCGCCCGCGCCTGACAGACCCGGCCCGGACGGCGGTGGGAGACCGCCGACCGGGCCGTGCCGGACCACGCCCCACCGGTGCGACACCGGTGAGGAGCCCGGCACGACGAGGGCCCGCACAACCGCTCGAGGCGGCTGCGCGGGCCCTCGCTGTACGTGGGGGCGCCCCCGACGATCAGCCCTGCTGGGGCGCGAGCGTGAAGCCCGGGCTCCCGGTCGCCGACGGGTCGGCGTCCAGCGTCAGGTCGGACAGCAGCGTCGAGGTCTGCTGCGACACGAAGACCGTGGCGCCCGAGGAGTCGATGACCTCGTCGCCCGGGACGGCCTCGGGGACGAGCGCGAGCTCGAACGAACCGAGCTGCTGCTCGGACTCGGCGATGCGCAGACCGCCGGAGTCGGGCAGACCCGCGCGGGAGGTGAGGTCGCGGACGGCGGTGCTGGCGTTCTCGGTCAAGGTGAGCACGGGTGCTCCTCTCGTTGCCGGTGGCGGTCGAGCACGGGGGGCGCTGCGACCATCGGACTCCTCCACCGTTCGCGAGGATCCAGGTCGATGCAACCGGCAGTCCGCTGGGCGAGATCGACCGCGTCCGCTGGGCGGAGCGCAGTCGACAAGCCGCCGCACCTCGGGGACGCTACGCGCCCGCGGGCCTGCTGCACACGCGCGAGGGGCGCCCGGACAGGTCGTTGACCTGCACGGACGCCCCTCGCGTGCCGGGAGTGGCTCAGCGGCGGCCGTCGCCCCGGGGCGTGATCGGGGCGCTGCGGACCGAGCGGCGGGTCGGCGGGGCCGGGGGCTCGTCCTCGGCACCGACGGCGGGCTGCACCTGCGTCGCCTCCGTCGCCGGCTCGGACGCCGGCTCCGCGGGCACGGCGGGCTGGACCTGCGTCGCGTCGACCGTGCCGGTGTCCGCTGCCGTCGGGGTCGGTCCGGCACCCAGGTCCGCGAGCCGCTGGGTGTCGGTGGACAGCAGCCCGGCGGGCTCCTGCTCGGTGCCGGGCTCGCGGCCGGGCACCGTGATCGGCGCGGACGCCGCGCCGGTCGTGGACCCCGCGCCGGTGCCCGTGCCCGACGGGGTCGCACCGGTCTGGGCCTCCTCCTCGACGGGACCCTCCGCGTCGCCCTCGGGACGTGCCGGGGCCGGCCCGCCGGACGTCCGCAGCGGACCGGTGGCCCGGACCGGCGGGTCGACCGGCTCCGCGTCGGCCGCCGGGTCACCCTCGACGTGAAGGACGTCGTCCTCCCCCGCCCCGGCCGCACCCGGCTCGCCGGGCCCGCCCGCGACCTCGCCGTCCACCGCGCGCTGCTCGGCGGTCGTCGGGCGGCCGCCCGCGGCGTGCTCCTCGCGCTCGGCGATGACGTCCTCACCTGGCCCGGCGAACGACCGCGAGCGCTCCATGGCCTCGACGCTGCCGGTGAACAGCCGCGCGTCCTGCTGCCCCGACTCGGGTGCGGGGACGGCGGCGTGCGCGCCGGTAGCGGGACGAGCGGCCTCGCGGGGCTCCACGACGGGCAGCGGGGTGCCCCGGGTGGTCTCGATGCGGGTGCGCGGCAGACCCTGCGGCGCCTCGCGCTGCAGGTACGCGACCAGGCCCTCGCGCAGGTAGCACCGCAGGTCGAACAGGGTGGGGGCGTCGACGGCGCTGGCGAGCGCTCGCAGCCGCACCCAGCCGTGCACGGCGTCGGTGACCTGGAGGATGCCGACGCGGTGGTCCCACAGGTCGGTGGCCTCCAGCAGCCGGTTGAGCTCGCCGCGCAGGTCGTCCACAGGGACCTGCCAGTCGACGTCGAGCTCGACGGTGCCGAGCAGGTCGGCGGCGCGGCGGGTCCAGTTCTCGAAAGGGGTCTGCGTGAAGTACGTGGACGGGAGGATGAGGCGGCGGTCGTCCCAGACGTGCACGACGACGTACGTCAGGGTGATCTCCTCGATCCGCCCCCACTCGTCGTCGGCGATGACGACGTCGTCCACCCGGATCGCGTCGGTGAAGGCGAGCTGCAGCCCGGCGAAGACGTTCGCGAGCGAGCTCTGCGCGGCGAGACCGGCGACGATGGACAGCACACCGGCCGAGGCCAGGAGGCTCGCGCCGAACGCGCTCACCCCGGGGAACGTCAGCAGCACGGCGGCGACGGCCACGATCACCAGCACGGCGACGGTGATCCGGCGCAGCAGCTGCACCTGGGTGCGCACCCGGCGGGCGTGCCGGTTGTCCTTCACGTCCACCCGGTACCGGGACAGGGCGGCGTCCTCGACGACGAACGCGAGCGTCCCCACCAGCCAGGTCGCGGCGGCGATCAGGGCGATCAGCAGCACGTGCTGCAACGCCCCCATCCACCCGGACGTCTCCCACAGCGCCCCCGGCACCGAGATGCGCAGGGCCACCCACACGGCGATGACGATGAGCACCGCCCGCAGCGGTTGCTTCGCCCGCCGGGCGAGGTCGGCGGCCACGAACGACTTGCGGGCCGCCGAACGGACGACGAACCCGACCGCCAGGGCGACCACGAACGCGATGAGGACCCCGCCGACGACGGACAGCACCGGGACGATCCAGTCCCGGGCGGTGTCGACGGCCTCTTCTCCTGCTGCTGCTGGCATCACGGCGACCATCCGAACACGGCCGCCTCGCGGCCTCCACCGCAGGGCGGCGCCGGGGGCGACCCTGCGCACGACCTGCACATGCAGGAGCGCGGCGCCAGGACCGGGGTCTACTTCCTGACCTTCTCGGCTCCCGCCGGAACGGAACCCGACCCGTGTCGAGGCCTTACCGTCAGGTCGGCCGCGCGGGTCGAGCGTATCCGGGTGCACGGGCCGAGCGGCCGGTCCGCTCGATCAGGAGGAGGACCGCAGGCTCGGGAAGACCTGCTCCCACGCCGCGACGTGCCGAGCCGGTGGGCGCAGCTCGGGCCAGAGGCGCACCAGCGTGGGACCGTCCAGGAACGTGATCAGGTCCTCGACGTCGCCTGCCTCGCGGATGACCCGGCTGTACATCCAGACCAGGTCCTCCGGGTCGCCGAGGTCGTAGTCTCGGCGGCCGGACCACTCCAGGTGGATCGGGAGAGTCATCCGCCCGGCCACCGGACCACGCAGATCGGCGAGCGAGGTCGGCGTGACGGGCTCGGGCTGGTGTCGCTCCCAGGCACCGCGCGCCACCGGTCCGAACGCCACCTCGACCACCCCCTTCTCGAGCACGCTACCCACGGCGGCGCTCACGCGGGTGGCGCACCGCCCCGGCGCAGGTCAGCATGAGCGCACCCGACACCCCGGAGGACGCCCGTGCCCACCAGCCGCAACCCCCGCGTGTGCGTGCTCGCGCCCACGCCCCTGCTGACCGTGACCCTGGAGAACGGGTCGGACGACGACTCCCCCGAGGTGCACGTCCACCCCGGCGGGCAGGGCCTGTGGGTGGCGCGCATGGCGTACTCGCTGGGCGCGCACGTGGTGGTCTGCGGGCCGTTCGGCGGGGAGACGGGCACGGTGCTGGGGCACCTCGCCGAGGAGGAGCACCTGCAGGTCCGCCGCATCGGGTACGCGGGCGGCAACGGCGCCTACCTGCACGACCGGCGCGGCGGGGAGCGCACGGAGCTGGCGTTCATGCCCCCGGCCCGCCTGGACCGGCACGAGCTCGACGACCTGTACGGCACGGTGCTGGTGGAGGCCCTGGACGCTGACGTGTGCGTGATCACCGGCGCGTACCCGTCGCCGCTGCTGCCCGCGGAGTTCTTCGGGCGCCTCGTCGGGGACCTGCGCGCCGCCGGGGTGAAGACGGTCGCGGACCTGTCCGGCAAGGCCGCCGCGGAGGCCGCGAAGGCCGGGGTGGACGTGCTGAAGATGTCGCACGAGGAGCTGATCGAGGCCGGGATGGCCGAGGACGAGTCGGTGGAGTCGCTGCGCGAGGGTGCGCGGCGGCTGCTGCGCCCGGAGCCCGGGCTGCCCGAGGGGCACGGCGACGAGTTCCCCGACGAGCCGCTGGAGGTCGACACGGACGCCCCCGGGCAGGTCGGCGCGATGATGGTGTCCCGTGCGGCGGAGCCCGCGCTGCTGGTCACGGCGTCCGGGGTGTCGGAGGTCGTCGCCCCGTCGGTGACGACGGTGGACCCGCGCGGCGCCGGGGACTCGATGACGGCGGGCATGGCCGTGGGTGTCGGGCGCGGGCTGCGGCTCACCGAGGCCGCCAGGCTGGGCGCCGCCGCGGGCGCGCTGAACGTCACCCGGCGCGGTCTCGGCACGGGGCACCGGGAGCAGATCGAGCGGTTCGCGGAGCAGATCACGGTCCGCGAGGTCGGCTGAGCGCGCGCGTCCGCCGCCCGGACGGCAGGGTGGAGAGCGCACGCCGACGAGAGGAGCGAGGATGCGGGTCCTGGTCACGAACGACGACGGGATCGAGTCCCCCGGCCTCGCGGTGCTGGCCCGCGCCGCGCTGGACGCCGGGGCCGACGAGGTGGTGGTCGCCGCACCGGCGCGGGACTCCAGCGGCGCGAGCGCGTCGCTGCTGGGCGCCGAGCAGGACGGGCGGCTGCTGGTCGAGCGCACGGACGCCCCCGACCTGCCGGACGGGGTGACGTCGTACGCGGTGCGCGCGGCCCCGGCGCTGATCGCGTTCGTCGCGGCGCACGGCGGGTTCGGCCCGAAGCCGGACCTGGTGCTGTCCGGCGTGAACCGCGGGGCGAACACCGGGCACGCGGTCCTGCACTCCGGCACCGTCGGGGCGGCGCTGTCCGCCGCGACGCACGGCATCCGGGGTGTCGCGGTGTCCCTCGCGGACGCCCGCCCGCAGCACTGGGACACCGCCGGGCTGTACACCCGGCACGTGCTGGACTGGCTGGCGGACCGCCCCCACCTGCCCGACCGGGTGGTGAACCTCAACGTCCCCGACCGCCCCGCCGCCGAGGTCCGCGGGCTGCGCAAGGCGCCGCTCGCCGCGTTCGGCGCGGTGCAGGCGCGGGTGCACGAGGTGGAGCACGGCAACCTCATGCTGACCTACGCGGAGCACGGCGGGTCGCAGGAGCCGGACACCGACGCGGGCCTGCTGCTGCGCGGCTGGGCGACCGTGACCCTGGTGCACGCGCCCGCGTTCGACGCGGACGCCGACCTGCCGGAGCGGGACGCGCCGCTGCTCTGAACGCGCGGCCCGGGGCGCCTCAGGTCAGCGCGACCGCGATCAGCAGCATCGTCACGAGGAACCCGACGACGAGGTTGAGCCACAGGAACGTCCGCCACCCGGCGTTGGCCCGCTCGCAGTCCGCGTCCCGCACGGACCAGAACCGCGCCGTGCTGACCGCGTAGGCCAGCGGCAGCACCGCGGCGAGCACCCCGGGCCACGGCAGCACCAGCAGCACGCCCGCCGCGAGCACGTAGCCGACGGTCGCGGCGACGACGGTGGCGTGCGCGCCCAGCACCGTGGCGACGGACCCGATGCCGCCCTCGCGGTCGGCCCGCACGTCCTGCACGGCCCCGAACGCGTGCGACGCCATGCCCCACAGCACGAACGCGACCAGCACCGGCCAGGTGGTGCGCGCCCCGAGGTCCGCGCCGACCAGCACGAGGGCGTACAGCAGCGGCCCGACGAAGTGCATCGCCGACGTCGCCGAGTCCAGCACCGGGCGCTCCTTGAACCGCAGCACCGGCGCCGAGTACGCGACGACGAGGAACACCACCAGCGCGAGCACCAGCCCCGCCGCGAGCGACCCCACGGCCAGCAGGTACACGAGGAACGGCAGCACGGACAGCGCGCTCGCCCACAGGATGCGGCGGTGCACGGCCCGGGCCTGCTCGGGGGCGACGAGCCCGCCCTCGATGCCGCCCTTGCGGGGGTTGCGCAGGTCGGACGCGTAGTCGAAGACGTCGTTCACGCCGTACATCAGCAGGTTGTACGGGATCAGGAAGAACAGCGTCCCGAGCACGAACGTCAGGTCCACCCGGCCGCCGGTGGCCAGCAGGTACCCGGCGGCGAACGGGTAGGCGGTGTTGATCCAGGAGAACGGCCGGGACGCGGCGAGCACCTGCCTCACGCGGCGTCCGTCCCCTCGGTCGGGTCGGCGGTCGGGCCGGTCGCGCGCGCGGCGGACCGTCGCTCGAGCACGGTCCACAGCACCGGCATCGCGAGCGACGCGGCGAGGGCGTAGGCGAAGTCCTCCAGCGGAGCCCCCCACAGGTAGACGCCGAGGATCTTGTCCTCGGCGTAGACGTACAGGTCGGCGGCGATCATCAGGGTGTCGAACACCATGGTCAGCACGCACATCACGAGCGCCCCGCCGACCAGCGGCCCGGGGCGCATCCCGCGCAGCACCCGCCACGACACGGCGAGCAGCACCGCGAGGACGATCACGTTCATGACGATGTTGGTCACCGGGCCCCCTCCCCCGCGGCGGTGCGCCCGGCCCGGTGCTCGGCGACGCGCACCAGCCCGCGCCACGCCAGCAGCGCGTTGTAGGACAGCAGAGTGAGGAAGACGGCCTCCTCGACGGGCAGGTCCGGCGCGAGCAGCAGCCCGGTCATGTGCGGGCTCTCGCCGCGCGCGAAGATCCCGAGCAGCAGACCGGCGACGTCCCACAGCAGGAACCCGAGGACGCCGACGCCGACGCACGCGGCGGCCCGGCGGGGGTGCGCCCAGAACGCGAGCCGCCACCGGCGGTCGATGACCGCGAGGCCGCCGAGGGCGACCGCGAGCGCGGCGAGGTAGCCGAACCCGGCCAGGGCGATCACGCGCGGGTGCCGTCGACGTCGACCACGCCGGTGCGCGGGTCGAGGCGGACCGTCCCGGGGCGGGCGGTGCCGGTGTGCTCGGTCCACGCCCCGCGGCTGCGGGCCGCGTCGAGGTAGCCGCGGCGCAGCGGGGTCGGCAGCGGGTGCGGGGAGGTCTCGCCGAGCAGCCGCTTGGCGACGAGCTCCGCGCCGATGAGGCACATGGGCAGGCCCACTCCGGGGACGGTGTTCCCGCCGACGTGCAGCAGGTTCGGCACCCGGGGCGAGCGGTCGGCGGGCCGGAACATCGCGCTCTGCGCGAGCGTGTGCTCCATGCCGAGCGCGGACCCGCGCCAGGACGAGAAGTCGCGGGCGAAGTCGGCGGGGCCGACGACCCGCCGGGTCACGACGCGCTCGCGCAGGTCGGGGATGCCCGCCCACCGCGCGACCTGGTCGAGGTACCGGTCGGCGTACGAGTCGAGCTCGGCCTGCCCCGCGTCGCCCGCACCGATCGACGGGTCGGCGGGGAACGGGACGAGGACGAACAGGTTCTCGTGCCCGTCCGGCGCGGCGTCGTCATCGGTCGCGGTGGTGCGCGAGACGTACAGCGACGCGACGTCGGGCACCCGCAGGTCCTCGGCCGGGGTGGCGCGGCCGGGCCCGAGGATGGCGTCGAAGTTGCCCGGCCAGTCGCGCGTGAAGAACAGCGAGTGGTGCGCGAGCTCCGGCAGGCTGCCCCGCACGCCCGCCATGATCAGCAGCGCCGAGATGCCGGGCCCCTTGTCCTGCCACCACGGCTCGGGGTGGGTGCGGTGCTCGGGGGCGAGCAGCGCCGTCTCGGTGTGGAACAGGTCGGCGCCGGACACGACGACGTCGGCGGGAACGACCTCCCCGGACGCCAGGCGCACGCCGCGGGCGTGGCCGGTGCGGCGCGGGTGCCGGATGGAGCGCGGGGCGTCGTCCACCAGCACCTCGGCGACGTCCGCCCCCGTGCGGATCCGCACCCCCTGCGCCACGGCCAGCCGCTCGATGGCCTCGATGACCGTGTACATGCCGCCGCGCGGGTAGTACACGCCGTCCACGAGGTCGAGGTGGCTCATCAGCGAGTACAGCGCGGGCACCCGGTACGGCGACGACCCGAGGAACACCGCGTGGTAGCCGAGCGCCTGCCGCAGCACGGGGTGCTCGGTGACCTTCTCGATCTTCTGGGCCAGGCTCTGCGTCAGCAGCGTGGCGAGCGTCCCGCCGCGCCGGGCGACGTCCAGGTCCACCGCTCGGTCCATCCGCTCGAACGTCGTGTAGAGGAAGTGGTCCAGCGCGGTCCGGTACGCCTCGGTCGACTGCTCGGTGTACTTCCGCACGGCCTCGCCCGCGCCCGGCTCCAGGGCGTCGAACGTCGCGTGGTTGCGCTCCGGGTCGTCCGTCACGTCGAACGGGCGGGACGGGCCAGCCCCGGCCTCCGGCTCGGGGAACAGGCGGTAGGCCGTGGGCAGCCGCACCAGGTCGACGTGGTCCTCGATGCGCTCGCCGAACAGGGCGAAGTAGTGCGCGAAGACCTCGGGCATGAAGTAGAACGACGGCCCGGTGTCGAACCGGAAGCCGTCCAGGTCGAGCGTGCCCGCGCGCCCGCCGACGCGCTCGTGCCGCTCCAGCAGCGTGACGTCCGCGCCACCCCGCGCGAGCAGCGCCGCGGTCGCGAGGCCGCCGATCCCGCCGCCGACCACGACCACCCGGTTCGTCACGCCCTGCCTCCGTCGTCCGTCGTCTGCGTCCTCGTGCTGCTCGTGCGTCCCGCGACCCGGTCGCGCACCGCACCCGCCGCCTGCGTCCCGAGCACCCCCGCGAGCACCGCGACCTTGCGCGGGGTGCTGACCCGCACCCGGCGCGCGAGCACCTGCTCGGGCGGGGTCGCGGCGAGGTCGGCGAGCAGCCGGTCGTAGAGCGCCAGCGTGGCGCTGACGGCGGTCCGGGCGCGGCGCGGCAGGTCGGGCAGCGCCGCGCGCGCCCGGGCCAGGTCGTCGCCGATCTCGGCGAGGATGTCCGCGAGCTGCGCGTCGGTCGGTCCCTGCGGGCCCACGCCCGGGAAGTAGCACCGGCCGAGCTCGCCGGAGTCGGCGCCGAGGTCGCGCAGGAAGTTGATCTTCTGGAACGCCGCCCCCAGCGCGCGGGCGCCGGCCACCGTGGCGGCGTCGGGTCGGCGCACCGGCTCACCGGGTCGGCGGTCGGCGTTGAGGAACACCTGCAGGCACATCAGCCCGACGACCTCCGCCGAGCCGTACACGTACCGCTCGTAGGACTCCCGGTCGTGCACCCGCACCGTGAGGTCGGCGCGCATCGAGGCGAAGAACGGGTCGACCTCGGCGGCGCCGATGCCGGTGCGCCGGGCGGTGCGCGCGAAGGCGTGCACGACGAGGTTGGTCGAGTACCCGGAGGCCAGCGCCCGGGCGGTCTGCGCCTCGAGCTCGTCCAGCAGGTCGCCCGCGTCGTCGCCGCCGCGGGTGTCCACGACCTCGTCGGCGATCCGGACCAGCGCGTACACGGCCTCGATGTCCCGGCGGGCGCGCGGGCCGAGCAGCCGGGTGCCGAGCCCGAACGACGTCGAGTAGCCCGCGAGCACCGTCCCGGACGCCCGGGCGGCGGTGCGGTCGTAGAGCACGGCCGAGGCGGCGCGCACCCCGGCGTCCGCCGCGGGGGTGCTGGTCGCGTCGGGGCGGTCCGCGCTCCCGCGGGTGCGGGGCGCGGGACGCAGCGCGGTCACGCCGGGTCCCCCGCGACGGCGTCGACCATCCGGGTCAGGTAGCGGGCCAGCGGGGCGGGCAGCCCGCCGGTCGCGGTGTCGCGCGCGGTGCGGACCGCGTCGGCGCGGACCAGGCGGGCCTCCGCGAGCGCCCCGGACCCCGCGATGACGGCCCGCACGCGCGCGGCGTCGTCGGCGGTGAGGTCGTGCCGGCCGACGGACGCGTCCAGCACGTCCCGCCCGGCGGCGTCGGCGCGGAGGTAGGCCAGGCGCAGCAGCTCGGTGCGCTTGCCCTCCCGCAGGTCGGACAGCACGGACTTGCCGGTGACGGCCGGGTCCCCGAAGACGCCGAGCTCGTCATCCAGCAGCTGGAACGCCACCCCGAACGCGGTGCCGAACCGGTCGAGCACGCCGAGCACGCCGTCGTCCGCCCCGGCGAGCAGCGCGCCCGCCGCGAGCGGGGTGCAGCAGGAGTACACCGAGGTCTTGAGCTCGGCGACGCGCAGCGCGTCCACGGACGTCGGCCCGTGCAGGGCGCCGGTGACGTCGAGCAGCTCGCCCGCCACGGTGGTGTCCACCGCCCGGGCCAGCCCCGCGACGACCCGGAGCCGGGTCTCGGCGTCGACGGGCGCGGAGACCACGAGGTCGAACGCGGCCGCGAGCGCCAGGTCCCCGCCGAGCAGCCCGGCGGCGAGCACCGGGTCGTCCGCGCGGGGCCCGACGACGCCCCGCGCGGCGAGGCGGGCGCGGGCGGTGCCGGTGACGTTGGGGCGGCCAC
>NZ_RFFI01000258.1 GCF_003696205.1 Cellulomonas triticagri
GCGCTCGGCGGGCGGGCGGGCGGACCACGCGGGTGCGGCGGCCACGGCCCGGGCGACGACGGCGTCCACCTCCGCGACGTCCGTCACCTCGACGGCACCGGCGGGCGGCTCGACGTCGGCGGCGACCAGCGCGGCGGCCCACTCGCGGGACGCGGGGACGGCCGGGTCGGTGTCGGCGGCGTTCCGGAACTCCCCGGGCCGCACGGTCGTGTCGGCGCGCGGCAGCCGGCGCGGGGTGGTCGGCACGGTCGCCGCGTCGCGGACGGACGCGAGGAACGCCTGCTCCTGGCCCCCGACGCCGCGGGTGGTGTCGCCGAGGTCGACGTCACCCTCGGCGAACAGGGCGTGCAGGAAGTTCTGGTGCGCGGAGTTCTCCTCCAGGCGGCGCACCAGGTAGGAGATCGCGACGTCGAAGTCCTGCTGCGCGACGACGGGCGTGTAGAGCAGCACCTGGCCGACGTCGCGCTGCACGGCGCGCGCCTGCGCGGGGGCCATGCCCTGGAGCATCTCGACGTCCAGCGCCTCGGTGACGCCCCGCTGCCCGGCGAGCAGGTGCGCGTACGCGACGTGGAAGAGGTTGTGGCTGGCGACCCCCACCCGGAGCGCGTCGGTGCGCGCCGGGTCCAGGGCCCGCTCGACGAGGCGCACGTAGTGCGCGTCGACGTCGGGCTTGCCCGCGTAGGGCGCCTGCTCCCAGCCGTGCAGCTCGGCCTCGACCTGCTCCATCGCGAGGTTCGCGCCCTTGACGAGGCGGACCTTGAGCCGCGCTCCCCCGGCCTCGACGCGGCGCCGGGCGATGGCGGTGATCTCCTCCAGCGCGGCGCTGGTGTCCGGCAGGTACGCCTGGAGCACGATGCCGAGCTCGTGGCCGCGCACGGCGCGGTCGTTCACGAGCTCGTCGAACACCCGCACGGTCAGCGCGAGGTCCCGGTACTCCTCCATGTCGAGGTTGAGGAACGTGCCCGACTCGGCGGCCACCCGGTACAGCGGGCGCAGCCGGTCCACGACGCGGCGGACGCTGCCCTCGGTGTCCCAGGTGGACAGCTGGCTCGCCACGGCGGAGACCTTGACGGACACGTAGTCGACGTCGGGGCGCGCGACGAGCTCGCAGACGCGCTGCAGGCGGCGGTTCGCCTCGTCCTCGCCGAGCACGGCCTCGCCCAGCAGGTTGAGGTTGAGCCGGAACCCGTCCCGCTTCGCGCGGGCGATGTGCGGGGCCAGGCCGGGGCCCGCGTCGGCGACGAGGTGCCCGACGAGCTGGCGCAGCCGGATGCGGGCGGCGGGCACGACGGCGGACGGCAGCAGCGGCGCCACCTTCGCGCCGACGCCCAGCAGCACGCGGTCCGCGGCGCCGAGGAACGCCGACGCGTCCGCCGCCCGGTCCCCCAGCGCGGCGAGCTCCGCG
>NZ_RFFI01000259.1 GCF_003696205.1 Cellulomonas triticagri
CGGACGCCCGCCACCCGATCGCACCCGCCCCACCGGGCCAGCGCGGACGGCGAGCAGCACGGCGGCGACCGCGAGGGCGGCGGCGAGCAGCGATCCGCCCGCCGTCGTCACGCGGGCCGCACCCCGACACCCGAGGCGCCTGGGGGCGGCAGACCGGCGCGGGCCGCGAGCGCGGGCCACCCGGGTCCGGTGGTGGTGCGCCCGTCGGGTCCGACGGTCAGCGCCGCCCGGACCCGCAGCGCACCCGTCGGGCCGACCCGGTCGACGTCACCGATCTCGGCGACCCGGCGCCGCCCACCGTCCCGACGCAGGTGGACGACGGCGTGGAAGGCACTGGCGACCTGGGCCGCGAGGGCGTCCCGGTCGAGTCCGGCGAGGGCCCCGAGCGCGGCGAGCCGGGCAGGGACGTCGGCGACAGCGTTGGCGTGGACGGTGGTCGCACCGCCGTCGTGCCCGGTGTTGAGGGCGCCGAGGACCTCCCGCACCTCCGCGCCCCGGCACTCCCCCAGGACGACCCGGTCGGGTCGCATCCGCAGGGCCTCGCGCACCAGGTCGGCGAGGTCGACCGCACCCGCGCCCTCGACGTTGGCCCGGCGGGCGAGGAGCCGGACGACGTGCGGGTGCCGAGGCGCGAGCTCGCCGGCCTCCTCGACGCAGACGAGCCGCTCGCCGGGGTCGGCGAGGGACAGCAGCGTCGACAGCAGGGTGGTCTTGCCGGTCCCGGTGGCCCCGGAGACGAGGAGGTTCGCGCGCTGGCGCACGAGCCCCCGCAGCACCGCGTCCACGCCGGGGGCGACGGCGCCGGAACGCACGAGGTCGTCCAGCGTGAACGGCCGGTGCCGCACGACGCGCAGCGAGAGCAGGGTGCAGCCGTCGGCCACCGGCGGGAGCACGGCGTGCAGGCGGGTGCCGTCGGGGAGCCGGGCGTCGACCGACGGGCGCGCGTCGTCGAGGCGCTGGCCGCCCGCGGCCGCGAGGCGAACCGCGAGCTCGCGCACGCGCGTGGCGTCGCCGAGGTCGACGTCGGTGCGGGCGAGGGTCCCGGTGCGCTCGACCCAGACGTCCCGGGGCCCGTTGACGAGGACGTCAGTGACCTGGGGGTCGGCGAGCAGGGGTTGGAGCGGTCCGGCCCCGCTGATCTCTGCCTGGACCTCGACGGCGAGCTCGGCGAGGGCGGTGCGGCCGAGGACGCGCCCGCTGTCCCGCAGGGCTCCGGCGACCTGCTGCGCGGTGACGGGCCCGTCCGCCCCGGCGAGTCGCCGCCGCACGTCGGCGACGAGCCTGGCGTCAGCGGGCGGCGTCACGCGGGCGCTCCGAGCAGGCGTCCGGCGAGGCGGGCGACGGCGCGGGCGGGTCCGGCCGGCG
>NZ_RFFI01000260.1 GCF_003696205.1 Cellulomonas triticagri
CGCGGGCGGCACGGCGGTGGCGGCGCTCGGCGCGGGCACGCTGGTGCAGGCCACCAGCGCCGACCCCGCGACGGTCGTGCCGCCGACGGCGGACCCGGTCGGCCTCGTCGTGCTGCTCGGGCTCACCGCCCTGGCGGTGGCGGGCGTGGTGCTGGACGTCGCGGTGCGGGTGCGGCGCAGCGTCCGGGACGCCCCCGTCCGGCAGGAGGCCCAGCAGTGAGCGCGCCCCGGCCGACCGCCGTGCGGCTGCTGCTCCGGCAGGCGCGCGCGGAGGCGGGCACGCTCGTCGCGCTCGCGCTGACGACGTTCCTCGTCGCAGGGGTCCTGGCCGCGTGGCCGCGGGCCGTCGAGCGGATGGTGGCGGACGACCTGGCGCAGCAGGTCGCGGCGCAGTCGGCGGTGGCGCGGGACCTCGCGCTGCCCGCGCGGGACGTCGTCGGCGGGGGACCGGTGCCGACCCCGGCGGAGGCGACGGCGCTGGTCGACGCGCACCGGGAGCAGGTGGAGGCGCGGGTCGCCGACGCCGGTCCCGCGCTGGCCGCGGTCCTGTCCGGCGCGGAGCAGGTGATCGCGCGCGAGACGTTCGACCTGAGCAAGGGCGACGCCGCCCCCGACGTCAGCGAGATGTTCCTGACCCTGCTGCTGGACCCGACGGTCGCCGAGCAGGTCGAGGTGGTCGAGGGCCGCCTCCCCGGGCCGTACGACGCGGGGGCGGTCGCGGGCGCGGCGCCGGGCGACGTCACGGTCCCCGGTCGGCTCCCGCCGGTCGAGGTGGCGGTGTCCGCCGCGACGGCCGAGGACCTGCGGTGGCGCGTCGGCGAGGACCGCCGGTCGCTCGACGCCGGGTACCCGGTGACGGTGCGGCTGGTCGGCACGTTCGCCGCCGTCGACCCCGGGGCGGGCTACTGGTCGCACCTGCCGTCGACGCTCGCCGCGTCCGTGGTGGACGACCCGAACAACGGCGTCCTGGTGACGGGCGCGGCGTTCGTGGCCCCGACCGCGCTCGCGGCGCTGGCGGTCCCGACGCCGGCGAGCGCCCGGTCCTGGTACCCGCTCGACGCCGCTGCCGTGCGCGGCCAGGACCGGGAGGCGCTGCTCGCCGACCTGCTGCGGATCCGGGCCGCGCAGGGCCTGCGCAGCGAGACCGCGGACGTGCTCGTCGCCGGTCGCGCGCGGGAGGCGACGGTCACCACCGTGCTGGACGTGCTCGCGGCCGGGACCGCGGGCACCGCGCTCGGCGTGCTGTGGCTGGCCGCCGTCCTCGCGGTGGAGCGGCGGCGGGCGGCGTTCGTGCTGCTGCGGGCGCGCGGCGCGTCGGGTGCGGCGGTGCGCGGCCTCGCG
>NZ_RFFI01000261.1 GCF_003696205.1 Cellulomonas triticagri
CCGAGCGCGACCTGCGCGGCGGCGTCCAGCCCGGCCACGGCGTCCGGCGGGGCGGGCAGCAGCCGCACGACCGCCGCGTCCGCCCCGGTCGCCGCGAACGGTCCGACCGGCAGCAGCCCGGACCGCGCCCGCAGCCACCACGCCGTGTACCCCGGGACGGCTGTCCCGTCGGAGGCGCGCACCGGGTCGAGCAGCGCCCGGCGCAGGACGCCCGGGCTCACCAGCCGCACCAGCACGTCCGGCCACGCGTCGGGGTGTACGGCGTCGAGGTCCGCGACCGCCAGCACCTCGGTGAGCACCTCGCCCTCCCCCACCAGGTCGGCGACGTGCGCGAGGTAGTTGTCCCAGCCGTCCAGGCCGTCGGTCACCAGGTCCGCGTCCTCGTCACCGCCGCCGAGGTCGTCGCCGGTCGCGACGTCGGTCAGCACCAGCGGCACCAGGTCCGCGCGCACCCCCGCAGCGACCAGCGCGTCCGCGCCCCAGCGGTCCACGGCCACCTCGTCCACCGGGGCGAGCACCCGGTCGTCCAGGAGTCGCGCGGCAGGCGAGCCCGGCAGCACCAGCCCGTGCGCGGGCGTCGGCTCGCCGTCGGCGGCGCGCAGCGTCAGCAGGCCCAGCAGGGCGCGGGCCGGAGGCACCGGTGCGTCCGCCTCGTCGGGCCCGTCGTCCGCGATCGCGGCCCGGACCAGCGCGAGCACCGCGTCGCTGACCTCCTCGGCGGCGGCGACGTCGTCCTCGGCGGCCTGGTCCAGCACCGCCTGCCGGACCCCGGGGTGCGCGAGCAGCGCGGCGGGGTCGGCGGGGGCAGAACCCAGGCGCTCCAGCACGTCGTGGGCCGCGGCGGGGTGCACGAGGCGCACGCCCCAGCGCCCGAGGGTGCCGAGCGCGCGCGCCACCGGACCCGCCGGGTCGAGCGCCCCGGCCACCGGCAGCAGCAGGGAGCGCGCACCCCGCACGACCCGGCCGTCCGCGAGCGGCACCGGCAGCGACGCGAGGGCCTCCCGGACCAGCGGGTCCGCCACGGCGGGCGCGAGCGTCGCGTACAGGTCGCGCCACCGCTCCGGCGGCAGCCCCGCGGCGGCGGGCAGCTCGTCCACCACCTCGGCGACCTCGCGGACCTCCACGCCGAGGGCCCGCGCGGCGGGCAGCGACGCGGCGGGCACCTCGACCAGCCCGGCGAAGAACGGCGCGAGCGCCCGGACCAGGTCCTCCGCCGCCGGGCCGGCGAGCGTCGCGGCGCGGTGCGGCTCGACGCGGTCCGGCTCGTCCTCGCCCTCGTCGTCGGCGCCGGGCGCGGCGAGCAGCGGGGTACGG
>NZ_RFFI01000262.1 GCF_003696205.1 Cellulomonas triticagri
CGGGAGCGCGAGGCGCCCGGCGGTCGCGACGGCGCCGACCAGCACGAGCGCGGACAGCACCGGCCCGACGCCCGAGCCCGGCACGTCGAACGCGGCGAACGCGTCGCCGGGCAGGCCGAGCGGCAGCGACGGGTCGACGCCGTCGAGCAGCGCGAGCCCGGCGAACAGGCCCGCGAGCACCCCGGGACCGGTCACGAGGACGAGGGCGACCCAGCCACCGGTGACCTGCGCCCGGTAGCGGGCGCCGCGGGGTGGCGTCTCCTGCGCGGCGCGGGGCCGGACGAGCACGAGCGCCGTCCACACGAGCGCGGCGCCCACGGCGGCCGCCCCGGCGGCGGCGGGGACGGTCTCGGGGACGAGCGCGAGGGGGGCGACCGCCCCGGCGAGCACGGCGAGGGCGGCGGCGATCCCGGTCCAGGCCGGTCCGCCGCCCGCGAGCGCCTGGAGGCGGGCGACGACGGCCGCGAGCAGCAGGCTCAGGGTGACGCCACCGGTCCACCACGCCTCGGCGGGCGGCTGCAGCGCGAAGCCCTGGAGCAGCGCGGCGAGGAGCAGCAGCGCGGCGGCGACGGTGAGCAGCGCGTCGACCACGGCGGTGCCGCCGCCGAACCGCGCGCGCACCTGCCGCCGGTGGCCGACGCGCACCAGCGTGACGAGCACGGCGGTCTGCAGGCCGAGCTGCCACCCCCAGGCGGTGCCGGTCGCCCCCGCCAGGCACAGCGGCACGGCGGGCAGCACGAGCACCAGCGCGGTCCAGGACCGGACGCGCAGCGCGGCCCCGGCCGCGGGCATGCCGAGGCCCAGCGTGAGCAGCAGCGTCGCGAGCACGAGCCAGCGCACCGGCCCGTCGGCGAGGTCGGCGGTGACCCACGCGTCGACCAGGGTCAGCGCGGCGACGAGCACGCCGATGGCCTCGGCGGACGACCCGGCACCGGTGCGGCGCAGCAGCAGCGTGCCCGCACCCGCGAGGCCGGTGGCGAGCAGCAGCACGATCACCCGGGCGAGCGGCTCGTCGGTGAGCACGAAGAACGCGAACACCAGGGCGGCCGCCGCGACCAGACCGGCTCCGGCCAGCGCGAGCAGCCGGGTCACGTCGAGCTGCCGACCGGCGGGCGGCATGACCGGCGCCGCCGGCCCCCGCCCCGGGACCGGCGCGTACCTCGGGACCGAGCCGTACCCCGGGACGGGCGGCGGGCCCGCCGGGGCCCGCACGACCGGCGGGAGCGGGGCGCCCGGGACG
>NZ_RFFI01000263.1 GCF_003696205.1 Cellulomonas triticagri
GAGACGGCGGCCCGGACCCCGCCGCGCGGGTCGCGGGCGTCCTCGCGGCGACCCGCCTCGCCGCCGATCTCGGGGCGCCGCTCGCCGACGTGCTCGACGGGTGCGCCCGGTCCCTCGCGGCGGACGCCGACGCGGAGGCCGCCGTCCGGGCCGCGCTCGCGGGTCCGGCGCAGACCACCCGCCTGCTCACCTGGCTGCCGCTGCTGGCCGCAGGACTCGGTACGGTCCTCGGTGCCGACGTCGCCGGGGTGCTGCTCGACGGCCGGGCGGGGACCGGAGCCGGGCTGCTCGGCCTCGCCCTGACGCTCGCCGGTCGGCGGTGGGTGGACCGGCTGGTCGCGGCGGCCCGGCAGTCCGGCGACGAGCCCGCCCCGGGGCCTTGACGTGGCCGGGGCCCTGCTCGTGCTGGCGGTCGCCGCGACGCACCTCCTCGCGCGTCCGCCCGTCCCGCGTTCGCGAACCGCACCCGGGCGACCGCCCCCGGCCGATCCGGCCGAGCCGCCCGACCTGGTCACCGTCGTCGACCTGCTCACCGTCGCCGTCGAGGCGGGCGCCTCCGTCCCGCACGCGCTGTCCGCTGTCGGGCAGGCCCTCGGCGGGGCTGCCGGAGCCGAGCTGCACCGTGCGGGCGGCGCGCTCGTCCTCGGGGCACCGTGGGCCGCCGCGTTCGCGCACGCACCGGGCACGGCCGCCGCTCTCGACCCCCTCGCCGCGGCCTGGGTCGGCGGCACCGCCGCCGGACCCGCGCTGCGGGCCGCGGCGACGAACCTGCGCGCCCGACGGCAGAGGGCCGCCCGGGAGGCCGCCGGGCGGCTCGGCGTGCGCGTCGTGCTCCCGCTCGGGCTGTGCTTCCTGCCCGCCTTCGTGCTCGTCGGGCTGGTGCCCGTGCTCGTCTCGCTCGCCGGAGGCTTGCTGGGCTGATCGCGCGGGAGCCGCTCGACGAGCGGGTGCCGAGCCGCCCACAGGGGGCGGGTGCGTGCACGGTCCCCAGACGTGGCCGCCGGGCGAGGGGGCCAGGCGGCCCGGACGGGCAGCCTCGGAGGACGGCGGCGCAGGGTCGCCGCGACGCACGGACCGCACGACCGAGGAGCGAGGAGGACCCGGAGATGGACACGGTGACGACGACCAGGGCAGGGGCACAGCACGAGCGGGGCCAGGTGGAGGAGCGCCGGGCGCCGCGAGGCGGCCCGGCGCACGCCGGTACCGGACCCGCCGGCCCGGCCCGGGA
>NZ_RFFI01000264.1 GCF_003696205.1 Cellulomonas triticagri
CGTCGCACCCGCGAGGCCGCCGGGCCGCCGCGGCGCTCGCCGCCGCGCTGCTGCTGCTCCCCGTCGGCGCGGTCACCGCGTCGGCCGCCCCGCCGGTCCCCGCCGCGACCGGTCAGCAGTGCACCCCGGACCGGGTGGCGTACACGACCGACGCCCCGCCCGCGCTGGCCCGGCTGTCGGCGGAGTCCGCCTGGACGGCCGCCACCGGCGCCGGTGTGGTCGTCGCGGTCGTGGACTCGGGCGTGGACGTCGGGAACGCGCACCTCGGCGGCGCGGTGCTCCCCGGCGTCGACCTGGTCGGCGTCAGCGGCGACCCCGCCGGGCGCACCGACACCGCGGGCCACGGCACAGCGGTCGCCGGGCAGATCGCCGCCCGACCCGTCGAGGGCTCCGGCGTCGTCGGGCTCGCCCCGGACGCCTCGGTGCTGCCGGTCCGCGTCTACTACGCCGACGACGACCAGGCCCGCGAGCAGGGCGTCGCCCCCGACGCGAGCCGGATCGCCGCGGGCATCGACGCCGCCGTCGCGGCGGGCGCGGCGGTCGTCAACGTCTCCATGAGCACCCCGACCGACACCCCGGCGCTGCGCGAGGCCGTCGCCCGCGCCACGGCCGCCGGGTCGCTTGTCGTCGCCAGCGCGGGCAACCGCACCACCAGCAGCGACGAGACCGACGGCCCCCGCTACCCGGCGGCGTACCCGGGGGCGCTCGCCGTCACCGCCGTGGACGTGGACGACGACCCGTCCGGCGACGCGATCCACGGCGACCACGTCGACGTCGCCGCGCCCGGCACGAACATCCTCACGACCTACCACGCGGCCGGTGACTGCATGCTCTCCGGCGAGAGCGTCTCGACCTCCTACGCCACGGCGTACGTCAGCGCCGCCGCCGCGCTGCTCGCCGAGCGGTACCCGGAGGAGACGCCCGCGCAGTGGGCGCACCGCCTCGAGGTCACGGCCGCCCGGGACCAGCCCGCCGAGCGGGACGACCTGGTCGGCTGGGGCGTCGTGCGCCCGGCGGACGCGCTGGCCTTCGTGGACGACGGCACCGCGCTCGGGCCGCCCAGCCCCGTGCACCAGGTCGACGCCGCCTCGGCCGCGAGCGCGCGCACCGTCGACGTCACGCCCCGCGCCGACCCGCTCGCGGGTGCCCGCCGGGACGCGGTGTGGTGGGGGATCGCGGGTGCCGCGCTCGTGCTGCTCGCCGCGCTCGGCGCGCGCGTCGCGG
>NZ_RFFI01000265.1 GCF_003696205.1 Cellulomonas triticagri
GCCCGGCCGCTGGTCGCCGCCGTCGCGCCGCACCACGACGTCACCGCGGGCGTCGCCGCCACGACGACGCCCGCCGTCGCGCGCGAGCGGCTGGACGCCCTGCGTCCCGTCGCCGTCGCGGCGGGGCTGCGGTGCGCGGACCTCGGGCTCGCCACCCCGCTCGGCGACCTGTCCGGCCTGCTGTCCGCCTACCTGGACACGGCCGGGCACCGCCGGGACGCGCTGCTGCTGCACGGCGCCGCCGCGCAGTCCGCCGACCCGGCCGGCCGCAGCCGCGCGGGTCGGGACCTGGGGCGCGCCCTGGAGCACCTGGGCCGCTACGACGAGGCGCTGTCCCACCTGGTCCGCGCGCACGAGTCGGGGCACGACCCGCGCCCCGGCCAGACGCTGAACCGGATCGGGAACGTCTACAAGCGGCTCGGCCGAACCGACGACGCCGTGCGCACCTACGCCGAGGCGGCCGCCGCCGCGCGGGCCGGGGGCGACGCCGTCAGCGAGGGTCGCGCGGTCGGCAACCACGCGGACGCGCTGCGGGTGCTGGGTCGGCACGAGGAGTCGTTCGCGGGCTACGACCTCGCCCTGGCGCTCGCCGAGCACGTCGGGGACGTGCTGAACGTCGCCGTCGTCACCAGCAACTCGGCGCTCGCGCTGGAGCACGCCGGGCGGTACCCGGAGGCGCGCGCCCGCGTCGCCCTGGCCCGGGTCGCCGCCGAGCGGCTGGGCGACGCGAACCTCGGCCTGCGCACCGCGCTGCAGGAGCAGCGGCTCGCCGTGGTCGTCGGGGACGAGGTGGCCGCCGCGGTCCCGTCGCTGCGGGCCCTGGTCGACCGCGCCGCCGACCTGGGCGACGTGGAGGTGCGCGCCGAGGTGCTGGCCGTGCTCGGGCAGGCCCAGCACCGCACCGGGGACCTGGAGGCCGCGGCGGCGACGCTCGCCGACGCACTGGAGGCGGCGGCCGGACTGCGCGCCCGGCTGGTCGAGGTGGAGGCCCTGAACGCCCGCGGTGCCGTCGCGCTGGACGCGGGCGAGCCGGCCGAGACCTGGTTCGCCCGGGCGCTGGACCTGGCCCGCGAGGCCGGGGACGTCGGCGAGCAGGTGGTCGCGCTCACCGGCCTGGGCGACTGCGCTCGCTCCGCGGGCGATGCCGTGGGCGCGGCGGCGCGGTGGCGCGAGGCGCTCGACGCGGGCCGCGGGG
>NZ_RFFI01000266.1 GCF_003696205.1 Cellulomonas triticagri
GGCGGGCGTCGCGCAGGTGCCGGTCGAGGTAGGCGGCGCCCCGGGCGTGCTGCGCGGCGCGGCGCCGCAGGGCGCGGGGGGTGAGGGCGCCGGGGTCGGGGCGGCGCTCGACGGTGACGCCGGGCACGGCCAGCTCGCGGAACCCCGCGGCGACGACGTCGTGGCGGAACATGACGTCGCCGGTGAACGGGTAGCGGGGGGTGCCGAGGGCCTCGTCGAACCCGACGGACTCGAGCACGGCGCGGGTGGCGGCCATGCTGACGCCGGAGAACGCCCGCCCGGAGGTGGGCGGGTCGGGGACGACGCCGAGCACGGCGGCGGCGAGGGCGTCGTCCACCCAGGCGGGCCGGGTGTCGGCGAGGCGGACGGCGCCGCCGGTGAGGTCGGCGCGGCCCTCGCGCAGCGGGGTGGTCATCTCGACGGCCCACGGCACGGGGACGCGGGCGTCGGGCGAGGTGAACAGCAGGTACCGGCCGCGGGCGGCGGCGACGCCGACGTTGCGGGCGCGTCCGGTGCCGACGCCGGGGGCCGCGACCACCCGCACGCGGCGGTCGCGGCGGACGGCGGCGGGCAGGGCGGCGACGTCGCGCACGACGAGGACGATCTCGCCGCCGAGGCGCTCGCCGCGCAGCCAGCCGCCGTGGTGCCGGACGCCGTGGGCGGCGAGGTCGAGGGCGGTGAGGACGCTGCGGACGGCGGTGAGCAGCGCCGCCTCGGACCCCTGGGCGACGACCACGACCGACAGGTCGGCGCGCGCGGCGACGCTGTCGGTCACGGCTCACCTCCGGGTCGGTGGCCCCGGACGAACCGGGAAGTCGACATACCATCGCAAACCGGACAGCGGAAATCGAGTCGCGTCACCCGACTGCCGCACGTGGGCGTCGGCTCCGGTGCTCGGTCGGGTGGCCCGTCACCCGTCCGGCGCGGCCCAGGCGGGCCGTCAGCGGTGCGGCAGAGCCACGGCCTCCAGCGGGTACGGCTCCGGGTCCGGCAGCCCGCCGAGGGCGTAGCCGACGCCGAACCCCGTGGACCAGGACAGCCGCGCGACGTCGCCGCGCGACCGCACGCGCAGCACCTCGCCGCCCACCAGGGCCGCGCGCCGGGCGATCCGCGCGGGCCACCCGTGCCGGGCGGGGGCGTCGGC
>NZ_RFFI01000267.1 GCF_003696205.1 Cellulomonas triticagri
GATGCCGCCGGTCGCCGCCGCGGCGACCTCGAGGGCGATGCGCGCGCTGCCCGGACGGACGTCGGCGGTCCGGCGCGCGACGCCCGCCGCCGCACCCGGGGCCGCGAGCGCGACACCCGCCGTGAGCACCGCGATGACCGGGAGCAGCACCGGCGACCCCGAGCCCGGCAGCAGCACCGCACCCGCGCAGATCACGACCACCGAGGCCGTCGGCAGTGCGAGGGCTGCCGCGAGCACCCGCAGCCAGCCCGGCACGCGGCGCGCGCCGGTCGCGAGCAGCACGACCTCCAGCGCCAGCAGCGCCGCCGCGACGCCCGCGCCCCACCACGTGCGGTCCACGGCCACCGCCACGATCCCGGCGACCGCGGGCAGCAGCGCCACGGTGAGCACGCCCAGCCACGTGTCCGTCGCGACGCGTGGCAGGACCGTGAGCACGGCCGCCAGCACCAGCAGGGACACCGCGACCAGGCCGAGCACGCCGAACCCGTCCCAGCCCTGCGCCCCGAGCAGCACCGCGACCACGACCGTGCCGTAGGCGGTCGCCACGCCCACCAGGACGCCGCGCAGCTCCGCGACGACCAGCGGGCGGGCCCGCAGCACCAGCACGACCACCGCGACGGCACCGAGCGCCACCGTGGGGCGGGAAGCCCAGGTCAGCAGACCGAGGAACGCGACCTGCACCGCCGCGAGCGCCGTCAGCGTGCCGCGCCACGGGGACGCGGCGAGCAGCCCGGCGAGCCCCCGGACGGGCGGGACGGGCGGGGTCGCCGACGCGCTCGGCGCACCGGACGGACGCGGTCCGTCGGCCGGGCTCGGCGCGGAGGGCGGTGGCGTGGAGCCGAGGCTCCCCGGTGTCGACGGTGCGGTCGTCGGGGACGCCCACACCGCGGGCGCGGGGACCGCCCGGGCGACGCCAGGGGCACCCGACGCGCCCAGGACGCCCGGCGCACCGGTCGTGCCGGTCGGACCGGCGGCCGTGCGCCCCAGGGG